>CAMCQY010000135.1 GCA_945877135.1 Candidatus Kuenenia stuttgartensis
GCGCCCTTGGTCGTGATGCATGCCCCCGCGCCGGCCGAGCCCCGACAGGTGGCCGTGCTCGCCGCCCCGACCGTGCTCGGCGAAATCGGCATGTGGCGGGGCCAGCCGGCCGTGGCCACCGTGACCACGCGGGCCGCCAACCGTCTCGAGTTGCTCGTGATTGATTCGGCCCGCTTCCAATCGCTCAAGGAGGAACCCGGCTTCCGGGCCGCCACCGCCGCCGAGGTGCGGCGGCGGCTGGCGCTCAACTCAACGCTGGTAGGCACGCTGCTCGACGACACCGCCGCCCGCACGGGGAGCCCGCTCATGGCCTCGATCGCCCAGCTCTTCCACCTCTTGACGGGCGACTCGCACGTGACGCTCGACGCCGTCATCGACCTGCCCGTTGATGCGACCCCGGACGAGTGCGTCGAAGCCCTCCGCCTGCAGGTGGACGAGGCGATCCGGGCCGGCGGTCTGCCGCCGGAAATCGAGCGGTATCTGGCCGACGTCATGGCGACGATCGGGTGAAGGATCAGAAGGACAGCCCGGTCAATGGCACCTCCTCAAATAGATCCCGGCTGATGAACTGACCTGCCCCTATGAATGACGCCAGTTTTTAAGTTAGGTGTTTGCCCTCCAACAGACCAGCCCTGTGCGGTGGCCGAGGCGTAGCCGAGGCTGCTCACGCCTCGTGGAACTCGCTCTGAATCGTGCGGTGCTGCTCACCGCTGTCGGGGTCGATGCTCAGAAAGTCCGTGTTGGCATGGATGTTCGAGCGGTAAAGGACATGACCATCGTTCGACGACACGACGCAGTACAAGTCGGGCTTGCTCTCGAACAGCGAGTCCAGACTCCGGCTCGCGGACAGGTCGAACAAGAAAGCAGCAGTGCCGTCGGGCTCGACCGGGCTGCTCGAGAGGAAATCGTCCGACAGGGCGTCGGCGTCATAGAGCCGTGCGCGGCGCCCTACGAGAGTCCCGGAAACGATGGTCTGACAGTGCAGTGTGGCGATCACCTGCACGTAGGTTGTTTTGATGGCCTCCCGGCTGCGTTGAACACGCGGAGATAACTGTCGAGCGTCGACGAGCCGGAGAGCGACTGGGCGTCGATATCGATGACGAGCGTCTGCCCCGCGGCCAGCGTCACCCGGTAGAGATCGACATCCCGGGAGCCATACAAGCCGTCACCTACCTGTCCCGACAGACGCAGTGCCCCGGACGTGATCCCCACCACCGCGGCGGTGGCGATCGTATCGCCGGCATCCACGAGCCCTGCCGCCTGCACGCTCCACGAGTCGGAAGCCGACGCCGCGAGGGCCACGCCGCCCGCCATCGAGACGATGCCGCTGCCGGCGGCGTTTAGCGTGAGCGAGTAGGTGCCCGCGGTCGCCGTCAGCGGGTCGAGCCCGCCCACCGTCCAGGTCACGTTGTCGGCTGTGGTGACGGTCGCCCCGGACAGCGGCACGGCTGTGCCGCTCCGCACGAGCGACAGGTCGGACACGTCGAAGCCGGTGACGGCCCGGTCGAACCGCACGAGCACGGCGCCCACAGACGTGGTGCGCGGGTCCGGTGTCACGTCGATGATGTCCGCGACGGGCGGCGAGGCGGCCACGGAAAGGTTGAGCGTGTAGGCGCCCGCGGTCTGCCCCGCGAGGCCGCTGCCGGCGGTCGCCGCGGAGTAGGAACTGTTGCCGTAGGAGGAAACACCGACGTAGTAGATGCCGGACACCGGCGCCGTGTACGACACGATGCTGTCGGTCGAACCGTTGGTGTCGTCGTTGAACGCGACCTGGGTGCCGGAGGTATTGAACACCCGCAGGTATGCATCGAGTGTCGAAGGCGTGGCGAGGCTGGCCGCGTCGATCCGCGCCGTGAGCGCGGCACCGGCTTCCAGCCGGATGGCGAAGAGATCGACGTCGGCGGCACCGTACGTGCCGTCGCCGACGGCGCCCGACTGGGCCGCTGTGCCGCTCGACAGCGTGATGGCATTCGCGGTCACCAGCGAATCGTTGGGCTCGAGCGGAGCGGAAGGAGGGGGCGGCAGGGTCGTGCCGCGGCCACCTGCACGGTCGTCGCGCCGTAGTTCGAGAACGACGCGAGCCGGTTCGAGGAATCGGTGGCGGCCACGGAGATACCCGACGTTCCACAGAATGAACGTACTTGCATCTTGGAAAAACCGTTGCCGTGGCGCCGCTGGAAATCGGCGACCTGAACGACGGTGACAACATGCACGATCTGAGTTTTCCAGCGATTCCGGCTCGGGCAAAGCTCTTGACGATCGCGTTGCCTGGCAGGCATGTGGAAGACCCCAACGGGGATCCAAATTCCTTCCAGGTGTTCAGGTTCAGGGAACCGGACCTCTATTCGACGGGTTAGAGGCCATCGCAGCGCAGCACCATCCTATGTCGCGGGAATACAACTTCGAGGACGTCGTGGCTGGCGGCGGCGCGGTGGAACCAGGGAGCGCCGGGGCTGGACAGGCGGTGCTGGAAAGCTGCAGCGGAGATTGCAGCGCACTTGCAACGCAAAATGCGACTCCGCAGGCGTCCGCATCCGGCAGCACGGCGCCGCATAAAACGACAGAACCCGCTGCAACCATTCAGGTTGCAGCGGGTTCTGTCAGGAATTGCGCCAGTTACAAAAAACCAGCGCGGCCCAGCTCGATAGACACCCGCCAGACCCGAGAGTGGGCGCAGCCCCAGGCCTCGTCATGGCAGAAGTAGATCAGTGCCAGCGGAGCATCGAGCGCGTTGAGCACGCGCGGCTGGACTTGGATGCGAGAGGGTGGGCGAAGGGGCAGGGGTTGAGGGAGTGAGATGTGTCGCCGAAGAGGCCTGTCAAGTCAACGCTACGAAGACCCCTCGCTGTCTGAAGGAATTGCCTTGGGAGTGGCGGCGAGGTCGATTGGCCAGCCGAGTGCCCGCTGGAGGCGAAACTGGGCTGCGTTGTAGGTGACGAGCGCCCGGAGATACTCCCGCCGCGCCTGATCCAAGGCCTGGATCGACTGGAGCGTCTCGATCGGCAGCCCTTCGAGGTCGCGGACCCGCAGCCAGTTTCGCTCGAAGGAGTCGGTGGCCCGGCGGACCGCCTGCTCGGCGATCTCTATCTGGCGGTGCCGCGCCAGCATCTGGGCATGGGCCTCGACAATCTCGCGGCTCACCCGGTTCATCACCTGGATCTGCTGCATGCGGGTCTGGTCATGCTGCGCCCGTGCCTCGCGCCGGGCGGCGTATTCGCCGACGCCCAGCCCGCGGACCTGCCAGTAGGTGATGGCGTCGAGGTCGAAGCGGCCCGCGGTATTGGCGATCTGACTCCCCTCGCCGCCGCCGAAGGCTGCGTAGCTCGTACCCATCAGCACGTTCGGCAGCCAGGGCGAAAACTTCTCCATCTTCATCCGCTGGACGGCTTCGCCGACGAGGTGTCTGGCTTCTGCCAGTTCGGGTCGCCGCTGAAGCCCGGTTGGCAGCAGCGTTTGGATCGGCGCATCGAGCGGCACGAGCTCGACGGGGGCGATCGCCGGCTCGAGCGGGGCGAGCACGAATCGCGGATCGTCGTTGAGGAGCTCGACGACCCGCGCCGACGCCACCTGGATCTCCTCTTCGGCCTGCACGACCTCGTTCTGGCGGATCGAGAGCTCCGTCGCAGCCCGGTCGGCGTCGGCCTCGTTGCCCGCTCCGCTCCTGGCAAAGTCTGCCGTCGCCGTGGCGAGTCGCTCGGCATGCTCCCGGATGTCGACGGCTATGGCGCGCGATTGGTGGGCTCGGAGGAGCTCGAGGTACGCCAGGGCGGTCTCGAGTAGGAGATCGTTGATCGTCGTCCGCACCGCGGCGTCGCGAGCGGCGGCAGCCTGGTTGGCGATTCGGGGCTGGAAGATGGCTTCGGCGGAATGAAAGTTGGCAAATAGACCGGGCACGACCGGCGATCCGGCACCGATCGTCTGCACGCCGAGGCCCGTCGTGAGCGAGCTACGGCTGGCCTCGCCCACGGTGCCGTTGGAGGCCTGCAGGGGCCCGGCATGGTTGTTCCAACCGAGGCCTGCGTTGATCGACGGCAACCAAAGCGCCTTGGCCGCGATGAGTTTTGCGTAGGCCTCGGCATATCGCTGGTTGGCAAAGCCGACCTCTGGGTTGCGGCCTGCCACCGAAGCGAGAATATTTGCCATCGTGACATCGCGGACAGGCAGGGAGGTGTCGGTGACGACAGGCCCTGCAGGTACCGTTTCCGGATCGCCGGACGGTGGCGTTGTCGGCGCATCTGGCTCTGCGTCGTCCGTCACTTGGGGCTGGGGCGGCGGCAGCGGCTCCTCGTGCGAGATGAGCTGAACATCGGACACGGCCTGCGGCTCGCCCACGGTCGGAAATGCGGCGACTCTCTGGGGGCCAGCCGCCGCTAGGCTCGCAGGTGAACAAGATGTGCCGGTTGCTGCCAGCAACGGCGCGGGGGCCGCGACCTCCGGCACCGCCCGGGCGACGCGGCGTGTGCCTGCGCAGCCTGACGCCCCTGCGACTCCGCAGGTCGCGATGATCAGGACGGCGAGGTTGGCCGCTTTGCCCATCGTTTCATCGGTCCACGGTTTTATCGGGGGGGTGGGCCGTAGCCTTCGACGTGCTCGCCGGAGGGGAGGAATTGGCGCTTCGCCAGAAGTAGATCGGCGGTAAACTGCGGCGGTTGTAAGGATTTTTCCTCCACGCGATGCGAGCCGGCAGTTCGGGCAATCGTGCGAGACTGGGCAGGCCTGAAATCCGCCGCTCGCGTCCGTTCAACGGCTTTTCCGCTGCATGCAATTCGTCATCACCACAGCCCTGCGGCGGCCACTTACCGTGATGGTCGTGGTACTGGCGATCGCCTTGGGCAGTTTCCTGGCCGTGGGCCGATCGATATGCGAGCAGCTCGGCCTTCCCTATCCCGCCGGCCTCCCGCGGGGAATGGAGGTGGACATCTTCCCGAGCCTCGATCTGCCCGTGATCTACGTCTGCCAGCCCTACGGCGGCATGGACCCGGCGCAGATGGAGGGCTTCCTCACCAACTACTACGAGTATCACTTCCTCTACATCAGCGGTATCCACCACGTTGAGTCGCGGAACGTGCAGGGCACGGCCCTGATGAAGCTCTACTTCCATCCGGGGACGAATATGCCCCAGGCGATGGCGGAGACGATCAACTACGTCAACCGGTCGCAGGCCTTCATGCCGCCGGGCACAGTCTCGCCGTTCGTGATGCGGTTTGACACGGGCAGCGTGCCTGTCGGCTATCTCGTGCTCTCGAGTGAGACCCGCTCGATCGCGGAGATCCAGGACATCGCACTATTTCGGGTGCGACCGATGTTCGCTGCGCTGCCGGGCGTCTCCGCTCCGCCGCCGTTCGGCGGCAGCGCCCGCACGATCGTGATCACGGTCGATCCGCAGCGGCTTCAGGCCTACGGCATGTCGCCCGACGAGGTCGTCAAGGCCTTGGCTCAGGGCAACACGATCAGCCCCTCGGGCAACCTCCTGATTGGCGATAGCTACCCTATCGTCTCCACCAACTCGGTCGTCCGCGACCCCCAGGCGCTGATGATGATCCCGATCCGCACGGGTGAGTCGCCCGTGTACGTGCGGGACGTCGGCACCGTCACCGACGCTGCCGACGCACCGGCGGGCTATGCGCTCGCCAACGGGCGGCGGGCCGTCTACATTCTCGCGACCAAGCGGGCCGACGCTTCCACGATGAGCGTCATCTCCAACATCAAGAAGGCCATCCCAGAGATGCAGCGGGTGCTGCCACCCGACATCAAGGTGAGCTTCGAGTTCGACCAGTCGCCCTACGTCACTCGGGCTGTGGAGTCGGTGGTCGTCGAGGGCGCGCTCGGGGCGGTGCTCGTGGGCATCGCGGTGCTCGTCTTTCTGCGCGACTGGCGAAGCGCGGTCGTCGTGGTGCTCAACATCCCGCTCGCGCTGTGCTTCTCGATCCTGGCCCTGTGGCTCACGGGTGAGACGATCAATGTCATGACGCTCGGCGGATTGGCCCTCGCCATCGGCATCCTCGTCGACGAAGCGACCGTCGAAGTAGAGAACATCCACGCTTGGATGGCCCGCACCGAGAGCGTGCCGCTGGCCGTGCGGCTCGGCAACCTCCAGACGGCCGTGCCACGGTTCCTGGCGATGGTCTGCATCCTGGCGGTCTTCATCCCGGCCTTCTTCATGCAGGGGGCCGCCCAGCGACTCTTCGCGCCCCTGGCCTTGGCCGTGGGCTTCGCGATGATCGGCTCCTACATCCTCTCGAGCACGTTCGTGCCGGTGGTGAGCGTGTGGCTCCTCCGGCACATGCATCATGGCGACGACGAGGCCTCCTTGTTTGGCCGGCTCCGCCGAGGCTACGCGTGGCTCGTCTCGAAGCTCGTGGCGGGGCGCTGGCTGGTCGTCGGAGCCTACGCCGCGGCGGCCGTCGGGGCGATTGCCTGGTGTGGGCCCCGGCTGGGACGGGAGATTTTTCCGCTCGTCGATGCAGGGCAGTTTCGCCTCCGGATCCGTGCTCCCGACGGCACCCAGATCGCGCGCACAGAGCGGTACGCCCTCGACGTCATCGACCTCGTCAAGCAGGAGGTCGGCGCGGACAACGTCGCCCTCACGCTCGGCTACGTGGGCATGATTCACTCGAACTTCCCCGTGAACGCGGTCTACCAATGGTCCCGCGGCCCCGAGGAGGCGATCCTCTACGTCGATCTTCATGATCATGGCGGCATCGGCGTCGAGGCCCTCAAGGAGCGGCTCCGGGCGAAGGTGGCGGAGGCGCTCCCGGAACTGCGGGTTTCGTTCGAGCCCTCCGACATCGTCAACGAGGTGATGAGCTTCGGGTCGCCGACGCCGATCGAGATCGCGGTCAGTGGGCCGAACCTCGCCGACAGCCGCAAGCATGCCGAGGCGATCCGTGCCGAACTGGCCTCGATCCCCGCGCTCCGCGACCTCCAGTTCGGCCAATCGCTCGACTACCCCACGATCCGCGTGGAGATCGACCGCGAGAAGGCCGGGCTCGCGGGGCTCACCCAGGGCGACGTGTCGCGGGCCCTGACGATGGCCACATCGTCGAGCCGGTTCGTGATGCCCAACTACTGGGCCGACCCCAAGTCGGGCATCGCCTATCAGGTGCAGGTGGAGGTGCCCCGGCAGGTCCTGCGCACGCCCGACGACCGCGTACAGACGCTCAAGTCGGCCGACGATCTGGCTCGCCTTCCGGTCAATCATTCGGGCGACGGTCAGGTGCTCGTGCGGGACGTCGCAACCCTCCAACCCGGCACGATGCCGGGACAGTTCGACCGCTACAACATGCGACGGCAGGTCACGATCGCGGCCAACATCCACGGCGAAGACCTCGGCTCCGTTGCCCGAGAGGTGCAAGCGGCCATCGACCGGGCCGGGCCGCCGCCGCAGGGCGTCACGACCGATATCCGCGGCCAGATCGTGCCGCTCGGCGACATGCTCGGCGGCCTCTCCGTGGGGCTGACCGTGGCAATCCTCGTCGTGTTTCTCGTGCTGACGGCCAACTTTCAGTCCGTTCGACTGGCGCTGGCTACGGTGTCGACCGTGCCGGCCGTGATCGCCGGCGTCGTGGCCATGCTCTTCGTCACCGGCACGACCCTCAACATCCAGTCATTCGTGGGGTCGATCATGGCGATCGGTGTGGCCATGGCGAACGCCATCCTGCTCGTGACTTTCGCCGAGCAGGTGCGGCGCGAGGGCCGGCTGCCACACGAAGCGGCCGTGACCGGCGCATCGAGCCGCCTGCGGGCCGTGCTCATGACGAGCGCCGCGATGATCGCGGGCATGCTGCCGATGGCCCTGGGGCTGGGTGAGGCCGGCCAGCAGAACGCGCCGCTTGGTCGGGCCGTCATCGGCGGCCTGACCGCCGCGACCGCAGCCACGCTCTTCATCCTGCCCGGCATCTTCGCGATCATGCAGCGTCGTGCCGCTGTCGTCTCCGCATCGCTCGATCCGACCGACCCGCACAGCGCCACCTTCACGCCGACCGCGGCAGCGGCGCTCGCCGAACAAGCAGCCTGATGGAGCCTGATGATGGGGAACAACGCCCGACTTCTGCCCGCGTTTGCATTGGTGACGTGCCTAGCGTTCCTGGTCTCGGGGTGCCGGCATGAGCCGCCACCGCCGTCGCCCCAGGCAGCCTCCGTACCCGAGGTGACGGCCGCGAAGCCGGAGCGGCGGGTGCTGACACTCTCGACCACGCAGCCCGGCCGGATCGAGGCCTTTGAGCGGACACCGCTGTTCACGAAGGTCGTGGGCTACGTCAAGGAGGTGAAGGTGGACATCGGCGACGTGGTGCAGAAGGACGACGTGCTCGTGCGGATCGCCGTGCCAGAACTGATCGACGAGCTCCATGAGAAGGAGGCACTCGTGGCCCAGGCTCAGGCCGAGGTGCAGCAGGCCGAGTCGGCGATCACGGCCAGCCGGGCGGCGGCCGAGACCGCCCAGTCGCGGATCGCGGAGGTCGATGCGGGGCTCATCCGGGCCAAGGCCGATGTCGAGCGTGGGAAGTCGGAGCACGATCGCATCAAGGAGCTCGCCACCAAGGGCGCGATCACCCGGAAGCTCGAGGAGGAGACGCTGAACGCGCTCCGCGCGGCCGAGGCGGCCGTGCAGGAGGTGGTTGCCCGAGGCCAATCCGCCCGCACGGGTTTCTACGAGGCGCAGGCGAGGATCGGCAAAGCGGAGGCCGACAAAGTCGCCGCCGAGGCGCGGCATAAGGTGGCCATCGCGGCCGTAGACCGCATCCACACCATGATTGGCTACACGGAAATCAAGGCGCCATATGCCGGGACGATCACGAGCCGCAACGTTGACACCGGGCATTTCGTCCAGCCGGTCAGTGGGCCAAACAGCACACCGCTCTTGGAGGTGGCGCAGACCGACACGGTCCGGATCTTCGTGGATGTGCCCGAGCTCGAGGCAGGTCAGGTCGATGTGGGCGACCCGGCCGAGGTCCGCGTGCAGGCTGCGGATGGGCCGGCCATTCGCGCGACCGTGACCCGCACGAGCGGAGCACTCGTCGAGTCCAACCATTCGCTCCGCGTCGAGATCGACGTGCCGAACGGCGAGGGGCGGTTGCGATCGGGCATGTACGCGACCGTCACGATCCAGCTCGCCGAGCGGCCCGAGGGAATTGTGATTCCTGTGACCGCCGTCGTGCGGGACGCAGCAGTCACCGTCTGCTCTGTCGTGCGTGGCGGGAAGATCGAGCGGCGGCCGGTCGATCTGGGCCTGCGATCCGCCGCGTTTGTCGAAGTGCGATCCGGGCTCGACGAAAACACCCCCATCGTCATCAAGCAGCCCGAACTATTCCGCGACGGCCAGGCCGTGCGGATCGCGGCAGCGCCGTGAACGCTTTCACGGATCGCCGCCACTCACTCCGCGCCGGGGGCCGTCTCTGGCGGGCTGTCGTTTACGGGCACGTCCCCAGTCAGTGAGTGGATGAAAGAGACGATCTCTGGCACCGAGGTGGCCGACTCAGCTTGCCTCAACGCCGAATGACGGTCGAAGAGCGGGTCAAAGCAGCGCTGGGGTTGGCTGCGAGATTTGCGGCGTTGCGTCCGTCTCGCCGCGAGGCGTGATTTATGCGCGACCCCGAGAACGTTATTCGGGCCGCGGAAGAGGTCGTCGGTATTCTCGA
>CAMCQY010000136.1 GCA_945877135.1 Candidatus Kuenenia stuttgartensis
GAAACCAAAACCACGCGAACGTCCGGTCTCACGATCGGAGATCACTTCAGCAGCCCGCACGGCACCGTGGGGGGAAAACATCGCCTCAAGATCGGCGGACGTGGTCGACCAGGGCAGGTTCCCCACGTAAATCTTCCGGGACATAAAAAAGAACCTCAGAGAATCGGGAGCTCAAACCAACTCAAATTCGACTGGAGCGACATCGCCGGATGCACAAACCCAAGCTCCCGAACGGACTGGAGTGCTGACGAGGTCAGTCGTACTGGCTGGTGAGACTACCATCTTGCCCCACCGCCGACAACACCGCGTAGCAGATCGCCGAAAATGCGGGGGACGGGAGAGCAGGGCAGGGCGGCGCACCGTTGCCGTATCGACCGCGAGCGGCGGGGGCTGGGCCGCGACCGTGCAGCCCCAAAACCTACTGGAAGGCCCCTCGCCCTGCCCCGGCTCAGAACCTGGTGCCGGGAGCGGCGAATTTGATTGTCGGGCTGGCCCCGCCGGCCGTTGCGACGAGGTAGACAAATCGACTGTTTGGGAACGTGAAGGGCAGGATCGCTACCGGGAGTGAGTTTTTCACGACCGTCTTTGCCTTCATCGTGGCGGCCGTCGTCGGGTCAGCCGCAACCCCGACCGCGGCTCCTTTCCGGATGACAAACTGTGCAACGCCGTTCGGCGAGATGAGCTTGTAGCCCGCCCTTACCTGGCTTTCGGTAGGGGATCCATTGGCCGCGAACACCGCCACCGGAGCCGCACCGACATTCTTGATCCGCACGGTCTGCGTGGAAGGACTGCCGGCAAACGCCGAGTCGAACGAGGAGAAGAGGGCGGTAACCGCCACCACTGCTGCAAACATTCTGCGATTCATAAAGAACCCCTTTGCAAAGGAAGAATCACGATACCCTGGAAGCCCAGGTGCGCGGCAAAGGTAGGCAGGTGTTTTTCCAGCGGGCAAATCGCCGTCAAAAACGCTTAAGAGTCTTTGTAAAAAGGGGGCTTGCACGCCCATCGCTTGCAAGACACCCGGACTTTACGCGGCCGGGGGCATACCACTTCCGCTATGGGGGGGTGTAGACAATCAGCGTGTCACGGTTCTAGTCTTTTGGCCGTCGAGTCGGCCATTCGGGATCGCGTGCGGTGCCGGTTCGGTCGCAAAGCTTTGTCTGAGTATGCATGGAGTTGGCAGCATGAATCGTCGTCAGGCTTTAGCACATCGGGCCGCTTTTGTACTTGCCCTTCTGACGGCGGCGGTAAGCCAACTCGCCACCGGAACGGCAGCCCGCGCGGCCGACACGTTTTGGCAGTCCGGAACCTCCAGCGCACTGTCATGGAGCGGCACGGGGAACTGGTCGAACGGCGTGCCTGACGCCACCACGAACGCCTTCACCACGGCCGGCGGCGCCAACATTCTCCTCGGGTCCGGCGCTCAGGCGAAGACGCTCTTCGTGGAGGGCCCGACGGGTGGCGAAAGCCAACTCAGCGCCGGTGACCTCACGCTCGCAGACCAGCTCTGGATCAATGTCGCCTCGGGAACCACGGAAGCGACCACCGTTCCGCTGAGGCTCTATGACGGCGGCTCGGCTCCGGTGTCGGTCACGGCCAACAACGTGACGCTGGCCGCCGATCCGGGCAACCAGGGGGCCATTATCCTCGACAGTCGGGCGGGCGGCTCGGTATCGCTCAACGTCACCAACACGCTCAACATCGGCTACGACGGCAGCGGCAGCTACGTTTACTCCTATCCATTCATCGGCACGACCAGCGGATCGGTCTCGATCACGGCCAACACGATCCAGGTGAGCGGGATCTCCACCGCCGGTCAGACTGACTACAACTACATCGGCACCTACAATTCCAATCACTCTGTGAACGCCACGAACCTCGTCCTCGGCGTCGGCGGCCAGCAGGGCGGTGCGGACAACTACGGTGGCACCTGGAACATCGTCAACACGTCGCTTGCCGACCTGGCGACCTCGGGCAGCAACTACCTCACCATCACCGACAGTGGCACCTTCACCAACTCGGGCGCGTTCGCCGTCGGCGTCCGCGGTAGCAACAACTCCGTGTATGTCGGCTACGCCGACGGCTATGCCACGACCAACGGCACGCTGCGTCTCACTGGGTCGAACGACCTCGTCATCGGCTCCGGAAGCACGGCCAATAACAACCAGGTCATAGTTGCCCTCGCCAGCTCGCTCTCCGCCAACGGCAACATCATCGTCGGCGTCGACGGCACGAACGGCACTTTCGAACTCCGAAACGGCAGCACGGCCACAAGCGGCGGCGTGAGGCTCGGCGTGAATGCCGGGTCAAGCGGCAATCAATTCGGCGTCTATGGAGGCTCGAGCTTCACGACGAACGGTACCGTCCGCGTGGGCGACAAGGGCTCTCAAAATCAGTTCATGATCACAGACGGTGGCACGGCCACGCTGACGGGGGCCGGCAAAAACTTCTATGTCGGCTACGACAAGTCTGCCCAATCCAACGTCGCGTTCGTCTCCGGGAGCGGCTCGACGCTCAGCGTGAAGGCCACCGGGGCCGACGTCGTCGTGTCGGCCAACGTCACCGGCACCACGGGCGACAGCTCTCTCAACGTGCTCGCCGTCGCAGACGGAGGCCTGATCGACGCCAACCGTGTGCTGGTTGGCAATGGTGGCCAGATCTGGGGCGACAATGGCACGATCCAGGGCGACACGCTCGTCGGCGCAGGGGGCACGATCGCGCCAGGCATCAACGAAGGCCCTGGGCTCCCACTCGGTTCGCTCTCATTCCTCGGCAACGTCGACCTCACGGGCAGCGGCACCAGCGGCGCCATCCTCGCCATCGATCTCGGCGCATCGGGCGCCTGCGATGTCATCACCGTGTCGGGCACGCTCTCGCTAGCCGGTTCGACGCTCGACGTGACGGCCGGCGTGCTTGACCGCGGGCTGGCCTACGTGATCGCCCACTACAATTCGCTGGTGGGCACGTTTGCCACGGTGACCGGCCTGCCAGACGCGAACTGGCGTGTCGACTACAACTACCTCGGCGGGAACGAGATCGCGATCGTTTCGGACGCCGTGTCGGTCCCCGAGATCGATCCCGCATCCTTCGGCAGCGGCCTCGCGATGCTGCTCGGCTCGCTGGGCCTGCTCGAACGCCGCCGCCGGAAGTAGGAGTCCCCCGGCTTCCGCCGGGGGCTTTTATTGGTGACCGGCCCCCCGTGCCACGTCTCGCCATCACCACTATGCCAGCCCGCATTTTCCTGCTGCGCGCGATCATGACCGTGCTGCCCATCCGCTTCGCGGACGGCAATGATCTTCCGCCTGTAGCGCCGCCGTACGAGCGAGTCCGCTACGAAGCCTCCGAGGAGCCGGGCGGCCTGCGGTTCCCGGTGATCCACACGGCGTGGATCCCCCCCGGCGTGAAGACGCTTCGCGGGGTGATCGTGCATCAGCACGGCTGCGGCGAAGGCTCCTGCCGCTCGGGGCTCACCGGGGCGTTCGATCTGCACTGGCAGGCGTTGGCCCGAAAGCACGACTGTGCTCTGATCGCCCCATCCTACGAGCAGCCGGAGAAGGAGGATTGCCAGCTCTGGTGCGATCCGCGAAACGGGTCCGATGCCGTCTTCCAACGGTGCCTCGCCGATCTCGCTAAGAAGAGCGGCCATCCCGAACTCGCCACGGTGCCGTGGGCCCTCTGGGGACACAGCGGTGGCGGCCATTGGTCCGGCGGCATGCTGCTCACCCACCCCGACCGCGTCGTCGCCGCCTGGCTGCGGTCGGGCGTGCCGCTGCTCGAGGCCGATCCCAAACGGCCGCAGATCAAACCGCACGATCTGCCCGCCGCCGCGCTCGCCGTGCCGATGATGTGCAACCCTGGCACGAAGGAGGGCGTCACCGTAAAGGATGGCCGCTTCGCCAATGTCTGGCCCGCGAACGAGACCTTCTTCAAGGCGGTGCGGTCGCAGGGTGGGCTGATCGGCGTGGCGGTCGATCCCCTCACGGCCCATGAGTGCGGCAATCAGCGGTACATGGCGATCGCCTGGCTCGACGCCTGCCTTGCTACCCGGTTGCCGGAGACAAGCGGCGGACCGCTCCGCGCCATGCCCGCCGAGGCCGCCTGGCTCGCGGCGATCGACGGCACGGCTGCCGTGCCCGCGGCTGAGTATCAGGGCGATCCGACGCAGGCCATCTGGCTGCCGAACAACGCGGTCGCCAAAGCGTGGCAGCACTACATCGCCGACACGGCGATCCCCGACACGACGGCACCACCGGCGCCAACGAATCTCCGCGTCACCGGCAACGTCGTCGCGTGGGAGGCCGTCGCCGATCCGGAGAGCGGCCTCGCTGCCTTCATTATCGAACGCGATGGCAAGCGTGTCGCCACACTGCCCGAGAAGCCGGCGAATCCCTTCGGCCGTCCGCTCTTCCAGGGGCTGCAGTACAGCGACACGCCCGTTCAACCGCTGGCCGCGATGACCTTCACCGATGCTCAAGCTGCTGCCGACACGCCGCACGACTACCGCGTGATCGCCGTGAATACGGTCGGCCTGGAATCACGGTAACGCACGGTAGCGACTGGTGCGCGGTCCCAGCGTCCCCGGACTTCCGTTCGGGGCTTCTTGTCCTGGATAGGGCAACCGTCAACGGCGACATTCCGCCACAATAAAAGCCCCCGGCGGAAGCCGGGGGACTCCGGGCATGCCTACCACCCCGCGTGCCATACCAGACTCCCATCGCATGCCTTCGGCTCCCACGAGCAGCATCACTGCTGCGGCGCGAGAGCTGCTCGCAGGATGGGCTCGAAGATATCGGCCTGCCGCATGAAGCCCAGGTCGCTGGCGTGCGAGGCGTCGGTGGCTCCTTCGGCGTCGTCGCCGTAGAGGTGGTCGCCCTCGATGTAGGAAAGCCCCTTCACACCCTCTTTGACGAGCTGCTCGTAGGCCGCCTTGAGGGCCGCGTGGTTGGCGTCGTGGTGCTTGTCGCGGTCGGGCAGGATCCAGGAATTCGTGTTGCGGCGGTCTTCCACGAGCACGATCGGCGTGGTCGGACGCGCCTCCCGCAGCTGCCTCACGAGCGGTCCGCATTTGGCGGTGACGTCGGCGGGCCCCATGTTGGGCAGGCAGTCGATCACGTAGACGGCTGCGTCGACCTCCGTGAGAAGGCTGCCGACGGCTGCGTCCATCTTTCCGTTGCCGGAGAATCCGAGATTCAGCACCGGCCGGTCGAACCGCCGTCCGAGGATCGCGGTATGCACCATACCCGGCCGGGAAGCACTTGCACCGTGCGTGATCGAGGTGCCGTAGAAAACGATCGGCTTCTCGGACCGTGGCGGCAAAGCCTCGAACGTCGCCCCGGCCGGCACGCCGATCTCGAGCGACTCGACACCGTTGTAGAGCGGCAGATAGGCGGCGTATTCCCGCATACCGGGCGCGAGTCCGCTGATCACGACGGCCTCGACCGTTTGCTCGGTCGGCTTCGTCACCATCACCCACCGCCACGCGCCAGAGTCATCCCGGGCGTAGAGATCGAGCCCGCTCACGCCCGTTGCCGGCATGTGCGGCATGCCGATTTGCTTCTTTGCGACCGTGTAGCGGGCGTAGATCGCCAGGGCATCGGTCTTCAAACGAGCTACCATGCCGGCGCTGTCGTGGCTCAGCCTCCAGACCGCATCGGTGACACGTCCTTCGGCCTTTGCGGGCAGCCTGTCGAACCACCGCCTGCGTTCCTCGTCGCCCCAGCCGCGGCCCTCCACACCCCACGTTGTCACGTCGTGCCACTGGGCATCGACGGGGATCGCCGGCGCCGGCTTGGCAGCTGTTGGAGTCGCCGGCGGGGCTGCCGACTTCGGTGCAACGGTGACTTGAGCAAACGCCACCGACGACCAGAGGCAGCCGATCACGGCGAGAGCAATCGTTGGAGCAGGGCGGGGGAGAGCGAGCATCATGCGACCTCGTGAATTCTTGAACATTGCCCCAAAAGGGGACGCAGCTCGGGGGGCTCAATGGTTGGGCACACCACGCCGTCGGGCAGGGGTGGAAGACGATCCGGGGCGGCACAGGGAGGGGTGAATCGCGTGCCCGCTGTCTCGATGCGTTGCCGAAACGGCGTGTAGGTGCGAGGCATCGCCACGGAATCAAACGGGAGGTGGGCATCGCTGATCATGCGCATGGGCGACACGTAGCGATCGCGCGCGTCGACAGGCGGTGCTTCATGCACCAGCAAAAGGTCAGATCCCCGTGCCCGCAAGGATGCCTGAAGATCCGCACGCGACGCCAGGAGAAACGCCTGTTGATGAAGACCCCGCGTGATCGTGGGATCGAGTGCAAACACCGGAAGCAACCGCTCATGGGTTGCCGCGGCGGAGGCGAGCAGGTGATTGTCATCGAGACGCAGGTGCCGTCCCAGATGCAGGATCGCGTGGTTCATCGCAAGGAATTCCTTCATGATGGGTCAACGTCGAGGGCGGCGATGCAGTTGCATCAGTTCCGGCAGGTGTTCCGGGCCGCACTCCACGACGTCGATCGGACCGTGGCGACGCCTCGTCCACGACCGGCGATCTTCCGCCACGAGCCAAAACGCCGCCTTGGGATGCAGCGTCGCAAAGGAATGCATCGCCGTGGGATCGAACCGCGCCGCCCGCCACTTGCACTCGATCGCGACAGGGGGACGGCCCCGGACGGTCCAGACGAAATCGACCTCGTGTCTCTGCTTGTCGCGCCAGTAGTGAATCTCCTCCGGCTCCGCCTCGAACAGGAGCTCGTCGAGCACCAAGTGCTCGAAAAGCGGTCCCTTGTCATCGGCTCGGAGCGAATCGATCGACCGCGCATGACAAACGAAGCCCGTGTCGAATGCATACACCTTCGGCATGGCCACGATCTCCCGCGCGGGATTCGTGGCGAACGGCCGCAGGACGTGGACCACTCCAGTCGCGGAGAAGATGTCGAGATAATTGGCGAGCGTCTGGCGGCTCGCCTCGCAGGCGGCGGTGAACTTCGTCAGCTCGCAGAGACCGCCACTCTGACCCCATAGCAATTCGAGAAAGCGGAGAAACGAATAGCGTTTGCCGACCGTGAACAGCTCGAGGATATCGCGTGCCCAGAACGCCTCTGTCCACTCCGAAAAATCTCGCGTGGGAAGACCAGCGGCAGTGAGCTGTTCTGGCAGTCCGCCGTGCAACAGTCGGCGATCGAGAGAGCCGATGCCGAATGCCGGCAGTTCGCGATGCAACACCGGGCGCAGGCGGACGGTCCGTTTGCGGCCCGCGAGCGTGTCGCGAAACCGGGCACTGGCCCCGAGCATCGACGACCCAGTCGCCAGCACGTGTACGTCTGGGAAATGATCGGCGGCAATCTTCAAGAGCGTCGAGGGGTCGGCAAGACGATGAATCTCGTCGAGGACGATTCTCCGGCCACGATGCCGCCTCAGAAAGGACTCGGTGTCATCGGCGTCCCGGCGGACGCTCGGCAGATCGCAGTCGAAGTAATCGATTCCGGGAAGCGACCGAACGAGCGTGGTCTTGCCGAGTCGGCGTGGCCCCGCCAGCCAGACGACGCGACGCTCCCGCCAGTCCCGTTCGATTCGGTCCCGCCAATCCGGCCGGTCGACGGCGTCGCTCACCTGCTTCATCATCACCTTCTCCCGCAAGCAGGATAGCGTATGGGATTACCAAACGCAAACGCTCCGCGACCTCGCGACCGCGGCGACGGGAAATGCTGGTATGTTGAAGACGGTAGCGGTGACGGCGCCTGGTCTCGGCCACTCCGTCGCGGCCCGCATACGAGGGAGAGAGATCGTGGCTGGCGTGAAAACGTGGGCGGTCGCGGTGACGATCACGGTTCTGACCTTGGTCGGTCGCGCGACCACGGCGGCTGACCAGAGCGACTCCCCGGAGGCGGCCCCGGCCGCCGTTCCGCGAGGGTCGCTGGTCATCGTCGGTGGATCGGAGCGGTTTCGAGATCGAGAACTCTGGGACGCGATCGTGGAACTCGCCGGCGGAGAAGGGGCGAAGATCGCGATCTTCCCCACGGCCGGCGGAAAGGATCCCAGCAAGACGTGCGCCCAGGTCATCAAGGCCTTCACCCGCGCGGGCGCCGAGCCGATGGTGGTGCCGGTGGCCTGGGCCGAGGCCGACCGGAGCGTCCATGAGGCGGTCGCGGATCCCGACCTCGTGAAGATCGTCCGGAACGCATCGGGCGTTTATTTCGTCGGCGGCTCCCAGGGCAGGATCGCCGATGCGATGCTCGATGAGGAGGGCCGCGACACACCCATGCTCACTGCGATTCGCGACCTCTACCATGACGGCGGCGTGATCGCGGGGACGAGCGCCGGGGCGGCCATCATGGGGCAGGTGATGTACCGCGACGCCCCGTCGCCGCTGCAGATCCTCAGGCACGGCGTCCACTACGGCGAGGAACTCGACCGCGGTCTGGGCTTTCTCAGCCCGTCGTGGTTCGTGGAACAGCACTGTCTAGTCCGCGGCCGCTTTGCCCGCGCCATCGTGGCCATGCGTTCGCAGGGGATTCCATACGGCCTCGGCGTCGATGAGAACACTGCACTGGTCGTCCGCCGCGGCCGCGACGCGACCGTCATCGGCTACAAGGGCGTGCTCATCCTCGATGCGTCGGCCGCTGGCTCCGATCCTGACGTCGAGGGCTTCAACGTGCAGAACGTGAAGCTCAGCTACCTCGACCGGGGCGACTCCATCGATCTCACGACGCTCGCAGTCACGCCCGCCGTGGAGAAATCGGATGAGATTCTGCTCGACCCCAACGCCGCAGACTTCGATCCCTACTACGACCACCGCATGTTCTATACCGACATCCTGGGCAACGCGACCGTGGCCGATCTCCTCGGACGGCTGATCGACAACGAGGAAGACGAGGCGATCGGCCTGGCCTTCAACGGCTTGGACGCTCGGGAACAGCCGTCCGATGGCTTCGAGTTCCGGTTCTATCGCGGGCCCGACAGCAGGGGCTGGTACACTGAGAGTTTCGGCGGCGAGGACTACACGGTTCTTGGCATCCATCTCGACATCCGCCCGATCAGCATCGCAGGCCCGCTCTACGGCGACCGCCGTGGTCAGGCGTCAAAACCGCAGCCAGAGGCCATCCCCGAAGACGAGCCAAGGTCCGTCGGCGACGACGGCGATTTGAGCGAGTGACATCACCTTGAAAGGGTTTCTCATGCTGTTTTTATCGTGCCATGCCCGTTTCAGTATGTCGGATCTCGTCGTGCTCGCAGTGGTCATGTCTATGGCCGGTGCGTCCGCCCTGTCGGTCGCTGAGGAACCAAAGCCGGATACTGCAACACTGCAGGCTACGGAGACGGAAGCGCTGCGTGGCGTGCTCACGCGGGAGCAGCAGGCTGCGTACACGCCCCAGAAGGTGCTGGACAACCTCCTCGCGGGCAATCGTCGCTTCGTGGCGAACGACCTCAC
>CAMCQY010000137.1 GCA_945877135.1 Candidatus Kuenenia stuttgartensis
CTCGGCAACAACCTCGGTCAGGTCGATCAGGCGCTGGCCCGCCTCGCCGCCGCCACCGATCCGGCCGCCAAGAAAACTGCCATTCAGCCAGAGGCGATCGACGACTTCGCGGGCAGCCCGCTGGAACGCACCGCCTGGGGCATGATCGACGCCGCCGCCACGGGCGATGCCCGTGAGGCCATCGCCCAGCTCGCCGCGTTGCTGGCGGCAGGCGAAAACCCCATCGGCATCAGTGCCCAGATCGCGTCGGTGGTACGGCGGCTCTCCACCGCCGGAAGGCTGCTGGCCCTGCCTGCTGGACGCGGCCGGCCCGCCGGCATCGAACAGGCTTTGCGGGAGGCCGGCGTGGCCGCCTGGCCGAAGGCGATGGCCCAGGCCCGCGAGTCGCTCGGCCAGTTGGGGCCACGACGGGCCCGGCAGCTTCCGACCAGCCTTTTGGACCTCGATCTCTCCCTCAAGAGCGATGCGTCGCGGGGTCTGCGGGCCAGGCTGGCCTTGGAGCGGCTCTTCTGCAAGATGAGCCGCCAGGCGGCACCGCCCGGACCGACCAAACCATCAGGAGCCCGCCCGTGAATTCCGAGTCCAACACCGATCCCCGCGACCGTTGGGACAATCCGCTCGCCTCCCGCTACGCCTCTGCCGAGATGTCGCGACTCTGGAGCGACAACCACCGCTACAAACTCTGGCGGCAGACCTGGTTGGCGTTGGCGGAAGCGGAAGCTGAACTCGGCCTGCCGATCTCCCCCGCGCAGCTCGCCGAGATGCGGGCCCATCTTGAGCCGATCGATTTCGCGAAGGCGGCCGACTACGAACGGAAGATGCGGCACGACGTGTTCGCCCATTTGCACACCTTCGGCGATGCCTGCCCGCTGGCCCGGCCGATTCTTCATCTGGGGGCGACGAGCGCCTACGTCACCGACAACACCGACCTGATTCTGATGCGGGATTCGCTCGATCTCATCGCCTCCCGCCTGGCCGTCGTCATCGAGCGGTTGGCCGACCGTGCCCTGGAGACCCGCGATCTGGTCTGCCTCGGCCGCACCCACCTACAGCCCGCGCAGCCCACCACGATCGGCAAGCGGATCTGTCTCTGGATCCACGATCTCCTGCTCGACCTGGAGGAGGTGCTGCATCGCCGCCGCCTGCTCCGTGGCCGCGGTGTGAAGGGCACGACCGGCACCCAGGCCAGCTTCCTCGAACTCTTCGCGGGCGATCACGCCAAGGTGCGCCGGCTCGACGAGATCGTGTCGCAGAAACTCGGCTTCGACCGCTCCTACGACGTGACCGGGCAGACCTACACACGCAAGGTCGATTCGCAGGTTGTGTCGGTGCTCGCCGGGATCTCGGAATCGACCCACAAGGCGGGAAACGACTTGCGGCTGGCCGCCGCCTGGGCGGAACTCGAGGAGCCGTTCGAGACCGAGCAGGTCGGCTCCTCCGCGATGCCCTACAAGCGGAACCCCATGCGGGCCGAACGGATGTGTGGTCTGGCCCGGTTTGTGATGGGCTTCACGGCCACCACCAGCCAGACGGCGGCCGTGCAGTGGTTCGAGCGGACGCTCGACGACTCCGCCCCCCGGCGGCTGGTGCTGCCGCAGGCCTTCCTGGCTACCGATGCCCAACTCGTGATCTACGCCAACATCGCGGGTGGCTTGGTCGTGCTCCCCGGTGCGATCCGCCGCAACCTGGAGCACCACCTCCCCTTCCTGGCCAGCGAGCGACTGCTGATGGCCGCCACGACCGCGGGGGGCGATCGGCAGGAACTCCACGAGGCGATCCGGTGTCACAGCCACGCCACCACGGCCCGGATGCGGGAGGGGCATGACAACGATCTCATCGAGCGTCTCGCCGGCGACCCGCTGTTTGCCGGCATCGACCTGATTCAGGCGATGGATGTGCCGGGACTTGCCGGCCGGGCCGCGGCCCAGGTCGAGGAATTCATCGCGGGCCCCGTGCGAGCGGCCTTGGATGCATGCCCGACGCGGGCCGCCGAATCGGCGCTGCGGGTGTGAGGGAGGAGCATCACACCCGATCTTGATGCCGCGACTTGCTGCGGTTGCTGCGACAGTCGGCGCACAGGCCGGAGATGATCAGCCGATGGCTGCGGGCACGAAACTGGTGCTGGACTGCAACCGCGTCACAGATCTTCGCCAGGTCGTCACTGGAGAATTCGATCAGCTTCTGGCACGACGTGCAGTGGAGATGATCGTGCTGGGGGTAGCCGTAGTCGTGCTCGTAGACGGCCCGTCCGCCGAGCACCATTTTGCGGAGCAACCCTGCATCCACCATTTCGGTGAGCGTGCGATAGACGGTGGGCCGGCTGGCCTTCACCCCTTCCGGCGTTCGCCGCAGGTCGGCCAGAAGCTGCTCGGCATCGAAATGCTCGTGGTGGCTGCTGACGTGATCGACGATCACCTGCCGCTGGCGGGTGATCCGCTTGCCGCGGGTCTGGAGGAATTCGGCAAACCGCTCACGCGGCGTCAGCGCGACGTCCACCTTGCCAAGCGAAAAATCAGATGCAATCGCCATGGGAGCTCCCGGGGAGTACCGACCGGTGAAGTCTAGCCTGCCCGGTGGTCCCTGTCACCAAACGCCAACAGCCGAACCGAAGCCGGTCCGGCTGTTGCTTGGACATTCAGTTGGGCCGGCGAGCACGTGCCTCAGCCGCCCATTCTAGCCGCCCACTCTAGCCGTTGAGCCGGTCGAGCAGACGGTCGAGCGCCAGGTCGATTTTCTCGGGCGTTTCATACGAACCGTCGGCGATCGCCGCCCGGATCGCGTTGACGCGATCGAAGCGAATGTCGCCGGTCGATTCAGCAGCCCGAATGGCATCGACCGACAGCGTCACCGAATCGTGCACGTCGGCTACGCCCTGCTGCATGGCGGCCTGCGTGGACTGCGCGGACTCGACGCCTTTCAAGGCGTTCAGCCCCTGCGATCCCTGCGTCGATGTGACACCCCAGATGTTCATAATGGCTCTCCTCTTGACGATATCGAGCGGTGGAACCGACCGTTGGTGCTTCGAACCCCTCTCCCCCCACATGTCCGCTTCTACGCCGTTGCCGGTCTGAAGGTTCATGAAGGGTTTCAGGAATTCGAGGCGGCCGGTTCCTTTCTGACTGACCGATCTCGTAGCTATTGTTGCCGCGCTTCCGCGTTCCGGCGACACCAGTCGTCGGACAGCGGCCGGACGGAGTCACCCATCCAGTCGCCGCGACAAGCTTTCTTTTATCGACCAACCATTGACGCAAACTTCAAAAAAATTTTTACCTGCCTGTTTTCCGCATTCTGCCGGCCCAGAAGCCCCGCATCCTGCCCAGGCTGCCAGGCCCACTACAGGCCCAAGCTTCTCGGCTGTTCATCAGCCAAACGCAAACTCCACCTTCCGCCGATCCAACTGATTCTGAAGGCGTTCCACGATGGCGGAGTGCATCTGGCTGACACGGCTTTCCGAGAGGTCGAGCGTGGCGCCGATCTCCTTCATCGTCAGTTCCTCGTAGTAGTAGAGGATGATGATCAGCCGCTCGTTGCGGTTGAGTCCCTTGGTGACCAGCCGCATGAGGTCCGATTTCTGGATCCGGCGAGTCGGATCTTCGCCCTTCTTGTCCTCGAGGATGTCGATCTCGCGAACATCTTTCGAGCTGTCGGTCTCGCACCATTTCTTGTTGAGGCTGACGAGACTCACGGCGTTGGCGTCGACCAGCAGTTTCTCGAACTCCTCGTGCGAAAGACCCATGTGCGCGGCGACTTCGGCGTCGGCAGGCGCCCGGCCCAACCTCGCCTCCAGCGTCTTGACAGCCTCATTGAGCTTGCTGGCCTTCGACCGCACCAGGCGGGGCACCCAGTCCATCGTCCGCAGTTCGTCGAGCATCGCCCCGCGGATGCGCGGCACGCAGTAGGTCTCAAACTTCACGCCCCGCGACATGTCGAACGCGTCGATCGCGTCCATCAGGCCGAACGTGCCCGCCGACACGAGATCGTCGAGCTCGACACCGTCGGGGAGGCGAGACCAGATGCGCTCGCCGTTGTATTTGACCAGCGGCAGAAAGATCTCGATGAGCCGGTTACGAAGTTGCTCGTTCGACTGGTCGGCCTTGAAGGTCGTCCAGATTTCGAGCATCTCCTCGGCAGACGGCTGAGACGCATAGTTCGCCACGACATCCTCCTTGAAAGGGCCTTGCATGCGAGGTCGCGATCGGGCGTTTCCGCCATGCCGCAACCTTCTTTTCATCACGCCGGACACGCACCATCCTGGTGCATCCCGGCACACCGCACTCTCTTCTTCACTGCTTGCACTATCGACCGGCATCGACCAACTGATCGTCATCGACCAGCTGACGTCGCCTCCCTGACTTTTTTTCCGTTGAATGTTTTTTTCGGAGGCACTCCGGCCATCCCAGGCTGCCCAATCGATTGGCGATTCTGCGTCGGCGCGTCACGCCGCCCGCAACACCTCGCCCCCTCCCACGCTGGCAAAGATCTCGACGCGATCCTCGTTCGCCAGGTCCTCGGCAGCCAGCACCTGCACGTCCGGCAGGTGGCGTGAGAGAGCCTCGCGGACCCGTAGCCTCACCTCACCAGGCACGATGATCACCGGCCGCGCCCCCCGCTCCACAACGGGACGGACGGCACGCCGCAATTCAGCCATCAGATGGGCCGGTGGCCGACCGGCGGCCCCGAGAGCGGCATCGATCGCCGGTTCCTCCAGCCGCACCGCCACGAGTCTGCCCCGCGGATCACGGGCCCGGCGGCAGATCGAGCGGGCGAGCGACCGCCTGACGATTTCAGCCAGCTGCGGCGGGTCGGACGCCTCGGCCGCATGATCGGCCATGATCTCGAGCAGTTCCGCGAGCGGCCGGATCGGCACGCCGTCGCGCAGCAGGCATTGCAGGGTGCGATGGATACGGGCGATCGTCAGCACGCCCGGCACCACCTGGTCCACGACCGCTGGCTGCACCGCACGCAGCGATTCGATCAGCCTCGCCACAGCGTCCCGGGAGAGCAGCTGGTCGCTGTGGCGACGGATGGCAGCCTCAACGGCCCGGGCGATGCAGTCGGCCTCGCCATGCACGGCCGCGCCCCGACCACGGGCAGTCTCCGCCTGCGCATGGCCCACCCACGCCCCACGACGACCGGTCAGGGGATCGACGGCGGACGCGTTTGCGGCGTTGATGCCACTGACCCCCGCCTGCTCGTCAAGCATCTCGCCGACGGGTGGCACGGCCAAAAGCCTCCCCACGGGAAGTTCCGACTCGGCGACGATGTCGCCCGCGATGATCACGCGGTAGCAGCGATCGGGCAGTGAGAGATTGTCCCGCATCGTCACCGAAGGCACGACCAGCCCGAGATCGGCGGCCAGACTCGTTCGCACAGCCGTTGTCCGCTCGGAGAGAAGGGTGGGCGATTCGTTGCCGCCGGGAGCTGCGAGTAGTCCCACGAGGCCGCGGCCCAGTTCCACGACGATCCGTTCGTCGGCGAGCAGATCATCGGCCATGCTCGTGCGGGTCGTTGCCGCGGCGGCCACTCCGGAAGTTGTCGTCCGCTCCGCATGACGTGACGCCGGCGTGCGTCTCACCATCCAGGCCATCGTCGCCACCGCCACGGCCATGCCAGCCAGCGGCAGGAATGGCAGATCGGTAAGCGACAGCAGTCCGAGAAACACCGCTGTGATCACGAGCACGTGCGGCCGCGATACAAACTGCCGCCCCAGTTCCTGTGAGAGATCGACCTCTTGACTTGATCGTGAGATCAGCAGGCCCGTTGCCACGGAGATGAACAGCGACGGCACGGCGCTGGTGAGTCCGTCACCGATGGTCAGTCGCGAATAGACATCGAGGGCCTTCGCCACCGGCATGCCGTGCTGCGCCACGCCGATCGCGAGGCCACCGAGGAGGTTGACCAGGGTGATGATCACGCTGGCCTTGGCCTCACCACTGACGAACCGGCTGGCACCGTCCATGCTGGCAAAGAAATCGGCCTGACGCTGCAGGTCGAGCCGCATCTGCCTCGCCTGGTCGCGGGTGACCGTGCCGGCCTGCACCTCCGTGTCGATCGCCATCTGCCGGCCCGGCAGGCCGTCGAGCGCGAAGCGGGCAGCCACCTCGCTGGTCCGCGTCGAACCGGCGGTGATCACGAGGAACTGGATCACGGCGATGATCGCGAAGATCACGCCGCCCACGACGATGTTGTTGGCGGACACGAATTCACCGAAGGCCTGCACCACCTGCCCGGCAGCGGCGTCGCCATCGATGGCCGCACGCGACAGCACCAGCCGCGTGGTGGCGATGTTGAGCACCAGCCGCACGAGCGTGGCGCCGAGCAGAAACGTGGGGAAGACGCTGAGTTCCAGCGGGGTGCGGGCGGCCAGCGCCCCCAACAGGGCGAGCACCGACACGGTCAGATTCGCCGCCAGCAGCACGTCAACGACCGCGGCCGGCACCGGCGCGAGGACCACCATCACCGACAGCAGGATGACCGCCGGAATGGCGTAGTCGAGGCCGCGGGCCGAGGCGGACCGGGGGATTGCCGCGAATGTGGCTGGGGACTGCGCCATGAAACAACGAATGCGGGAGGGAGCCGGACGGGGCGACGATGCCTGCCGCTGAAGGTCCGGCAGGGGGCGGACAATAGCGGCGCCGCCACGGGCGGTCTAGACCGCTCCGCGGTCTTGCCACGACCGCCTACAATGCCCCGACAATTACCGTCCCACCGTCCTGAATTCCCCGTCCCTCCGCCCCCATGCAGGATCTGCCGCCACGATGCACTTCAACCGTTTTGGACTCGCTTTCGACTACCCCGACAACTGGTCGATCGATACCGACGATTCGCAGGACCGCTACGCCGCAGTGACCGTCTATTCACCGGAGGGGGGCTTTTGGTCCGTGAGCGGCCACGCGGCCGGCGGCGATCCTGCTGAACTCACTCAGGCGGTTCTCGACCAGATGCGGAGGGACTATCAGGATCTCGACAACGAACCGGCGGCGGACGTGGTGGCCGGACACAGCCTCACCGGCCTCGACATGAACTTCTACTGCCTCGATCTCACGAACACGGCGCAGGTGCGGACGCTGGAGACGTCGGATGCGATCTACCTCATCATCTGCCAGGCCGAGGATCGCGAGTGGGACCGCATCTCCCCAGTCTTCGCAGCGATCACCACCAGCTTCGTCGCGGCGCTCCCTGATGACTAACTTCACGGAAAACACGACATCGTGTCGTTTTTCCTTGGCGGGCCTCCGCCCGCTGGTGCTGCGCTTCGCATCCTGCGAAGCCACGGTTGGCGAGCCCGAATCGGCGGATGCTCGAGGAGCATTTGGCGTATCCTCGCCACGCGACGAGCCCATCCGCCGTCAGAGCGGCGGACAAAGCGATTCTGCCGTCCCCGGCAACGCACATCATTGTGCCTTGCCACTTCTCGACGCCTGTCGGCTAAGATTGAACGCTTGATTCGACCGCGCCCCCTCAGGAACCAACCACGTTGTACCTGCTCGCTGAACTCGCCGCCGCGACGGCCGCTGACCCCGCTGCCACCTCGACGATCCAGATGTGGCATTGGCTGGCGTTCGCCGCGTTGGTGTCGGTCCTGCTCACGCTCGACCTGACCGTCTTCCACAAGAAGGCCCACGAGCCGTCGCTCCGGGAAAGCGCCTTCTGGACGCTCTTCTGGGCGGCGTTGGCTCTGGCATTCAACGGTGTGATCTGGTGGTGGCTGGGCGGCAAGCCCGCCATCGAGTTTCTCACCGGCTACCTTGTCGAATGGTCGTTGTCGATGGACAACGTCTTCGTGTTCGCGGTGATCTTTGGCTACTTCCGCGTGCCGCTGAAGTATCAATACCGCGTGCTCTTCTGGGGAATCCTCGGCGCCGTCCTGATGCGGCTGACGTTCGTGCTCGTCGGAGCCGAACTGGTCGAGCGATTCCACTGGGTGATGCCGCTGTTCGGCGCCTTTCTCGTCTACACGGGGATCAAGCTGGCCTTTGGCGAGGAGGAATCCCATCCGGAGGAGAGCGCGCTGGTCAAGCTTTTCCGGCGGCTTATCCCGGTCACCAACCATTCAGAGGGCGACAAGTTTTTTGTGCGTGAAGGGGGCCGGCTGATGGCCACCCCGCTGTTTCTCGTGCTCCTCATCGTGGAGAGCACCGACGTGCTCTTCGCCGTCGACAGCGTCCCGGCGATTCTCGGGATCGTCACGCCCGGCGCGCACTACATGCGTTTCGTGGCTTTTACCTCGAATGTCTTCGCGATCCTCGGCCTTCGGGCGCTCTACTTCCTGTTGGCGGGCGTGATGGACATGTTCCGCTTCCTCAACTACGGCCTCTCGGCAGTGCTCGTCTTTGTGGGCGGCAAGATGATCATCGAGGCCGCCCGACACAGCGAAGCGTTGGCGGCGTGGGGCGGCTGGGATGCCCACGCCAAGGGCCACCTCGTGCACCCCGCAGTGTCGCTCGTCGTGATCGTGGGGCTGATTGGCGCGAGCGTCGCGGCCTCGCTGGCCTTCCCGGAGCGGAAGGACGGCGCGGAGGTGGCGGGCGACAAGGACAGCAACGACACGCGCGGCTGACACGGCCTCCGGCAGCCGCCGATGCGTTTCCGTCAGTTCAATCAACGACTACGAGTTTCGCATCGTCGATTGCGATGCTCCCCGTCGAGAGCCCGCATGCATTGAGCAACACCGTGTAGTTCACTGCGTGCGTCCCCGGTGGCGCAATCGCCGAGATCCGGCCCTCGACGAAGCGGTCATTCGGCCCGCCATCCTTGAGAAAGTGTCGCTCCGCACTGCCGAATTCCATACCGTTGCCGTCGACGAACGCGATCTTCACGATCGCTCGCTGCGGGCCGGCCAACAGGTCGGTGGCAATGTGCGACGCTTTCACGGAGGCCATGACGGTCTTGCCGGAAATGTCTCCGGTGCCGCACTGCTGCACGACGAGCGGCCAGAACGGATTGCCGCGGGCAGAAATCCGTACGGCACGTTCACCGGTCGCCACCGGATGCTCGATGCTCTCGACATGGCCTGGAGTTCCGGACCATGGGCCAATTTTCAAAAAAGCCTTGGCAAAGGGAGGTTGCCTGGGTGGTGCTCCGGATGCGTTTTCAACGCCGGACATTGATTCGAACGACGGATCCACCAGGAGGTCGTCGCCTTCGGCGAATGCCACTTCATCAAACGGCGTCAGCGAGGCACGTGACTTGAAATCCTTGAAAAAGCCGATGTCTTCGGTTGCATGCCCGTCGCCATCGACCGACACGGCCTCGCCGGCCGCCATCACCTGGGTGGAGGCCGCGAGGTCGAGCCGCACCCGCCCCTCGATCACGCCAATCCGCAGCGCGGTGTCGGGCCGGATGCTCATGGCGAACTCCGTTCCGAGATCAGTAACAGTGCCCTTGGGCGTCTCGACCCGAAGCTCACT
>CAMCQY010000138.1 GCA_945877135.1 Candidatus Kuenenia stuttgartensis
TCGATGCCGACAAGCGGCGCGTCGTCGGTGATGATGTCGGCGAGCAGTTCGACGTTGCGAGTGGCCAGATCGCGAGCCTCCCGCACGAGCCCCTTCGAGAGCTGGGCCCGGCCGCTATCGACGTGACGCGGCACCACCACCTCGTAGCCAAGCGATTCGAGCAGTTCCACGGCCTTCATGCCCAGCGGCACGTCGAGCGTGTCGGTGAACTCATCCACGAACAGGTGCACACGGCCGTTCGCGAACGCCGGTCCGCTTTTCCCTCTCCGCTTAAGCCACGCCGTGAGCGTCGTGCGATGCAGGTGCGGCAGCGATCGGGCCGCCGCGAACCCCATGAACCGCTTGAGCAGCACCGACACGCCGGGCGCCGAAACGGCGAAGTTGTAGGCCCACGGCGCGAGGCTCGCCCACCGCATCGCGGCGGCCGAACCGGCGATCAAGCGGCTCCGCAGCGGAATGCCCTGCACATCGTGCAGGTGCTGTTGCCACTCGGCCTTGAGGCGGGCCATGTCGACGTTGGATGGACACTCGCTCTTGCAGGCCTTGCAGGAAAGGCAGAGATCCATGACGTCGGCGATCTCGGGCTGCGTCCAGGGGTTGGCCGCCTCGCGGGTCGAGGAGAGGGCCTGCCGTAGCACGTTGGCCCGCGCACGCGTGGTGTGCTGTTCGTCCCGCGTCGCCATGTAGCTGGGGCACATCGTGCCCCCCATCGCCGCCGACTTGCGGCACTGCCCCACGCCCGTGCACTTCTCCGCGGCGCGGAGCACGCCGCCGGTGTCGGCAAAGCGAAACACCGTGTTGTGGTGCGGCTCGGACTCGCCGGGCAGGATTCTTAATGACGTGTCCATCGGCGGCGTGTCGATGATCTTGCCGGGATTGAAAATCCCCTGCGGGTCGAACAGCCGCTTCACCCGCTCGAGCAACTCGAAACATTCGTCGCCGACCATCGTGCGGATGAATTCGCCGCGGAGCCGGCCATCGCCGTGTTCGCCGCTCAGGCTGCCACGGTATTTCTTCACGAGCGCGGCCACGTCGGTGGCCACGTCGCGAAACATCGCGAGCCCCGCGGGCGTGCGGAGATCGAAGAGCGGCCGGAGATGCAGCTCGCCCGCGCCGGCATGGGCATAGTGGATGCATTCGATGCCGTATTTTTCGGAGAGCAGCCGGTCAAACTCGGCGATGTACGCCGGCAGGTCCTCGACCGCCACGGCTGTGTCTTCCACGATCTCCCGCGGCTTCGCGTCGCCCGGCACGTTGTTCACGAGCCCCTGGCCCGCCCGCCGCAGCTCCCAGACCTTGTCGCCGTCGGCACCAACGAGCACGGGGTAGGCATAGCCGAGGCCCGCGGCGCGGAGTTCGTCCTCGATCTCCGTGAGCTTCGCCGTCACGGCCCCGCGGTCGGCGTGCTTCACCTCCACGACCAGGATCGCGCCGGGATCGCCGACCACGAAGGAGCGGTTCCGAGACTGCTCGGCGTTGTCCTTCGTGCAATCGAGGATCTTCTTGTCGATCAGTTCGCAGGCCGTGAGCACGCATGCATCGTCGGTCGCGATCTCTTTGTCCGGCCTGCGCCGGTGCCGCATCGCCACGAGCGTAGCCCGCAGCGCTTCGTCAACGGTCGCACAGTGCACGACCAGAAGCGAGCCCGGCGGCGGCAGCGGAATCAGTCCGAGCTCATACTCGACCCCGAAGAAGAGCGTGCCCTCGGAACCAGCCAGCAGCCGACAGAAATTAAAGGGCCGCTCGCCCCGACTGTCGAAGACCTGGTCGAAGCACGAGGCGTCCATCAGAGCGTCGAGAGCGTAGCCTGTATTACGGCGGGTGACCTCGGGCCGCGGATACGAATCGCGGAGGAGCTTGCGGTTGGCGGGATCGCCAAGCAGGGCATGGATCTCGCGGTAGATCCGCGTCTCGAGCGAGTCTGGCCCCGCACATTTCTCCGCGAACTCGTCAACGGAGAGCGGGCCGAACGTCACCTCGGAGCCGTCAGCGAGAAACCCTCTCGCGCGAATCAGGTGGTCGCGGGTGGAGCCGTAAGCGATCGAGTTCGAGCCACAGGAGTTGTTGCCGACCATGCCGCCAAGCATCGCCCAGGACGCGGTCGAGGTTTCGGGGCCGAAGAAGAGGCCGAGCGGCGCGAGATGCTGATTGAGCGCGTTGCGGACCACGCCCGGCTGCACGCGAACGGTGCGTCGCTCCACGTCGACCGCCAGGATGCGATTCATGTGGCGGCCCGCATCGACGACGATCCCGCCACCCACCACCTGCCCGGCCAGCGACGTGCCGGCCGCGCGGGGAATCAGGCCGATGCGATGCTCTGCGGCAAACCGCACGAGTTCGCGGATGTCCGTCTCCGTCTGGGGCAGCGCCACGGCCAGCGGTCGTTCCTGATACTCCGAGGCGTCGGTCGAGTAGATCGTTCGCGTGAGGTCGTCGACGAGCAGGTCGCCCGTGAGGCGGTCTGCCAGTGTCGCCAACCGCGGTGTTGAAGTTGCCGGATTCATACGCTCCCATGCACCTGATCCACCTGTCCTGCGATGCCATGACGCATTCATGATAGGGTCTCGCACCGGGAACAAACTTTTACGTTTTCCTTCGCCCGCTTTTCCCGGCTCTGACATGAAGCACGAACAACTCTCTCTCTTCGCCGATGCCGACGCGATCGATCCCGCTCCGGTGGACCCTGCCGTGACCGTCCTTGGCAACTCACTGGCCCCACCCATTCATCTGGGCACGTCGAGCTGGTCCTTTCCCGGCTGGACAGGGCTCGTCTACGCCGCTCGCAATGGCAAACCCGCGAGCGAGCAGGCGATCGCACGTCACGGACTCGCCGCCTATGCAGCGCACCCACTCTTCCGAACCGTCAGCCTCGATCGCACGTTCTACGCGCCACTCACGCGGGAGGAATTCGCCCGCTACGCTGCCCAGGTGCCCGCCCACTTCCGGTTCGTCGTGAAGGCACCTGCAGCGATCACCGATCCAGTCGTGCGCAAGCCCGGCTCCGGCGAGGCCGCCCGCGACAATCCGCTGTTCCTCGATGCCACTGCGGCAGCCGCGACGTTCGTCCGGCCGGCGGTCGACGGACTCGGCCCCAAAGCCGGCCCGCTCGTCTTTCAGTTTCCGCCACTCGGCCGGAAGCTTTTGTCCGACATCCCAAATCTCGCGGCGCGACTCGCGGCCTTCATGGCTGTGCTGCCGCGCGGCCCGCTCTACGCCGTCGAAGTCCGCGACCCGCAGCTTGTGTGCGAGGCATTTGCGCGGGCTCTCGAGGATGCGGGTGCCGTGCCCTGCCTCGCAGTGCACGCACGGATGCCGCCCGTCGACGAACAGGCTGATGTATTTCGACTCACGCAGCCGTCCACACGCCAGCCACTGGTCGCCCGCTGGAATCTCCATGCCGGCCGCGGCTACGAGGATGCGAAGGCCGACTACTTTCCGTTCAACCGCCTGGTGGAGGAGGATCTGCCAAGCCGCACGGCCCTGGCGCGATTGGCCCATGCGGCAGCCATGGCCGACCGCGACGTCTTCATCACGGTCAACAACAAAGCCGAGGGCTCGGCGCCGCTTTCCGTGCAACGGCTGGCGGAACAGATACGGGGGTGACCTCACGAAAAGCAGTCTTTCCTTGAGAGCCCAGTTAGGGTATTCCACCCGCATTCCCCTCCCGGGGCTTCTTCAGGAGACATCGTGATGACCCATCGATTCAAGCGACAGACGGGACGGATCCTGTCCATTTTGGCCCTCGCATCGACCGTGATGATTGCAGCCGTGGCGCAGGCCGGCCCGCCGGGCCTCAGCACCAATCCGGGGAGGCATGCAATCTTTCCGGCGAAAGGTCAGAGCCCCGACCAGCAGCGGGTTGACGAAAACACTGCCTATGACTGGGCCTCACGACAGACCGGGTGGGATCCCTATCAGGCGAAGGCCCAACTCGACCAGCAGGTGCAAGCCTCAGCACAAGCAGCCAGCGGTGCCCTGGGTGGCGGTCTGGGTGGCGCCGTGAAAGGCGGAGCGGGCGGCGCTCTCATGGGTGTCGCTATCGGTGCCATCGCCGGTGACGCAGGGAAAGGCGCGGCGATCGGAGCAACGGCTGGCGGCATGGGCGGCGGCCTGACCGGCGGCATGCGTTCACGACGGGCCGTGAAGGCAGCGGGAGGATCGGCCGATGCAGCCATGGCTACCTACCAGCAACAGTTCGCGATGTGGGACAGAAACTTCATCGCCGCCATGGAGGGCATGGGCTACTCGGTGCGGTAACGCTGGGCAGTCGAATTCAAGCCAGTCCGGCATCCTGTGTCTCACTCAAGCGAACCATACTCAGCATTCAAGGAAGTGGATCAAACATGAAGAACGCGATGACGATGATTCTGTTGGCAGTGGCGATCACTCTGTCGCTGTGCGGCGGTGCATGGGCCGAACAGACCTGGCTCTGTTCGATCGGCTCGGCCGTCGCGGTGGATGAAGACGGCACGGTGGGCCCTCCCGATCTGGGCGACAAGGACCGCCCGACGTTCTTTCGCGTTGACCCCACCAAGAAGGAATTGACGCTGCTGGCGCCGGCCTCGCGCCGCGGCGAGGTGACCAAGATCGACATGGTCCATGAGTCTCAGGGCCAGCGGATTTTCTCCGGCGTGGAGAACGGCCGCAGCCTGAACCTGATCATCAACGACGATGGCCGCATGAGCCTGTCCGTCCTGGGCGACGGAGTGGTCTGGTCCGTGTTCGGCAACGCGTTGCCGGAGGGTGAGACCAAGGCAGCCCCAAAGGGCGAGGCAAGCACGCTGCCGGCTGGTGAGTCGAAGGCTGCGTCGGAGGGCGTGACGAAGGCGCAGAGCGTTGAACTCGATGGCTCAACGGCCGCCTTTGAGCCGTGCATCTGTCCGTCGGAAGACGTCGGTGTCGCGATGGTCCGTTGCCCGGACAAACGCCTTCACTCAGCAGCGAACCAGGGAATCACCCGCTGCAAGCTGGCCAGACGGAAGTGAACCGTCGCGGGTGATGGTTTAGCCCGTGACTGCGGCATCGTCTGTGGCCACTGCCCGCCGCAACAGGAACCGCATCACGAGGTGCAACAGAAACCCGACCGGTCCCGCGAGAAACGTCAGCACGAGTGCGACCGTGCGGAGCGGCCAGGGGATGCCGAGGCGAACGGCATCCCGCGCGATCCAGGCGCCGACCACCATGTCGAAGACAAGGTAGTGGGTCCACGCGGCGGCGAAGACCCAGTCATCGGCAAACACGGCGCGGAGGCCGTCGATCGTCATCACATCACCCGGCGGAGGGCCGTTCGAGACAAGCTTCCAGCCGATCACGGCGGCATAGCACGCAGCCAGCAGGCCGGGGATCACGGTCGCACAGAGCAGATGCGACACGAGCCGTCGGCCGGGAAAGAGCACGAGCCCGATCCAGGCCAGAAGGGCGACCGTGTTCGTGATCTGGAAGAAGTGTTGCGGCATGGGTGCATGGTCCTTGGACGGGACTCTCTTTTCAACCGGGAAAAATGTCTCCCGGCAGAGGCTTGCATGGGGATGGTAGGCTTTTCGCTGTCCCCTGGCAGGAGGAAGCCGATGAACCGCCACCCGCGACAGCTTGGCTGCACCCCCACCGCCGTGCGCGGCGTCTGGCGGGGCGGCTCCCACGGAGCGGTGCCGTGGCTGGTTGTGGTGGCCGTCTTCGTCGCTCCCGCCACCGGCCTGCAGCCATCCCGGGCCGACAATGCCGTCACGGGAGAGGCAGGCATGCGTGAGTTCCTCGCCCGTCACTGCGCCGACTGCCACGGCGACAGCAAGCCCGAGGGCGATGTCACGCTCTCATGGCCAGCCGACGAGGCCGACCTCCTCGCGCAGCGGAACATCTGGGAAACAGCGGTCCGCCGGGTGGAGGCGGGCGAGATGCCTCCGCAGGATCAGCCGCGGCCCGATGCGGCAGAGGCGGCGTCCTTTGTGGCAGGCATGCGGCAGCGCTACGCAGAGGCCGACCTGCGCGCCCCCGCCGATCCCGGCAGGGTCACGATGCGGCGTCTCAACCGGCTGGAATACCGCAACACGATCCGGGACCTCGTGGGGGTCGACTTCGACCCGACGAACGATTTTCCGAGCGATGAAATCGGCTATGGCTTCGACACGATCGGCGACGTGCTCACGATTTCGCCGCTGTTGATGGAGCGGTATCTCGACGCCGCCGAGGCGGTAATGGAGCGGGCCATTCCCACCACGCCGCCGCCGGTGGCCAAGCGTCGCCGGCAGGCGAAGTACACCGAGCCAGCCAGCCCTGACGTCAAACGGCTGATCGTCGCGGGGTTTCGTCGGATGTCCACTGAGGGAAAAGGGCCGATCGAACTCGGACCGATCAATGCACCGTTTGAGTGGGAACCCGACGGCGAATATGAGCTGCGCACGAAGGTCTACGCCGCGGCCGCCACGCCGCAGCCGGTTCGCCTGACACTCCTCGTCAGCGGCAAGGAACTGCCGCAGCCAGCCGCGCAGCAAGCGTTGGACAGGCTCTCCGGATCCGTGCCCCGCACGGCGCGGATCCTCGGGTCGTTCGTCGTCACCGGCACCTCGAAGCAGACGGCGAACGAGTTCACCGTTCGCGTGCCGCCGCTGCCGGGACGCGACAGAGTGCTGATCGCTATCGAGAAGCCAGCCACGGACGCGATAGACGCCCCAGAAGCCACGGACATTCCGGCCACGACGGTGTTCGTCGAAGGCCTGGAACTCTCCGGTCCGCTCGATTCGCGGCCCGCGACACAGAAGAGGCTGCTGGCATGCGTGGCCACCAGCTCCCAGGAAGACCAGACGCGGGAGGTGCTCGGGCGATTCCTGAGGCGGGCATTTCGCCGTCGCGTGGAGCCGGGTGAACTCGACCGTCACGTCGCGCTTGTGGACAAAGCGGTGAAATCCGGCCGCGATTGGCACGCGGGTGTGCAGTTTGCCATGCAGGCCGCTCTCTGCTCACCGAAATTTCTCTTCCATGTCGAATCCGACGACAGCCCGGATGCCGAGGGTGTGCAATCACTCGACGAGTTCCAGCTGGCCTCGCGGCTCTCCTTCTTTCTCTGGAGCACGATGCCCGACGACGAACTGCTCGACCTCGCAGACCGCGGGCAGTTGTCCAAGAATCTCGATGCCCAGGTCCGCCGCATGCTGGCCGATCCCCGTGCCGGAGCGCTCGTGACCAGCTTCGCGATGCAGTGGCTGCAGCTCAAGCGGATCGAATTCATCTCACCCGACGGTGAACTCTTTCCCACGTTCAACAACGTCCTGCGAACCGCCATGCTCCAGGAGACCGAGCTCTTCGTGGGAGGCGTGTTTCACGAGGATCGCAGCGTGCTGGAACTGATCGATGCGGACTCCACGTTCGTCAACGCGCCGCTGGCGAAGCACTACGGCCTGGAAGACGCTTACCGAAAGGCCGGTGGCACAGGGAAGGACTTCCGCCGCGTCCCGACCGCCGACCGCACGCGTGGCGGCCTGCTCGCGCAGGCGGGCATCCTCACCGCCACCTCGAATCCCACACGCACGTCGCCCGTCAAGCGGGGCCGTTGGGTGCTGGAGCAGCTGCTCGGCGAACCGCCGCCGCCGCCACCCCCCAACGTTCCCGAGCTGGAGGAGAACGAAGGAGCATCGGCGACCGCATCGCTCCGGGAGCGGATGGAGGTGCATCGCAGGAACGCCGCCTGCGCCGGCTGCCATGCCCGGATGGATGCGATCGGATTCGCCCTGGAAAACTACGATGCCGTGGGGGCATTCCGCACCAAGGACGGCGCTTTCGATATCGACGCCGACGGGAGGTTCCCCAATGGCATATCCTTCTCAGGCCCGGCAGGCTTGAAAGACGTGTTACTGGCGAAGAAACGGGAGTTCTGCCGGTGCCTCACCGAAAAGATGATGACCTTCGCGCTCGGCCGGGGCCTCGAGCCGGCCGACCGGTCGACGATCGAGCGGATCGTCGACCGGCTCGAATCGCAGGATCACAAGGTATCGGTCCTCGTGGCCGGGATCGTGACCAGCGACGCCTTCCGGCAGCGTCGCGGTGGCGGCACCGGGGAATGACTCACACCCTCAAACGAGGTCTCGCATGATGAACGCCGCTGCCAGGCATCTCTCGCGCCGCACCCTGCTTCGGGGCCTCGGCGTCGCCCTGCCGCTTCCCTGGCTGGAGGCGATGGGAAGGCTCACCACACTCGCCAAGGCTGCCGAGTCGCGGGCCACCCCGCCCAATCGTGTCGCGTTTCTCTACGCCCCCAATGGGCAGCACATGGCCGACTGGACGCCGAAGGGGGAGGGCCGCGACTTCGAACTGGCTTCGATCATGGAGCCGTTGGCAGGCCTGAAGCAGAAGCTCACGGTGCTCTCGGGGCTGGCGGCCGACAAGGCCCGCGCCAACGGCGATGGCCCCGGCGACCATGCCCGGGCGATGGCGGCGTTTCTTACCGGCGTGCAGCCCAGAAAGACCGACGGCACGGGCATCCACAACGGCACTTCCGTCGACCAGATCGCGGCCGCGATGGCCGGCGGTGAGACACGGCTCCCGTCTCTGGAGATCGGTGCCGACAAGGGGGCGATGGCCGGCAACTGTGACTCCGGCTACAGCTGCGTCTACTCCTCGACGATGTCGTGGCGGTCGCCTACGCAGCCTCTGCCGAAGGAGGTCAACCCGAAGGTGGTCTTCGACCGACTGTTCGGCGACGGCGACCCGGCCGCCGCTGCCCGCGCGGCTCGCCGCACCAGCATCCTCGATTTCATTCGGGAGGACTCCCGCGGTCTGGAGCGACGGCTGGCGGTGGGCGACCGCCGGAAGCTCGACGAGTATTTCACGTCGGTCCGCGACATCGAACAGCGGATCGAACGAGCCGCCACACTCCCCCCGGTGGAGCCGCCGGCAATGGCACCGCCCGCGGGCATTCCGGGCGATTACGGCGAACACATCCGCTTGATGTGCGATCTCCTGGTGCTGGCCTTCCAGGCCGACGTGACCCGCGTCGCGACATTCGTGCTGGCCAACGAAGGGAGCAACAAGCCGTATCCGTTCATCGGCGTGCCCGAGGGGCATCACGACCTCTCGCACCACGGCGGCAACCCTGAGAAGCAGGCGAAGATCCGCAGCATCAACCTGTTCCACGCCGGCCACGTTGCCCACCTACTCCAGCGGCTCGACGCGGTGCCGGAGGAGGATGGCACGCTGCTCGACCACGCGATGATCGTCTACGGCAGCGGCATCCACGACGGCAACAAGCACAACCATGAGAACCTGCCGATCCTGCTCGCCGGCGGCGGCTGCGGCACGATCACGACCGGCCGCCACCTGCAGTTCCCGGCAGAGACGCCGCTGAGCAATCTCTGGCTGTCGCTCCTTGACCGCATGGACGTGTCGGTGGAGCAACTCGGTGACAGCA
>CAMCQY010000139.1 GCA_945877135.1 Candidatus Kuenenia stuttgartensis
GACGGCCTGCTCGATCGTGAACTCCTCTTCGCCGTCCTCGATGCCCGCCATCACGCGGCCGGCCCGTGGGCCCATGTTGAGAACGAGCGCCCGCTGCGAAGGCAGCGAGGAATCGATCGTGCTGATGTCGGCGACCAGCTCAGCGAGGACCGGATCGGCCGGCGGACAGCTGACCTCCGACCAGCTGAAGAGCCGCTCGTCGAGGAGATTGAGCGAGTCGCTGAAGAGCGTGACGAAGCCGAACCACGTGTCGAAGCCGAGCTTCAGGTAGGCGTCGAGCGAAACATCGAGCGCGCCCTCGAAATCGAAGACGCACGTGGGGCTCTGGGTGGCCAGCCGCGTGAATTCGTCGAAATGCACCTTGCCGTCGCCGTTCGGGTCCCGCAGGTTGGCGCCGAGCGTGCCGGTGAGGGCACCTGACACGCCCGCGGACGCCACCGCGACATCCAGCTCCGCCGCAGCGCCGATCGTCGCTGAGAGCGTGACCTCGGCCCGGTCGTTCGTGCCCGACGTGCCATCGACCGTGTCTCTGAAGTAAAAGCCGTTCGCGACGCGGGCAAGCCGGACCGTGTCGTCGGCGAGGGCCTGGCGGATGCCGCGGGTGTCGTAGCCGACATCGAAGTTCGTGCCGAACTCGACCGCGCCGAACAGCTTGGCGTAGAGCGGCAGGAAGATCGGGATTTTGGGCGACGTGTACTCGAACCCCACGCCTTCGAGGTCGGGCACGTCCCAGGTGACGAGATCGACGTCGCGTCCAAATAAGAGGCCGAAGATCGCTTCGACGGTGCCGTCGAGGATCGGGAAGGCGACGCCCGACGACTCCAGTGCGGAGAGTGTCTCGTCGGCAGCGGTCGCAGACGCCGTCGCTGCGGACGCAGTCGGGGTCTTCTCGAAGGCGGCCGACGTGGCCTGCCTTCCCGAGACGAGCGTCGCCAGAGCATCCTGCTTCGCGACGAGACCACCGAGGGGCACCCGGCCGGTCGTGGCCACGCTGCCGAGCGTGTCGGCGAACGACGTAACGGCGTCGACCGCGCCGAGGAACGTCCGGGCATCGGCCTCGAGGGCGGGATCCCAGACTCCGATCAGGTCGAGGAACGTCACGGAGCCCGACAGATCGGAGATCAGCGGCACCTCCATTTTGAGCAGATCGGTGATCGGCTTGACGGGCTCGAGGGCCGCCTCGATCTTTTCCATGATGGAAAGCACCGGCCCCGACAGCAGGCCGCCGAGGTCGATGCCCACGTCGGTCAGCGAGACGTAGAGGTTGTCGGTATTGAACCCCGACCCGCTGAAGAGGCTCGTGAACGGGATCGCGCCGCCGTCGGCGACGCCGCCCTGGGAATACCCGAGAGCGAGCGTGGCGCCGAAGCCAAAGCCCTCCGCGAAGACATCGGCCGAGATGTCGAATGCGAGATTCGCCTCGACACCCGCGGCCGCCTCGAGCACCGTCGCATCCGTGACGAGCGTCGGCAGGTCGGTGGCATAGAGTCGCGTGGCCGTGCCGAAGTCGAGTGGCAACGACGCGGTGAGCTCCGGTGACGAGCGGGCGTCGGTGGCGGCGAACGTGATCGGACCTAAGCCGATCGCGAAACTGCTGCCGTCCGTGATCCGCAGGGCGGCGTCGAACGACAGTTCCTCAGTGAGCGGTGAGGCGTTGGTCTCGACGAAAAGCCCTCGGGCCGTGCTGAAGCCCAGCCCCAGGTCGAGTGAGAACGACAGATCGAGTTCGGCGCCGACGCGGGCCTCGATCCCGAGCGCATCGAGGCCGATGTCGAGGTCCCCCTCGCCGATCGTGAGCGTCGTCGTCTTCGTCAGCACGAGATCGACGACGACGGCATGGGTCGGGCCGAGGTCGGACCAGTCGTCGATGCCGGAGAGCGTGCCGCCGGCATCGTCGACGAAGCGGGGAGCGACGCTGACGCCCGGGTCAGGAAAGACCGACGCGAACGCACCGGGCAGCGTCGCGAGAAACTGGCCCGGCGACGACACGTCCACGCCGTCGAACGCCATGCAGATGTCCTTGAAGAACGTGAACCGCGGCTGCCGGGTGCCGTCGCTGGCCGTCTCGTAGAAGTCGATGCCGCCGAGGAACGGCAGCCGGCCCAGGTAGTCGGCCGCGACGCCGTTGGTGAGATTGGTCGTGAAGTCGCAGATCAGGTCGAACCAGAGGGAGGGATTAAACGCCACGTCGGTGAGGATGGCGGCGAGGCTGTCGTAGTAGGGCACGCCCGCGCCGTCGGTGTCGGGGTCGTAGCCGGGAGTGACGTCGAAGGGCGGCGTCGCGGCGGTGTCGAGCGTGCCGGCGAGCGTGATCCGGCCAAGGTGTTCCATGCCGACGACGTAGATCGGCAGCTCTGCGGCGAGCGCCGCTCGGGCGAAGGCCTCGCGCACGCCGGTCGCAGGGTTGAGCCCGTACGCAAACACGGCCGGGTCGAGCCCGTCGCTCGGGTCGGCATCGGCTGGATCGGACAGGGTGAGCGTTGCCCGCTCCTGTCCCGCACCATCTCCGCCGAGCGAGATGGCCGACAGGCCGCCGATCGTGGCGGCGATAACGAACCCGGGCGTGGCAGGCGTCGTGCTCTCGATGCCGGCGGTGAGCGAGATCTCCGTTTCTTCGAGATCGATCAGCGGCGAGGCCGTCGCCAGGTCGAACCCGAGCCGGGTGGCGAACGAGCCGTCGAGGGCCAGGAGCAGCCCCCCTGCGCCATCGAGCGCCAGCGGGATCGGCGCGCCGTCCAGGCCGATGTCGAGCGTCTCGAAGTCGAGCACATGGTCGTAGGCGACGGTAATCTCGAAGTCGAAGAGGAGCCGGCCGGATGGGCCTCCCGTCACGGGCGTGACCGTGAGATCGAGGCCCGGGAAATCGGTCTCCGGAAAGGCCAGATTGAAGGCTCCCTCGAAGAGATCGCCGAAGCCTTCAAGTCCAAAGGCGATCTCGATTCCCCCGATCTCGAACGACAGCCCACCCAGAAACCCGGTGAGGCCGTCGAGCGAGATGTCGAGGTCGCCGAGGGCCGCGGTGAGGTCGGGCAGTTCCGGCAGCCCACTCAGCGCCGGCATGCCCGGCAGGTCGAGGTCGCGCAGTTCGCCGAATGCGAGATCGGCAGCGAGCCCCCAGCTCCGCAGGCGGCCCACGAAGTCGAGGTCGAGGCTCAGGTCGCCGAGGGTCCAGCCCTGCCATTCGTCGAGCAGCCCTTCGAGATCCCAGGAGAGCGACTCGAGCCGGAAGAGGAGACCGTCGGGCAACGCGAGCCGCACGTCCGGCAGCGACAAGAACGGCAGCGCGACGTTGAAATCAGCGAGCCAGTCGGTCGCGAACGAGCCGAACGGCGACCCGGTCCAGTCAACGCTCGATCCGTCGCCCGCGCCGAAGTCGGGCAGCCCGAGCAGGCCGCCGATGTCGAAGTCGGGGAAGTTCGCGACGATGTCACGGAAGGAGAAGATGTCGGCCAGCGACAGGCCGGCCAGCGGGATGTCGATGTTCCAGAAGTCGAAGCCCTCGAGCCGGTCGATGAAGAGCTCGAACATGCCTGGCAGGTCGGCCATCGAGAGGCCGCCGAGCCCGTCCATCATCTGCTGCAGCTTCACGCTCGGCTCGAGCGTGAACTCCCACGTCGTCGCGCCGGCCTCAGTTGGCGACAGGAAGAAGTAGGGAACCGTCTCGGTGACCGGCGACGCGGGCGTCCCCGGCTCGGCGTCTGGATCGGCAGCGTAGGTCGAGAGCGGGTCGGCGATGAACGTGCCGATGGCGAAAGCATCGGCGAGAGCCGCGGGCGTGGGCTTGAGCTGGAACACGCCCGTGGCGACCGGCGTGCTCACCGCGATCTCGACCACGTCTGCGCCACCGCCGCCGGCACGCAGCTCCGCGATCGTGAGCAGACCGTCGGCGCCTGCTGCAGCGGCCGGCAGCGACGCGACGACCGCAGCGGTCACCGCGGCCTCGCCGTCGTAGACCTGCACGGAGAGCGGGCCGAGTGCCGCCCCCGCTTCGAGCGCGACATCGAGCGTGAGTTCCATCTCCGCGGCGGCGGCGGGCTGGAAAAAAAGTCGGTTCTCGTAGGCGGTGGCGCCCGCGGGGAGCGCCGCCGACGTCGTCGCCATCACGCCACCGGTAATCGTGAAGGTGCCGGCCAGCCCCAGCTTCGCCAAGCCGCGGCCGCTGATGTCGATCGGCGACCCGGCGGGCAGGATCGCAGCCGCGTCGAACGACGCCGATTCGCTCCCTGTCAGCGAGAGCGGCAGCGTGAACTGAAGCCCTTGCGCCTCCGGATCCCACGCCAGTCCGAAGTCGGAGACGGTCGGCGGCGACGGACGGGCCGCCAGCGCGTCCCGCAGCATCTCGATGAGTTCGTCGACCGTCTCGAAGCGGGGCAGGCCGCCGTCGCCACGCAGTGTCTCGAAGATCGCTGCGACCTGCGTGCTCAGGTCGAAGACGTCGCCGACGGTGCGATCGACGAGCGGGATCCGGAAATCCCGCAAGAGTTCCGGCACGATGCGCTCGAGCTCCACGAGATAGGCGGCGAGGCTGCTCGTGTCGATGTCGCCGAACTGTGCAAAGTCGAACGAGCCGCCCGCGGTGGGCCTGAGCGTGGGTGGCACGAGCTCGAAGGCCGGCAGCTCGGCGACCGTGTGGAAGAGATCGCTGGCGGTAATGTCGATCTTGATGGCGGTGCCGGACTCGGCGAAACCGCCGATGCCGAGCGTGAACGGGATCGACACGCTGACGCCGCCGCCCACGGCGGCCTGCGACGTGACGAGCGAGCCCGCTGGCTCGGCGAGGAACTGGCCCAGCGTCACGGTCGGTGCGGCGAGCGTGATGTCGGCGGCGATGTCGAGCTCGAGGTCAACGTCCGCCGGCCCGAGCCGCACAACGCCGAACGAGGCCTCGACATCCTCGATCGCCGTCTTCGTGGAGGCCTTGTGACTGGCGGTCGTCGAGACCGTCAGCGCGCCAATTTTGATAAAGATGGAAGACCCGGCATCGGCGGTGGCAGCAAGGTCGACGCCGAACGACACGCTGCCGTCCACGGCCGCCGTGACGAGCGCCTCGAGGGTCCCGAGCCGCAGGCCGCGGTCAAGGAGCGATTCACTCCCGGAGATGGCCGAAGGCGACTGGCCAAGGTCGAGCTGATAGTCGGGCAGCGGTCGTCGCACCGAGACATCCAGATCGAACCAGAGCATCTCGCGGTCATCGGCGGAGATCAGCGAACTGGTGAGCCCGCTGATGGCAAAGGCGTTGTCCGCCGCGTCGTCCGCTGCGGCGGCGGTCTGGAAGGCGGCCTCGATCTGCGCAGCCGACTTCGGCCCTGCCAGCAGCGGGGCGAGCGGATCGGCGAGGCCGGCACGGATCTCGTCGCCGACATGGATGAGCGTGCCGAGGGGCTGACCGAGGGCCACGGCCGGCTCACCAAGGATCGCCGACTCCTGCACCGCCTGCAGCTGCTGGGCAAAAACTTGGATGCCCTGGAGCAAGGCGGCGGACTGGGCGGCGTCGAGGCTGGCTGCGGCCGCGAGCACGCGGCGCGGCTCGAGCGACTCGCAGACAAGGCTCGCCGGCGGCCGGCGGCGGGCCGTGGCATTCCGGGAACCGTTGGCGGCCAGCCGGCTCCGACCGAGGCCCGACACCGAATCAAGCCGCTGATTTCTTTTCCGTCGCATCGTTGGCTCCTCGACACTCCCCTTGGTTCATGGTGAGGGTGGATGCCGATCATGCACCCCCAGCTGGCCCACGGATCAGCCAAAAGAATCCCTCATTTTGCCGAGCGACGCAACACATCCTGATGGGAGCGTCCGCCCCACTCCGCAGCCGGGTTCAGGCTCGCCATGCTGAAGCGGGTTTTTGTCGGCTCGACACGGCTAAAAATGCCGTCCGCGAGGCCAAACGGCCGGGGTGCACATCTCGTCAGGGGTGCCGTCAATCAACTGGGCGGCAGGCCATATGGCCCTCTCGCCCCCAGGCTGGCGCTGCGGTCAACGTCCGCCGGGGAACTTGTGGCCGAGCTTCTCGCGCTTCGTGGCCAGATACCGCTCGTTGAACTCGTGCACGGGCGGCAGGATCGGCACCTGATCGACGACATCAAGGTCGAAGCCGCCGTAGATGAAGGCGTCGGTCTTCTTGGGATTGTTGGTCAGCAGGCGAACCTGCCGCAGGCCGAGATCCTTGAGCAGTTGCAGCCCGACGCCGTAGTCGCGGGAGTCTGCCTTGAAGCCGAGGGCGAGGTTGGCCTCGACCGTATCGAGGCCCTTATCCTGAAGCTCGTAGGCGCGGATCTTCTCCACGAGGCCGATGCCGCGGCCCTCCTGCGGCAGGTAGACGAGTACGCCGACCCCCTCCTGGCCGATCATGTCGAGGGCCATGTGGAGTTGGTCGCCGCAGTCGCACCGCAGGCTGTCGAGCAGATCGCCCGTGAAGCACGACGAGTGGAGACGGACGAGCGGCGCCGCGACGTCGGACGGCTGCCCCATCACGAGCACCAGCGGCTGCTGGGCTTCATACTTCACGCCGTAGGCGATCACCCGGAAGCGGCCCCACTTGGTCGGCAGGTCGGCCTCGGCGATGCGGTGCACCAACTTCTCCCGCTGCCGCCGATGCCGAATGAGCTGTTCGATGGAGATGATCTCGAGGGAGTGCTCACGGGCCAGATTGAAGAGCGCCTCGCGGTCGGCCCGGTTGCCGACGTCGTCGAGGATTTCACAGAGCACTCCCGCCGGCGCGAGGTCTGCCATGCGGGCGAGATCGACCGCGGCTTCGGTGTGTCCGGCACGGCGAAGCACGCCACCCTCTTTCGCGACCAGGGGAAAGAGATGACCGGGCCGCACAAAGTCGGACGGCGTGCTGGCGGGGTCCATGATCGCGGCGATCGTGTCGGCACGTTCGCCGGCGGTGATCCCCGTTCGCGCGGAGCGGTGATCGACCGGGACCGTGAAAGCGGTGCCGAGGGGTGTCGAGTTGGACTCCACCATCATCGGCAGGTCGAGTCTTGCGGCAAGGTCGGGGAGGATCGGCATGCAGACCTGCCCGCGGCCGTAGCGGATCATGAAATTGACGATGTCGGCCGACGCCTTCTCGGCGGCGCAGACGAAGTCTCCTTCATTCTCACGGTCTTCGGCATCGACCACGATCACCATCTCGCCGCGGTGAATGGCGGCCACGGCGGCGTCGATCGATGAAAATTGGTCAGGCATGGGGATTCCTCGTTTCCATTGATTATAGGATAGAGAACCGGTCAGCCGAGCCTCCCGTCGCGATCACGGCCGACATTGTCCGGAACTGCAGGAAAAGGGCTGCCATGCTCGACCGCGAGGAATACATCGAACAGTCCCACCTGTTCAGGGCGTTGGCGGAGCGAATTGCCGGGGGTGTCGCCGCCCAGGAGGCGCTGGTGTCGATCGGCCAGGAGGTGCTGGCGACGTCGAAGCTGCCGATGGCGATCGACTACCTGGTGGGAGAGCTCAAGCTCGTCGGCACCCTCTCGACGGCGATGGCCCGGCTGCACCACTATTTCAGCGCCTTCCAGACCTTCGTGATGCAGCAGGCCGAGTCGGAGGGCGGGCGGTTCGACCTGCGGACCGGTCTGGCTATCCTCGAACGCGAGGCCGGCTACCGCGCCGAGGGGGCGACGCCACAGGGCCTCTTCTTCTATCGCTTCGAGTGTCTCTCGCGCAACCGGCTCGACTATGCCCATGGTCTCACGGCCGTCGCCGATGACGACATCTTCGACAGCCAGTGGCAGGCATGGATCCACACCGTGGCCCGGCAGGTGGGCCTCATCGATCTCGCCGATCTCGTCTTTGTTCGGAGTCCCGAATACTGGCGGCTGGAGAAACGCGACGCGCTGCTGGCCGGCCGCGAGGATGCTGGGCCCGACCGCGTGATTCTCTTCGGCGACAAGGAAGGACGGATCGCGCGGGCCAATCGCGGCAAGGATCCGCTGTTTTTCTTCGCCGCTCTGCAACGGCAGCTGGGCTATCCAACGATCCCCCGGCCCGCTCCGATCATTCCCGGCGCCGAGACGCCGGCGATGATGGCCCGCCGGATCGAACGGCTGGACTTTCGGGTGAAGCTCCTCGAGGAGGAGGCCCGCGGCGGCATCGACCTGTCGCGATTCGATCCGAAGAACTTCTTGCAGCCGCGTGACGAGTGAGCGACGCCGCCATGCGTGACGATGCCGAAGCCATCTGGACGGCCGCCATCCGAGCCGTGCAGCCGGAGCGCCTGGTGGCAGACCGGCTCTCGCTCGCTGGTGCAGGGCGGCTGCTCCGAGACAGACAGCCTCTTGTTCCGCCACTGCAGTTCGACGGTGTGGAGCGGATCGTGGTCGTCGGGGCCGGCAAGGCAGCGGCGGGGATGGCCGCGGCGATGGAACGGCTGCTCGGGCCTGAGCGTCTGGCACAGCATCGCGTGACGGGGCTCGTGAGCGTGCCGGCCGGATGCGGCCGCCGACTCGCGACCATCGAGGTCCGCGAAACCCGTCCCGCATCAGCCAATCTCCCGACACCTGCCGTCGTTCAGGCGACCCGCGAGATCATGACGACGGTGTCGCAGCTTGGGCCGCACGATCTGGCGATCGCCGTGATCACCGGCGGCGGCTCGGCGCTGTTGGCCGCGCCACGGGAGGGCATTTCGCTCGAAGAGAAGATCGCCATCACGCGGCAGCTCTCCGAGTCGGGAGCCGACATCGCCACGCTCAATGCCACCCGCCGAGGCTTGAGCCTCGTGAAGGGGGGCGGCTTGGCGAAGGCATGCACCGCCGGGAACCTGCTCGTGCTCGTGCTCTCCGACGTGATCGGCGACGACCTCGACGTGATCGCCTCGGGCCCGTGCATGCCACCGGAGCCGTCAACGCCCTCTGGCACCTGGACGACGCCTGGCGGGTGTCACGTGCGGCACGTCATCGTGGGCGACAACGGCACAGCGGTCGCGGCCGCCGCAGCCGCGGCACGGCAGGCGGGCTACACAGTCGTGCAGAGCGTTGCCCGCGACAGCCAGCGGGAAGGATCGGCGGAGGCGGTTGGAGCCCGGCTGGCCACCGACGCAGCTGAGCTCATGGCAGCTGCACGCCGCGATGGCCGGCCACGGGCGTTGATCGCGGGCGGCGAGGCGACGGTGACGGTGCCCGCTGATCATGGTCTGGGGGGCCGCAACCAGCAGACAATATTGGCGGCGATCGAGGCCGTGCGGCAGACCGGAGCGGCGTGGCCCGCTGGCCTCCTGATTGCCAGCGTCGGCACCGATGGTGAGGACGGCCCCACCGATGCCGCGGGCGGCTGTGCCGACGCGGTGGTCATCACTGAGATCGCGCGGCTCAATCTCGACGTGCCGAGGGCCATCACCCGCTGTGATGCCTACCCGCTCTTGGCCGCGGCGGGCGGGCTCATCCGCACCGGTCC
>CAMCQY010000140.1 GCA_945877135.1 Candidatus Kuenenia stuttgartensis
CGCGGTTCACGGCCCGGGCTTGATCATAAACGCGCAGGTATTCGCGGCCGCTTGAGTCCCACGACCAGTCCTGCAGCATCGCGCGGCGGACGAGTCCCGTCCACAGGTCGCGGTTGGCATGCGCGTCCAAGGCCCGCCAGACCGCCTGCTCGAGCGCCCGCGAGTCGTACGCGTCGAACACAAAACCGTTGGCCGTGCCGTTCTGGAGACTATCGGGCGCGGTGTCGACGACCGTATCAACCAGGCCGCCCGTGGCCCGCACGAGGGGCAGCGCACCGTAGCGGAGCGCGTAGAGCTGCGTGAGCCCGCACGGCTCATAGCGGCTGGGCACGAGCATGATGTCGGCGGCAGCCTGCACCAGGTGCGCAAGCCCCTCGTCGAACCCCAGCACGAGATCGATCGTGCCCGGAAACGCTGCAGCCACGCGGCGGAGCGACTCCTCGACATGGTGGTGGCCGGTGCCGAGCACGACAAACCGGGCCCGTCCGCCGCCGGCCATCCGGCCGAGCAGATCAACGACGAGGTCGATACCCTTCTGATCGACGAGTCGGCCCACGAAGGCAACCAGCGGCCGCGGGTCGGGGGCCGCATGCCCGAGCCGCACCGCGAGTGCCACGCGGGCCGCATACTTGCCGTCGGGAAAATCGTGGTCGGAATAGGGGCGAGGGATGAATCGATCGGTCCGCGGATCCCAGGCGACCGTGTCGATGCCGTTGACGATTCCCGTGAGCACGTCGCTCCGCGAGGCGAGCACGCCCTCGAGGCCGCAACCGCCGGGAGCCTGCTGGATTTCCCTCGCATAGGTTGGGCTGACGGTGGTGAGCCAGTCGGCGAACACGATCCCGGTCTTGAGCAGGCTGAGCTGGCCCCAAAACTCCATCTGCTGCCAGTTGAAGTATTTCCAGTCGAGGCCGGTGAGCAGCATGTCCCAGTGCCAGAAGAGCCCCTGGTAGGCCATGTTGTGGATCGTCATCACGGTGCGAGCATGCTGCACCGCGGCCGACGACTGAAAGAGCAGCTTCTGGTAGGCGGGCACGAGGCCGGTCTGCCAGTCGTGGCAGTGGATGATGTCGTAGGGCCGCTCCTGCCGCGCAGCCAGCTCCATGGTGGCCCGCGAAAAGAAGATGAATCGCTCGGAGTTATCGGTGTAGTCCTCGGCGCCGCCGTAGAGCGAAGGACGGTCGAAGCACTCGTCGTTGGCCACGAGCAGCGTCTCGACCCGTGAGCCTGGCAGGACGCAGCGGAAGATCCGGGCGGGCAGTTGCCGCGTGCCGAGCGGCACGTCGAAGGCGAGCCCGGTGGGCTCGATCGGCAGCCCCTTGGAAAACACCTCCCGGTAGGCTGGGATCACGAGCGTGACATCGCAGCCCTGGTGGGCGAGCGCCTCAGGCAACGCGCCGGCCACGTCGGCCAAGCCGCCGGTCTTGGCGAAGGGGGTCGCCTCACTGGCCACCTGCAGCACACGCATGGGCGGGACGCTCTCTCGGTTTCTGGTGCCGGTTCCTGGTGCCGGTTTCCCAGCGATTTTCAGCATGGGCGGTGGGCAACCGCTTCCTACTATCCTCCTACTATATAGTTCGTAAAATTCTGCCATGTGTGCCCTCGTCAATCCTGCCGCGCTGTTTCGCTTTCGTCTCCCCTGCCGGAGACGGAAGAAACTCTGGCCGCCCACGGCCTGGGATCTCGACGAGGCCTGTCGGTTGCCAGCCTTGGCACCGGTGGCGAATGTGCCGAATCTGCTGGATCTGTGGCTGGCATGGAATGAAGAGGGGCTGGCGGTGCGAGCCGTGGCGAGGGGCGTGGGGGCCACGCGGTGGTGCCAGCCGACCCGCCCCGAGGACAGCGACGGCCTCCATCTCTGGATCGCCACCCGTCCAACGGGCGACAGCCATCGCGCCGGCCGTTATTGCCGCCGGCTCGCGCTCCTACCGACCGGCGGTGGCCGCAGCGCCGACAAACCGGTGGCCGTGGCGGCCGTCATTCCACGGACGAGCGAAGTCCCTACCGATCTCCCCATCGGCTCGGTGCCGATCGAGAGCCGGCTCTCAGCCGACGGCTGGGAGATCGATGCCCAGATCACTGCGGCGGCCCTCCCCGGATGGGATCCGCTGGAGATTCCACGACTCGGCTTCTTCGCGGCGGTGATCGACCGGCGGCTCGGCCGCGTGCCCACCTTCGCGCCGCCGGAATACCCGTGGGAAGGCGACCCCACGACCTGGGCCGAACTGGAACTGCGGACCTGAATAAGGGGACGCAGCCCGTTCTGTTGGCAACGCGGATTCCTCTCGCTCGCGCTTCGGGCTTGCATGGGATCCGCACTCCATCCAAGCCCGCAGCGCACGCAAGGGAATCCGGTTCGCCTGCACATCCCGCCCCTATTGATTCGTGTCGGCGTGCACCCGGAGCAGGCCGAGTTCGAAACCTCGGGCGACGGCTTGGGCCCGGTCGGAGGCGTGGAGTTTCTCGAGAATACAGGTCATGTGCCAGCGGACGGTGCGCTCCGAGATTCCCAGCAACTGCGCGATACCGTCGTTCGTGAACCCCTGCCGAACGAGTCCCAGCACCTCTGTCTCGCGAAGGTTCAACGGTCCCGGCATATCGGACGTCGGTCCGCAGGGTGGTGGTGTGATGCGTTCGCCGCGTTTGACAGCGCGGATGGCCTCCGCGAGCTCCTCATGGCCCACGCTCTTGATGAGATAGCCCCAGGCGCCGGACTGCATCGCCGTCTGGATGTCGCGGGGATCCTTGGAGGCCGAGAGCATCAGGATTCGGGCGTCTGGGAAGGCGGTTCGAATCCGGCAGAGGGTTTCGATGCCGTCCATGCGATTCATGCTCACGTCGAGGAGCGTCACGTCTGGACGGTGCTTTCGGTAGAGTTCGCAGGCCGACGCTCCGTCGTCCGCCTGGGCCACGATGTTGAATCCGTGGCCGAGTGACAGCACGCTCGCGAGACCGACCCGCATCACCGCATGGTCATCGACGAGCATGACACTGGTCGCGAGTGGATTGGCGGTCGTGATCGGTTTCATGATTCCCCCGTCTCGGCGAGTTGGTCATCGTAGTCACGCCGCGTGACCACGGCATACACCGTCGTGCCTTCTCCCGGCTGGCTCTCGATCCGCAGGCTGCCCCCGAGCTGCTCCGCCCGCTCCCGCATGCCGTGGATGCCGAAGTGGCCGCTCTCGGTGCCGCGTTGCTCTCCCATCTCGAACCCCGCGCCGTCATCCCGCACGATCACGTGGATGGTATCGTCGTCGGCCTTCGCTTCCACGTTGACACGGATCGACTTGGGGCGGCCGTGCCGCAGCGCGTTGGTGATCGCCTCCTGCACGATCAGCAGAATCTGCCCCGCCGCGACGGCCGGCGCATCATCTAATCCGGCAGAGTTTTCGACGGTGATCGCAGCACTGTGCCCCTCGCCGAGCCTGGCAGCCAGAATTCGCAGCGACTGCGACAGCGACTGATCGGATATCGGCAGGCTCCTCATCGCCCAGACCGATCGTTGCAGTTCGCCGTTGGCGTGGTTCACCATCCGTCTCGCCACGTCGAAATGGAGCCGCGGTCCGTCGGGCTTGAGGAGCCCGCCAGCCTCGCAGGCATCGAGTTGGTAACCGATGCCGCCGAGCGTCTGGAGGAGCGTGTCGTGGAGGTTCGCAGCGAGCCGGTTCCGCTCGCCGATCGTGGCCTGATATTCGACGGCCGCATCGCGGCGTGACCGCATCTCGGCGGCGAGACGATGAGTCGTGGCCGCCACCTGCCGGCGCAGCAGCCACACCCAGCCGACCATAGCCGCCAGCAGGCTGCCTGTCGCCCCGAGCGCCGCCGCCAGCCGCCGTGGCGTCCACCACGACGGAGTCCGTATCAGCGACAGGTCGCCGCCCGATCGCAGGAACAGCTGGATTCGCCCAAGTGATCGGGGCCGCCACGTCCAGGCGACGTCCTCTTCGTCATCGGGCGCCGGCTGCACGATGCCGGTCACGGCGACCTCGCTCCCAATGGGGTACCGTCGAACCACGGCGAAGGCTGATGCGTTCGCGACCGCCGCGAGGTCGGCGTCGCCCGCTGCCAGGAGAACGAGCCCACCCGTGCCACGGTTTTGAAACTCAACGATCCGGGCCGCAAACGTGACCAAACAGCCAAGGTGATCGCCCGGCGTAGCGATCCGGCCGGCCCTCGTGGCGGCGGCGTTGATGCGGAGAATCTCATCCGGCCGGATGCGGACGGGCAGCGGCACGCTCCCACGGCCGACTCGGCGGACGGCCGCCTCGACCACCGCCGCCACGCCATGTCTTTGGTGCACGAAGCCCGCGGCTTCCACCTGGTCGCCGGCGGCAAACCCAGACTTGTCCAAAGTCTCCACGCGGATGCCAATCGTTCCGTCCTGGATGTAGAGACAACTACCCGGCACCGCATGGGTCACGATGCCGCGGGTGCGAAGGCGATGCCCGGCCTCAGCACCTGGACGAAACTGCGCGATAGCCGCCATCGGTACCTCCGGCGCGGAGAATGGCGGTCCGGAAGCCGGCTTCTCGACCACGATGTCAGCGGCATGGACGACGGCCAGCCGCGGTGCGAGGAACTGTCCCCGGGCGTTGAAGTGTGACGTTGCCACGCCGCATAGCCGCACCACCGCGTCGACCAACCGATCTGGTTCGTCGGTGAGCAGATCCTTCGGCACAGAGGCGATGAATCCGCGTGCGGTGTCCTGCATCAAGAGCAGCCAACTGTCCCGGTCATCGCGATAGCCCTGCACCACACCCCGCACGGTCACGCGGAGGCAGTCGTCGGCACCACTGAAGAATCGGTCGCGATCGGTCGGACGGGCGGCCGGCTCCACTGCCGCGCCGCGTGTGCGGATGGCAGTCGGCAAAAGATTCGGCGCATACCCGCCTCGATGCAGCAGCCCATCGATCTCGACCTCGGCACCGGTCGTAGCGCTGGCAAGCTCGGAGTCATCCGGCGCCAGGATTCCCGCGGCTAGCGCGTTGGCGACGTCGATCCAGATACCGGCAGAATCATCCTGGACGATCATGCCAGCCCTGCGCCGCCACGTGACGGCGCCCCGGATTCGCACCTGCCGCTGCTCACCGCTCAGGTCGCTGCGAAGCGATGCGATCGGCATAACGTTTTGCGGCAACACATCGGCAGCCATGCCCACCACCGCGAAGACCGCGCAGACCGCGGCGCCGACGCAGCCGACACCAGCTCGGACGAACCGCTTCTTGATCGATCCAGTCGTCAGCGAGAGAAGCGACATGGCAACGTTACGGCGACGATAAAAATAGGGAACCCTCCCTCAACGGTAGGCGGGGCCAACGTCACCCGCAACCGCCCGCTTGAGCCACTTCCGCCCGACGGAACGTGGTGCCCTTTAAGGAGACCCTGTCCGGGTGAACGCGACGAACGCCACCGATCGGGCCGGGAGTTTGAGTGTCACTTTACCGGCCGCCAGCGTCACCGTCAGTTGCCGCACGAAGTCCTGCTTGCGGACGAGGAGCGGCGGGGCGTTCGGATCGGCGGCATGGAGCAGCAGGGCGTCACAGCGGGTTGCGGCGAAGTCGGGGAGGTGGATCGTGGCCGGCACGTCACTCGTCCCGGAACCGTTCACGAGCATTACTTCGAGCCGGCTGCCGTCCTTCGTGATCGACGCCATGGCGGGTGTCAGCGGCACATCCGGATCGGCCGGCCGTGCGGGATCACGATACCGCGGCGCCGTGCCCTCGATCGCCACGAGCTCATCCGCGAGCCTGTCGTTGAAGAGGCGGTGCAGCCAGGAAAGCATCGACCGCTGCTCGGGCTTGTCGCCGGCGACTACCAGGAACCCCGGGTTCGCGGCGGCGCTGAAGAGCGTCCAGCCAGAGGCCCCGCGGACGACGTTTTCACGGGCGTAGTAGAGAAGCCGCACGGCCCGGTAGAGCGTGCCGACCGAGTCGGCATTGCGGGCCACTTGCCAGGCCTGGGCTCCGGGCGACGCGGTATGCAGCCCCCATTCGGAATCGTAAATAAAGACGTCGCGATCGGGGTTGTAGGCGTTGATCAACGCCTGGAGTCGCAGGGCGTCCGCCAGCCGCTGGTGGTTGTTGCCGATCACGGTCGCCTCGAAGCCCTCGTCAACCTTGGGAAAGCCGTAGAGGTGGGGGCAGACGTAGTCGTAGTGGCCCGCCGCGTCCCGCAGGACGGCGTTGCCCCACTGGATGTGGCTCGGCTCGACGGAAATGCCCACGAGCGCGTCGGGCTGCGCCTCCTTGATCGCCCGGCTCACGTTGACGACGTGCTCGGCGTAGTCGCTGGCCGATGCAAACGCCTTGCCGCCGGCGTTCCAGATCGAGACATAGACCTCGTTGCCGATCTCCCAGTGGCGGAAGCCGAGCTTGAGATCGCGGGCATGCGCCACCGCCCGTTTCCATGCCTCGGGCGCGAGCTTCGTATTCGCATGCACGCCCTCCAACTCGATCATCGACGTCCCACGCGGGATGCCTAGCCGGTCGAGCAGCCAGGCCGTCTTGTCGAGGGACGCCTCGGCAGAGCCGAAGGGCTCGTCCTCCTCGAGGGCGTAGAGCCGCGTGAGCGGCAGCTTCATTTCCCGTATTGACTCCTCGATCGCTGGCGTGAGCACGTACTCGCCCGACTTCGAGAAAGGCGCCGGCTGCCAGCGGCCGAGGCTCGAGATCGACAGGCCGCCCACGAGACGATTGGGCGGGCCCAGCCGCCGGGCGGTGAGCACCCGCAGGTCGAGGGCGGGGCCCGGCTCCAGCCGCAGGGACAGCGGCGGCACATCGAGCGACTTCGGATTGATCAGGCCGCTTGTGGCCGCGGCCGCGGCCGTCACGACGACATCGTCGAGCCAGAGCGTCCGGTCCTGTTTGAGCCCCATCCCTACTGCCGGAAAGAACGCGAAGTGCAGGTGCCTCGCCTCGTCGGCGTAGCAGTCGCGGCCGGCTATGAATGAGAGCTGAAACTCCCGCCACTCGACTCCGACATCGAACTGCCGATCGAGCACCTGCGGCCCGACCACGGGCGGCTTGAGCCGCGTGTATGACGTCACAGCCACGCGGATCGGCCCGGGCCGATCGCTCCGAGCCCAAAAGGAGAGCGTGTAGCGGGTGGCGTCGCGGGTTTCGATCGCGTTGTTGAAGGGGTGCGTGACGAGCACGCCCCGCCACTCCCGTGGGTCGGCCGGCCGATGCACCCGCAGGCAGGCCTTGCCCCCGTGCGGGTTCGATGTCTCGCTGGTCATGCCCGGCGCTACCTGGGGAACGTCGAGCCCCCAGGCAGCCCAGGATCGGTAGAGATCGGAGACCGTCTTGAAGGGCGACTCAAAGTCCCCGTTGGCAAGGAGGTTATCGCCAGCGGAGGCCGGAGTAGAACAGCACCAGGCCAGCGTTGCAGAGAGCCAGACGGTGACGAATCGCATCAGGATTCTCGTCACGTTGCTCCCCATCGATTCACTTCGAAGACAGCTCGAACCGCAGCTCGTTGGCGGTCTTCTTGGTCACGTCTGCCGTCAAACCGGAGGTCTCGAACCGCGCGTAACGCGAGGGGATTGCGTGCACGAGGCTGCCCTTCTCCATCGACGACTTCGAAATCGTCACGGCATGCGTGCCTTCGACCGCACCATCCCCGGGCCGGAACGTCCGCAAGGCGAACCTGCCCTGCGGATCGGTCATGCCGACGGCGGTAAACGCCTTGTTGTCGCGGTCGGGCCGCGTGATCGAGAAAGTGACGACGGCCTCCCCCACTGGAGCACCGTCGAGCGTCACGACGCCGCCGGTCGGGAACCGCGGCGGCCACTGCCGGCTCCACTCGTCCTCGCGATATTTCGAGCAGCCCGCAAGCATGCTGGCGATGAGGGCTCCGGCCACTGCCGCAGTCCCCGCGAAGCCGGCCAACCCGTATCGAGAAGAGCCGCGTGGTGTCCCACTTCTGATGCTCATGGGACGTCCACCCTTTCGGTGCCTGCCTTGGTCCCGAGCGCGCCCCAGACGCCGTACGGGCTGTCGGCCAACGTGCGGTACGTGCTGGGCGTGGCCGCGTGGTTCGCCGGCGTCGGCCAGGCGGCGATGTTGCCCGTAAAGATGTTCTCGCTGATAAACGTCACCCGCCCGTCGGCGAACAGCGCCTGCACGCCGCCGGCATGCTTGCTGCGGGGCGGCACGACGCCGTTCTCCTGCCCCCAGGGCTGATTGCAGACGGGGCCGTTCGGTGGCAGCGTGGTCGTGAAGTTGACCGTGCCGTTCCAGCCTGTGTGCCACCGCATCCCGGGAGAGAGGTCGCGTGTCCTGAGCTTGGCGGCGTTGACGAACGCAGTGCCGTTCCACGTCGCGTTGCAGTCACTCGGATTCCAGGTTTTATCGCCGTAGGCCGCGGTGAGCTTGTTGGCGGCCGTTGCGCCGCTCCCCTCGGGCCGCGTGCATTCCGACATCGCGATCGTCTGCGACGTGCCGTCTGTGATGTCGTTGATCCGGCAGTTGCTGTTCGCCCCGAAGAGACCGCGCTGCTTGTAGCCGCCCACCGACCAGTCGGCGTTCTGCACGTAGCTCTGGTCGCCGATCGAAAACAGATAGTTTGCCTGAGCCCAGGGATGATTCGGGATGTCGGTGATCCGCGGGATATCGCTGGGGCACAGGAGCCCCGGCGACTGCGTGGCGTAGGGGGCGAATGTCGTCGTCTCCACGTGCGGCGGCGACCCACTCCCCATGATACGGTCGTAGATCTCCGCGCCCTCCATGTAGGGCAGCATCGCGACGAAACCGCTGAGAAAACCCACGTTGCTGGTCGCCGGTATGTTGGAGCTCGACTGCGTGTACCAACTCGGCACCGAGCTGGCCGGCCCCCATCGCGACGGCGGTAGCGTCTTCCGTGCCGACTCGTAGGAGAGCATGGCCACGCCAAGCTGTTTGAAGTTGTTCGCACAGCTACTCCGCCGCGCACTCTCGCGGGCCGCCTGCACCGCGGGCAGCAAGAGGCCGACGAGCGTGCCGATGATCGCGATCACCACGAGCAGTTCCACGAGCGTGAACCCGCGGCGGCCCGCTAAAGCACAGCGCGGACAAACGAGTGAAATAGGTTGCCTGTTCATAAGTCCCCCTGAAGACTGATGAGATTGATCACGACTGGAGTGTCGTCGTGCCGCGAAGCCGTGCTGCCGGAGAACCAACCTCCCCGGCGTATCCACAAAACTAGCTCACGGCCGGAGGCCCGTCACTGGAGGATCCTCCAGTGACCCCGGGGCGGCCTCAGGGCCATGGATGGCCTTTTCCACGGCCCGTCAGAGGGGGGCGTCGACGATGGCGACCCGGACTTCCAC
>CAMCQY010000141.1 GCA_945877135.1 Candidatus Kuenenia stuttgartensis
AGCGTGCCGGATTGGACGATGCATCTAGCCTCGGAGGTGCCCAACCTTGCCAAAGCGCTCAAGTCTGCTGGTTACGCCACGGCGAATATCGGAAAATGGCATCTCGGGAAAGCAGCGTTCTGGCCGGAAAAACAGGGGTTCGATCTCAACATCGCTGGCTATGACCACGGGCATCCGCCGACCTATTTCTCACCTTACAAAATTCCCACACTGACGGAGGGTCCCCCAGGGGAGTTTCTGAGCGACCGACTGACTAGCGAGGCCATCACATTCATCGAACAAAACAAAGACCATCCCTTCTTTGTCTATCTCCCACATTACGCGGTGCATCATCCGGTGATGGCCAAGCCTGAGGTCCTTGCGAAGTATCAGGCCAAGTCCGTTCCGAAGGCTCCGCACAGGAGGCCGGAATACGCGGGGCTGATCGAAAGCGTGGACGACAGCATCGGGCGTCTGCTGGCCAAGTTGGAGGAGCTTAAACTCAGCGAAAACACGATTGTGATTTTGACTTCCGACAACGGTGGATTGGCCTCGATTACTACCAACCTGTCGCTGCGTGCTGGTAAAGGCTCAGCCTATGAGGGCGGCGTTCGCGTTCCGTTGATCATCAAATGGCCCGGCGTGATCAAAGCCGGTAGCGTATGCCATACGCCGGTCATCGGAGTTGACTTTTACCCGACCCTGCTGGCGATGGCGGGTGTTTCGGTGCCGCCCGGGGCGGTGGATGGCGAAAACATTGAGCCATTGCTCCGTCAATCGGGTCCCATGAAACGAGACGCCATCTACTGGCACTATCCGCACTATCATGTATGTGGCGCGACTCCTTACGGCGCGATTCGCGAAGGCGATTTCCGACTCGTCGAGTTCTACGAGGACAACCATGTCGAGCTCTATAGTCTCAAGGACGACATCGGCGAAACGAAGGATCTAGCCACAACCTTGCCTGACAAGACCGCCGCACTCCGCCAAAAGCTACACGACTGGCGCCAGCGTGTTGACGCTCAGATGCCCACGCCAAACCCCAACTACGATCCGAGTGCGACTCCCGTGAAAGGTCGCAAGAAGGCGAAGCAATAAACACGAGATCTCGATCACGAAACCCGCGCTCGCCAAGCAGTTCACCGGGCAGAACCAACAGACTGCGGATGCTGATACCTGCGGACGCTAGCGCTTGCTCGGCACTAGGACGAGTCGCCGGACGTCGGCGACGCTGCCGCCGGGAATCGTCGTCGCCCGGAGCGTGAGCGTGGCGGGGCCCGCGGCGAGTTCGATCCTGCCAAGCGCAAGCGGCCGAAACTCCTTGTCGAATCCCTCCCCCTTGCGGGGCACGCGGTCGTGGTTGGTATCCAGCGGCGGATCCCAGCCGGGCTGCATCGTGGCCTGCGTCGATGCGGGGCCGCAGGTGAGCGCGATCGTCGAGCCGGCGTCGGCCTCGGGGCAGGTGTACCAGAGCACCGCGTCGTAGCTGCCCGCGGTGAGCACGTCGACCGTCCAGGTGATCGAGTCGTCGGTCGTTTTCCAGTTCGTGAAAGAGGAGCAGTTAGGAGCCTTCGAACTGCGGCTGATGCCGCCGTGCGGCACGCCGTCGCGGGCCGGCAGCTCTGTGGATGGCGCACCGGCAGCGGCCACCGGGAAGCGTTCCTCTTTCGGCGGCGGCACCGCATTGAGCACGTCGCGCCGCCAGGCTGTAGCGACGGCCCCGAGCCGCGTGGCCTCCTCGGGCAGCACGGCGGCGAGATCGCGGGTCTGGCCGGGATCGGCGTCCATATTGTAGAGCCTGCCCTCCGCGTCGAGCCGGTGTGTCTGGCTGCGGACGCTCACCTTGCCGCCGAAGCTCGCGACGATCGTGCGACCGTCGGCCTGCTTCGCCACCGACTCAGACGTTGCGGTGCCGAGCAGGAGCGGCGAGAGATCGATCCCATCGAGCGGCTGGGTCGGGCCGAGTGCGACGCCGGCCAGGCCCGCGAGCGTGGGCAAGAGATCGATCGCACCAGCGATCTGAGGGATGCGTGTGCCGGGCCTGATCCTTCCCGGCCAACGGACGCAGCAAACGCTCCGCACGCCGCCGTCGTCGGTGCCGCCCTTGCGGCCCCGTAGGCCGCCGCACCAGCGGCTGCTGTTGGGGCCGTTGTCGGAGAAAAACACGACGATCGTGTCGTCGGCGATGCCGAGTGAGTTGAGCGTGGCGAGCATGCGGCCGACGTTTGAGTCGAGGTTTTCCATCATCGCCAATGCGGCGCGGGTGAACGGCAAGTCCTCGCGGTCGCCCTCGGGTCCGCGGAGCCCGATCGGGTTGTCGCGGAACCGGTTCCACTCGTCATCAGGCACATCCATCGGGGAGTGTGGTGTATTCAGCGCGAGGTAGCAGAAAAACGGTTTTCCTGCCGCCTGCGAACGCCTGACGAAATCGATCGCATGAGAGGTGATGTCGTCGACAATGAAACCCGCGCCGCGGATGAACCGGCCATCGTGCTCCATCGGGGCGTCGTGGTAGCTGTTCCAATGGCCTTCGGTGAAACCATAAAAGGTGTCGAAGCCGCGGGCCTGTGGGTGGTAGGGCCACTGCGTGCCGTTATGCCACTTGCCGAAGCAGCCGGTGGCACGGCCAGCGTCGTGGAAGACGTTGGCCAGCGTGCGTTCCGCGGGATCCATCCGTTCCTGGCCGAGCGAGACGCCCCGCACGCCGCTCCTCGGGGCATAGCGGCCGGTGAGCAGTTCGGCCCGGGTGGGCGAGCAGACCGGCTGCACGAAAAACTGCGAGAGCACCGCACCATCCCGCGCGAGCGAGTCGATCGCGGGCGTCGAGAGATTCGTGTTGCCGACGAATGAATAGTCGCCGTAGCCCGCGTCGTCGGCGAGGATGACGACGACGTTGGGAGGCCGCACATCGGCCGGACTCGTCTCGGCCGCCGGGGCCGGCCCCGGCAGGGCGATGGCGACCGCGATGGCCGCCATGGCTTGGAACAGTGCCCGGTTGTGGCTCACAGGCATGGTTGCGTGTCATCCGATGGAACTGGCATGCTGTCGAGAGGCGAAAGTATAGCCGTCAGGAACCGCTCTCGTCCGCACCGTCCCGACACCATTCGACGTGTTGGTCGCTGCTGGTGGGATGTGTGTAGGGCGGGGTTGACATCCCCTGCACGGGTGGTGTGCACTTATCTCGCGGGCGGGTTGTCTGCCGCGCAGGCCTCGGGCGGGATCGGAACGGACGAAACCACCATGCACGATCGCAAGCGATGTCGCGGGTTCACGCTCGTCGAGCTTTTGGTCGTGATCGCGATCATCGGTACGCTGGCTGGTCTGCTGCTTCCCGCGGTCCAGAGCGCGCGGTCGTCTGCGCGGCGGACGCAATGCGGAAACAACCTGCGTCAAAACGGGATCGCCCTGCACGCGTTCCACGATGCGCACAAGCATTTTCCGCTCGGCGAGCCCGATGATGATAACAACGGCTGGTGCTGGCGATTCTGGCTCCTGCCGTTCGTCGAACAGAACGTGCTCTACGATGCTGCCATGAGCGATCCGATCGAGGAGTACCGTCCGTACTGCCCACCCGGCATGGGCGCGGGCAAAAACAACGTCAACATCGACTCGCTCACGTTTCCCCAACAGGCCACGAACACGGCGACGGGGTCGACCATCCCCGGTGGCGTCGCCGGGCAGGTGATTTCCACCTACCTCTGTCCGGCCGATGTGCTCGCAGTGAAGTCGTCCCATGCCTACGGTTCGCCCTCCTACTGGGGGCCTTTCGGCCGCACGAACTACTGCGGCAACATCGGCAGCTCGCCGAGTTGGTTCGCCGGATTGGGAACCGGCATTTCGTTCGTATGCGGCGGCAGTAATCCCGGGCCCACCGTCCTGCAGAACAGCCTCTGGAACGGCATGCTGACGTTTTCGAATCACAATTATGAGAATTTCGCAGCCCGCCTCAGCGACGTGACAGATGGTACGAGCACGACCGTGATCGTCGGCGAGGTGACCGAGAGCCTCGGCTGCAATGCCAATGATTTGGACTCGCCCATTTTTCCAGTCTGGGGCGGCGGCGCGGGGGCGGTTCCGAGCGCTGTGACCCTCACTGCCCCGAATGGGAACAACAACGGGATTCAGCTCTGCGGCAACCTCCCCGGTCTGGCCAATGTGTTTCGCTTCATGGACGGCTATTATCCGCTGAATTCGCTGAAGAGCATCGCCGCATCGGACAACAGCTTTGGCAGCCAGCATGCGGGTGGCGGTAATTTTCTGTTTGCCGACGGTGGCGTGCGGTTCCTGGCCGACGGTGTCGACTCGGTTGTGTATCAGGCGATCGGAACGCGGGCAGGCGGCGAGACCTTCGCGAGTGATTGGTGAGTGGCCTGATGAGCAGCACGCCGCGATCGGAACCGCCGCCGAGTTCACTGGAACCGACCGTAGGCTCGGAGTCGTCTCGTTGCTGGTTCTACAAGGCCGACGACCGCAAGTCTGGCCCCGTGGACCTGGAGGCGATCGGTCGGCTGCTCGCTGACGGGAGCCTCGCCCCGGAGACACCGGTCTGGCGACAAGGGCTTGCGGCCTGGACCCCGGCGGCGGAGATTCCGGAGCTTTCCGAGGCGGTGATGGCGGGCCGCTTGGCGACCTTGACCGCCAAGACCGGACGCAGCCGTCGCCTCGGCATGATAGTGCTGGCCGCAGTCGCGGTGTTGGTGCCGCTGGGGCTGTGTGGTTCGTGGCTTCGTGTGTCGCTGTCGAAGGCGCGCGTGAGCGGCCTGATCACGGTCGACTCCCGGCCGGTCAGCGGTGGAAGCATCGTGTTGGCTCCTGTCGCCGAGGGACAACAGAAAATTCCCGGAAAGCCCTCCGCGGCGAACGTGGCGGAGGACGGCACGTTCTCCCTGGAAATTGAACCAGGCAGCCAAGGCCTGGCGAAGCGGTTTTGGGTGCGGTTTTCTCCCCCCGCGCTGCCCGCCATGAGCGTGGAGGAGGCGATGAAGGCCGTGCCGCCGTACCTCGGCCTGATCCCGAAAGAGGGACAGGTCGAGATCGTTCCGGGAACAAATCGGATCGACGTGACGCTCGTCCCAGCCGGCGGGAAATGATCCGGTCGCCACGTGCGGAACAGCGACTGATGTTGGCTCACGCGCATGGTTGCGTGTCGTATGGCAGAACTGGCATGCTGTCGAGAGGCGAAGGATCGCCGACAGGAACCACCTCCGTGCGCGCCGTCCCGAAACCGTTTGCCGTGTTGGTCGCTGCCGGCGCGTGGTGTGCCATGGCTGCGACGGCAGCGGCCGACGTGCGGATCACGAAGGTCGTCGTCGATGGACGGGAGATGCCTATCGAGGCCGCGCAGGCCGCTGACGCGGCACCGATTCGCGTGCCATCCAACGCGGGTAGCATCCTGTTCGTCTTCGAGGGGGAGGCCGACGAGGGCGACGCCGGTCGTGCGACCGTGCCTGCCGGTGCTGCTGGCGGCACGTCGACAGATGTGCTTCCGCCACTGCGCGGTACCCGGCTGCGGTATCGGCTCGACGGCGTCGATAGCGACTGGCGGGATGAGCCGGCGCATGGACGCCTGAGCCTGATATTCCTCGACGCCGGCGGCAGCACGGTCGGCAGCTCCGACGCCAAGATGCATGGAACCTCGGAGGGCTGGCGGGGCCTACCGGAAACCTCGCCGCCGAAGGCCTTCTCGCTGACGGGCGTGGCGCCGCCGCTGGCGTCGTCGGTGGTGGTGAACTTCCTGTCCAACGGCGGCGACGAGGTCGTGGGCGCGATGGCGATCGACGACGTCGTGCTCTCGATCGCCGCTGAGGGGCGTGAGCCGCGTCAGCATGCCCTGTCGCTCGATGGGCTCGGTGACAAGGTGCATCCGTTGGCGACGCCGACAGGGTGGGGACGCTCCGGATCCCGCGGCGAGATGAGCCGCGTGGCGGTGCGACCCGAGACTGGCAAACCGATCTTGGTGATTGAGGACGACGACCCCACCGAGTACGGTTCGTGGGTGAGCCGAGGGATTACCGTGTCGGTTGAGCCTGGAGACGCGGTGACCGCGTCGTGGTGGGCAGCGTATTCGCTGGGCCTTGGCGGTCGCTCAACCGCTCTCTATGGCGGCCTCGAGCCCGGCACCTACTGGTTTCGCGTGGCCGCTTTTCTGCCAGGCGGCCAGCCGACGGGCATCGAGGCCGGCGTGCGGGTCGTAGTCGTGCCGGCGTGGTATTGGCGTCGCGACGTCTGGGCCGGGTGCGCGGCCGTGGGCCTCGTGGCCGGTGCGCTCGTGGCACGGGCCGTGTCGCTCCGGCGGATGCGAAGACGGCTCGACGAGATGGAGCGCATCCATACGCTTGACCGCGAGCGGGCGCGGATCGCGCGGGATCTTCATGACGACATCGGCGCCGGACTCACCGAGATCGCCATGCAGACCGACTGGGTCCGCCGCGACGTGCAGGGTCTGGCGTCGGCCGCCACGGTGGCCCGCGCCGAAAAGGCCTGTGCCTCGGCGATGGATCTGGTGCGGAGCGTCGATGCGATCGTCTGGGCGGTCAATCCCGCCAACGACACGCTCGACCGGTTCGTGCCCTATCTGACCCACTCCGCCGAGCAGTTTCTCGACGCCGCCGGCGTGAGCGTGCGGTTCGACGTGCCCGACAAGGTGCCGCCGCTGCCGCTTGCAGGCACCGTGCGACACGATCTGTTTCTGGTCGTGCGTGAGGCGATCAACAACGCCGTCAAGCATGCCCATCCGCGGATCGTGAGGCTCGGCGTGAGACTGGAGAACGGTGCGGTGCACGGGAGCCATGCGAACAGTTCGCAGCTCGTGATCACTATCGAGGATGACGGCCGGGGCTTTCCTCTGCCGGCAACCGTGCCCGAAGCACACAGCGCGGGCCGGTCAGGCCTGGCCAACATGCGGCGTCGGGTGGAGGATCTGGGCGGCCTGTTTGTGATTGAGAGCAGGCCGGGGGCGTGCACGCGGATCGAGGTGGCCGTGCCGCTTGCGCACGGCCGGTCAGCGGCGGGTCGATGAGCCGCACGAACGTGCGGAACAGCCAGGGACTTCCACTGGTCGGCCCGTCATTTCCTCGAATGGGAATCGTGTCCTAAGTGCTCATGACTCGGCTTCGCTGCGAAGTTGAGCGAGCAGGTCACTCGTGCCGTGGATCGCCGTCCACCGATGGATGTACTCCCAGTCAAGAATCTGCCCTGACACGACCAGGAGGTTGACCCACGCCCGACTGTTCGAGGGCATGAAGAAGTCTGGCAACGGCCTGCTCGCTCGTCATTGCGGTTCGACGGGTGTGAACACCCCCCGGTCCTCGCGCTGGCGGAGCATGGCCAGCTGACGCCGGAATTCCATCTCGATGTCGGCCGCCGGCCAGTCGGGATGCCGATCTCGTATGCCGGCAAGCATCCGACGTCTCACGACATCGAAGAGCCTTGCGCCGACGATGAGCTTGTGCCCGGGCGCCAGATATCGGGCCTTGTCCGCCCGGTCGTGGGCGATTACGCGCTGCAACTCGGCATCGGCCAGATCGGCACCGGTCACGGCCATGAAGCCCTCGACTCGCGGGATCGCTAACAAAGGCGGCATATGAACGGAGGTCATGTCCGGTGAACAGTCGATGAAGAGCTGCGTTCCGTTTTTGACCGATCGGCGCGGCCGGCACGCTATGCTGGGAGGCTTTGTTTTCCTGGTCGCATCACGGAGCGCACGATGCACCCGATCTCGGTGGCGGTGGTTGAGGATGACGCCCGGTTGCGGCGGACGTTCGTGGACGTGCTGGAAAGCTCGACAGAGTTTCGCTGTGTGGGCGCGTTTGCGACGGGTGCGGAGGCCATGGAAGGCATTCCGAAACTTGTGCCCGACGTCGTGATCATGGACGTGAACCTGCCCGACACGACGGGGGTCGAGTGCGTGAAGACGCTCGCGCCAAAGCTTCCCGGCACGCAGATCCTGATGGTGACGGTCTATCAGGATCCCGACACGACGTTTCAGGCGCTGGCCGCCGGCGCCCACGGCTATCTCGTGAAGCCGGTGTTGCCGGAGCGGCTGCTTGAGGCGATCCGCGAGATCCGGGCCGGCGGCGTGCCGATGAGCCGCACGATCGCGCGAAAGGTGATCGAGACGTTTCGCAGCCGCGAGGCCGCTGAGGCCGCGGGCACATCCGCCGCACTGTCGCCAGCTGTATCCACAGATCCGGCTGCCTCGACCGATGACGAGTCGCTCACGCCCCGGGAGCAGCAGGTGCTCGAGTTGCTCGTCGAGGGCTTTTCCTACAAGGAGATCTCCCAGCGGCTCGGGATCTCGACATCGACGGTGGGCACCTACGTGCAGCGGATCTACGAGAAGCTGCACGTGTCGAGCCGCCGCGAGATCATGGCCCGCCGCCGGCCGGGCCGCGGGTAAAAGGGGATGCCGCCAATCCTGTTTGGCACGATACGTGCTATTCCCCCGTGGCGGCAAGTTTTTAACTTGCCGAATGTGGCCCCGAGCCCAACAAGATGCAATCTTGTTGCCACGTTTGAAAGCCCTGCAACCGGACCGCAGAAACGTCCCGCAGACGATTCCCTTGATCACGCCGCCCGGATGGCTCTTGCCGAAATGTGTGGCGCGTAAAAACGTACTCTGCTTCGTTGGACCTACTGCGCCTCGCCGTCGTTGGCTTCGACCGGCGTGGCGTTTTCGGGCTGCTGCTGTTGGAGCCGCTTGGCGATATCGGCCACCTGCTGGTCGAGGCGGGCCTTCAGCTTCGTCACTTCGCCGTCCACTTTCCTCTCGGCGGCCGCCATCACCTTCTCGAGTTCCGCCGCCGACCGCTGCTCGATCTTCTTCAGTTCGGCGGCCGTCTTCTCCTCGATACTCTTCGCCGTCGCATCGACTCGCTCAACGGCTTTTTTTGACTCGACATCGACCCGCTCCGCCGCCTTCTCGGCTGCCTGTTTCGATTCTGCGACCGCCTGCTCGGCAGCTTTCCTGCCCGCTTCCGCGAGTTCGACATCGATCTTTTTCTTCAGGTCCTGCAGCTGCAGGTCGAACCGCTCACGAAGTGCCTTCGATTCGGCCGCGTACGATTCGTTGAGCGTGCGAATCTCGCTGCCGAAGCGGTCGTCGAGGTCCTTCGAGCCGGTCGCCAGCTGCGACTCGAGCTTCGCTGCCTCCTCGGCAAACCGCGTGTCGAGAGAGTCTTGGAGTTCCGTCTTCGCGGCGCTGACGCGGGACTGAACGCGGACGGACACATCTCGCGAGAGCCGGGCATAGAGCTCGGCCCGCCGCTTCTCCCAGATCTGGCCGAAGGGCCTGGCCG
>CAMCQY010000142.1 GCA_945877135.1 Candidatus Kuenenia stuttgartensis
CCTGCACGCGGAGCGGGACTTCACGCGGACGGTCGAAAACGACGACACGCTGGAGGTCGGCTTCGTCACCAAGAAGAACGGTGATCGCTCCGTCAAGGTCTACAACAACCTCACCGAGGAAGTCGGCGCGAGCGGCTGCAATGCGGGCAACCGTTCCCTGACGGTCTATAAGGACAACACCACGACGGTCTCCACGGGAAATGAATCGTGCACCGTCAGCAAGGGGAACGCCACGTTCGAGGTCTCCCAGGGCAACCACACCGTCACGGTGGGGGGCAAGCAGGCGGTCACGGCAAAACAGGGCCACTCCCTCACGGTCTCCTCGGGCTCCCACGCCGTGGAGGTGAACAGCGGCAGCGGCACGATGAAGGCGATGTCGTGGACGATCGAGGGGCAGACCGGCATCACGCTGAAAGTCGGCAGCAATTCGATCGAAATCGGCCCGGCTGGGGTGACGATCAATGGGCTCACGGTGAGCGTCAAGGGCACGACATCGACGACGGTCGAGGGCCTGCAGACGACCGTCAAGGGCACCGCAATGCTTCAGGCGCAGGGCGCCATCACGATGATCGGCTAACGCTTCAGGGCACAGTCAACGGAACGAAAACCATGGCAGCCACCACGCTTGAAAATTATCCAACACAAGAAGCCGCGCGAATGCGGCTGGCCAAGCTCGAACTTCCCGAGCCGGTCATGGCCGTGGTCGAGCAGCCCGACGGCATGCTCGCGGGCGGCTCGCTCGTGGAAAGCGCCCGGGCGCTCGTGAAGGCTGGGCTGGCGGAGGATGCGGTGAGCGTGTTGGCTCAGTCGCTCTCGCGTCGCGGGGCGGCCTGGTGGGCCTGCCGGGTCGCGCGTCTGGAGGCAGGCGGGAGCCCCACGCCCAAGGAACTGCGGGCGCTCGAGGCGGCCGAGGCCTGGGTGCGGCAGCCGGAGCAGCTCAAGGCCTACGCGGCACAGGACGCCTCGAACGTGGCGGGGCTCGCGAATCCGTCGGGCTGTGCGGCGCTCGCGGCATTTCTGGCTGGTGAATCGATCGCGCCGCCGCACCTCGATCCTCTGCCGCCGCTGCCCCATCTGGCAGGCATGGCGGCGGCTGGGGCCGTGAAGCTTGCAGCGGCCAGGCGGGCTCCCGCGGAGCCGAAGCAGGAACTGTTGCGATTGATCGATGCCGGGTTTACGATTTCTTCCGGCACTGACACCTGGGAAGGGAGTTGAGCCATGGGACAGCCAGCCGCGAGAGTCGCTGATATGCAGGTCTGCCCGATGTTCACGGGGCCCGTTCCGCACGTCGGTGGCGTGCTGGCCGCACCGGCGGCGTTCACGGTGCTGATCGGCGGCATGCCGGCAGCCCAACTGGGCACCATGGGAATCTGCGTGGGCCCGCCCTGCAACGTGATCAAGGGGAGCGCCACGGTGATGGTTGGCGGCATGCCGGCGGCGCGGATGGGCGACAGTACGAGCCACGGCGGCGTGATCACGCTCGGCTGCATGACGGTGCTGATTGGCGGTTGAGTGTCGGTGACGGTATCACAACACATCGAGCACGGCGATCAGATATCGGCGTGCCCATTTTAAAAGAGAGCAAGCAATGCCAATGCCAATAAACCACGTTATCGTTTTCGGTGACAGCCTTTCGGACATTGGTCGGAAATGGGGCCAACCTATGGGTGGGATTGCAGCACGTTTAGGTGATGATGATGTTCGCGGCACACAAATGCTGTCTGTGAATGCGACGGGTCGGTTCAGTGACAGCAAGAACTGGACCGACTACATGTTTGAAGACTCATCCGGAAAAAGTCTTATTTCTGCATCGAGTGGTGATTCCATACGAGCGTCTAAGGAGCATCATAGGCTTAGCTCGAGTTGGATAAGTCCGTCAGGCTACCATCGATTTCGATATGCAAATTATGCAGTGGGCGGAGCGGTAGGGTGGAAAGAAAAAAGTTTTGACAAGTGGGTTGGCCTGACACGATTTAGTGATCAGGTCGATGAATTCGAAGAGGACTTCGCCACGCTGTCTCTAGAATCTGGCGTTCCCCATCGATTTCTGTTTATCGTAATGTTTGGGGCGAATGACATTTACACGGACGAGAAAGCTTCCAATCGTTCGACTGAGATTGGCAACGGAATCAAGAACCAGTGCATAAGAGCTGCCAACATCGTCAGCCTCAGGCTCAGTATGCCTTCGGAATTTATCGTTGCGGGCGTCGGGCTTCCTGCACAGTCTTTTTTCTATAACGCACAGGAAGCCGACAAGCGATTGTCAGTAGAAAAAGCCCGCAAATACCTCCAACGTTTGCACTCTTGGAACCTGCCTGCCGGACACGATGCATTGTGGACGGCTAGTCAGGACCTTTATAAAGCCACAAAGAGCCTGAGAGACTGGCAGGACAAGTGCACAAAACTACACGACCAAGTCGTTACTTTAAACCAGTATTTGAGTAATGCATGTCATACAAATTATTGGCACTTCTTCCCGTTGAGTGAGGCACTGACTTTCGTTGAGACCAATGCGTCGGCATTGGGCATTAACCACAAGGCGGCTCAAACGCTGGCGCAGTATGAGATGATTTCCCATAAAAGACAGGGCAATCATTTCTCCGATCCAGACGATCCCCGTCTTGGAATGTCCACGGGTCACCACGCCCTCTTTACCGCAGATCAAAAGCATCCCACGAGCCGTGGGTATCAGTCTCTTTGGACAAGAATGCAGGAGCTCCTCGAAAAAGAAGATCTCACATTTGGTCGTTTGGCGGAGCCGCAGGCGAGGCAGGCTGTATCTAGCTTTTTTGGCGAAGCCAAATGGCAGAAGGACTCCGAAGTCCATACGTGCAACAAGTGTCACACGAAATTTGGCGTTTTCACGCGAAAGCATCACTGTAGAAACTGTGGCCATATCTTCTGCAATAAGTGCACCACAAAACGAATCACAATGAGTAATCCATTGACCGAGAAGGGGACACAAGCCGTTGGGGAGGTCAAAGATTGTCGCGTCTGCAATGTTTGTCACGACCTCCTGACAACACGTAAAGCGAACCGGGATTATAACGCGTCGCGGGGGCCTGGGCCGGGTGATTTCGAGCTTCGACGAGGGTAGCGATTAAGGGGGAGTGAAGAAAAGTTGCCAGAAGAAAAGGTGCCAGCCACCAAAACTGGGCCCAGATTTGGTGGCTGGCACCTTTTTCTCACATCATCCTTGAAAGAAGCTGAAACATGCCCCCTACCCAGCCTTGGCGAGACATCCCTCCTGCGAGTGCCGTGCAGGCGGAACTCCAGCGCCTTGATGGAGGAAATCGCCGCCCGCCGGGCAACACGCAGCAGAGAACTGCCCTCAAGGCAGTGATCCTTTCGCAGATCGATGCGTATCACCGCGTGCCCAAGGACGCCCTCTTCATGCTCAAGACACGCGCGGGCATGCTGCACTCCATTGCCAGTGCGGCGAGACAGCTATGGGGTGGAGATGCACGTGCCCGATTCTCTGAAATTGGCCCTGTCGTCGCGACCCTTTCGGACAAAGCGACCCTCAAAGCAAACTACATTGAGAAGCTGCATGCGTTTTACGAGGGGGAGGGCAGAGGGGTCTTCAGGGGTGAAGACCTCCTGAACTTTCTCAAGAGCCCTCCTCACGCTGCCGGGGGAGTTTTGGCCAATTTGCAGCGCGGCTGCCGGATGGAGCGGATCGATCCGGCGCACCGGGCGTTCGAGGTGCATCTGGATCCGAACACGCCATTTACAACCGATGATTTCCAGTGCGGCATGAACTTCGCGTTCGCCCAGTGGTGTGGCTGCCTCATGAACCACCCGGCGGATGACAGCGTTCAAATCGTTCGCCCCAACTTCACCGTGAACAACATCGATACCGCCAGCCTGCCGCCGTTCTTTCTGTGGCTGGAAAATCACCCCATCTGCCTCGGAGCGGACACTACCAGCTTTGGAGATGGAGGAATAACGAACTTTTCCCCCGCTGAGGTCACGGGAGTCCTCTACTCGCCGTATGGGCAAGCCGGGAGGGCGGCCGGGGGCCGCATCCCGGCCGTCGAGGGAATCCATTGGCTGTTGCCGTCGTCGAACAGCGTGGTCGTGGAAATGCCTCTGGATGATCCCAAGGACGGCATGCGGCTGTTCGACACCATGCACCTTCCCGGAAAAGGACATGAAGAGAAACAGTCCGCGGCCTACGTGTGGACGAAGTGCGGCACGCTTCTGGCAGGGGAACACGCAGCAGGCGAGTTGCATCACAGCTCGTTCGTGGCCGGCGACGACGTCCGATGCGCCGGGATGATTCGGATTGCCAGCGGCAAGGTCGAAATGATCTCGTCGAACAGCGGGCACTACCGTCCATCAGAGGCCAACCTGCGGCAGTTCGCTTCGTGGCTGAACGACAGGCAGGTTTTCAGCCCATCCGCGTTTGCTCGTTTTTTTCGCGGCGGTGCCCTCGTGAATGAAGACATCCCTGCCTTCCTGGGGCTCGGTGCGGTAACGGGACGATTTGCCAAACCCAATCGTGTCACGCCGGCCCTTGATCAACTTGGCCAACTCGTGGCGACTGCTGTCACGCGGTACAACGAGTCGGAGACAAAAGTCAAAGCCTTCAACTTCATGAGGAATCTCACCAAATCGACCGAATCAAAGGATGCGGTGGCGTATCTCCAGAATGACTTTCCGCGCGATATCGCGGTTGCCAAGCTCAACACGTCGGAGGAGCAGTGGTGGACTGTCCCGGTGAAAGTGATCGAGACGCTTCTGGGGCTGGGGGGGCCGAAGCCCGTTTCGTTCGCGGAAATCCAGAGCAAAGCGCAGAATCTCAGCCCTCTCATCGGCAAGTCCAATCCGAGGTTTTCGACAGGCATTGGCAGGCTGGCCCCGCTGAAAAACCCATCGACGATGCATACGATCCTCTCGGAAGAGTGGCGCAAGTGGCAGCGGCCGCCGACCGTCTGATTGCCAGCCAGCGCTGTCGACCCAAGACGATGCTCATGTCGCTACCCGCTCCGTGAAAGGGTCGCATGATGCTCGTTGTGCCACGCCAGCGGCGTTTTGGTGTGTCGTATTTCGTCATGCTTGCCGTGGTCATGGCCGCAGCCGTTTCGCCCGCCGGTTTCGCCCGCCGATGCGAATGTGCGGGTTGTAGGTGGCCTGCCTTGGAAATCCTGATCCAGTCGGTATGAAGGTCTATTGCCCTACGGGCAAGGAGACTTTCGATGACGAGACGACGGAAAAAGCACCGCCCCGACGAGATCGTGGCGAAGCTGCGTGACGCGGACGCGATGCTCAACGCCGGCAAGGATATGGCCGCAGTGCTGCAGGCCCTGGAGGTCAGAGATCGAAAAGGGGACGCAGCTCTTTTTCGCCCGTGAAAAAGAGCTGCGTCCCCTTTTCACTTTTCACTCTTTCTAGCCCGGCCGGTGCGGATGTGCGGGTTGTAGGACCGGTGACCCACGCTCCGGATGACGGGGTTGGTGCGGTTGTAGTCGTGCCGTCGCCCGTGGCTGCATCTGACTGGGCCCCCGTGACGATAGCCACTGAGGGTGCCGATCGGGGGGGTGGGGAGATACTGAGATGCGAGTGAACGGGGAGGCTCAACGGCTGCGCATGGCTGTCGTGCTCGTGCTGCCGTTGGCATGTTTTGCTGCCGCCGCGGCCCGCGTGTCGTTCGCTCAGCCGGCTCCTGCTGGGCCAGCCGGATCCGGAGGCCCGCCGACATATTTTGGCTCCCGATATACCGGGCTTTCTGCCTATTCGACGCCCCAGCCGACACCCCGGCCGGTCGAACGCATCGCTGCTGCGGTGCCAGCCACAGTTCCAACCACGGTGCCAGCCGTACCGCCACCACAGGCATCACCCGCGGCCGTCTTTTCGCGGCCTCGGTCGACGAATTCAAACACCACGTTCCAAACTCCCGCCGAATCATTCGGTTCGGGCTTCGATATTCCCGCGAGTAACCAGCCACTCATCCAGCCCCAGCCCCAGCCCCAGGCCCAGGCCCAGGCCCAGGCCCAGGCCCAGGCCCAGTTTCAGCCGCAGCCTCGATTCCAGCCACCCATTCAAGCTCCTTCGGTGATGCCTCCTCCGCCTGCGGCGACGTCCCCTTTCACCGCTCCTCCAGGGGAGCCCCGCGTTGCAGCCAGACTGCCGAGCTTTCTGGGGCTGTTGCCGGGAATGCCAGATCAACAGCTGGAGACGCCTGACAGCGTGCCGACGCCGGCAGAAGATCCACTGGCTGAATGGCAGCCCGGGAATAGCGGCATCGCCGCGGCGACACGGGCCATGGCAGCCGATGACGCCAAGCCTTGCACTGAACCGGGCTCGCGGCCTCCCCGGTTTTATCTCTCCGCCATCGGAGGTGGGTCGTACCTGTCGCTTCGCAGCGGCGGAGCAAACGTGGATGGTGGCTTTACGAATACTGGCAGCTTCTCCAGCAGTGTTGGATCGGCGGGTGGAGCGGGCGGCCTGGCCTGGGACCGCTCAGGGGGCCAGCTGCGGCTGGAGATCGAAGGCCGGCTGAGGAGCGACGCCTCCGGCACGACCGCCAGCGCGCCCGACGTGCCGCTCGACTACGCCGTGACCGCGGCTGATGTCTGGACGGTGACAACCAACGTGTGGCGTGACATCTGGGCTGGCAATCACTGGGGGCTCTACCTCGGCGGCGGCATCGGCGGTGGCGGCTACGAACTCACTGTCAACGATAATTTTGTGGCCGGAACCGACACGGTGGGCACGTTCGCCTGGCTGGCCGGCACGGGGGTGACCTACCGGTTCGGCGACCGGCTGGCGCTCGATCTCGGCTATCGGTTCGTCGGGTTTGGAACCGGCACGATCGGCCTGAACAGGCTCGCCAGCAACGAGCCTGCCGGCTATTACACGTCATCCTTGGGCGGGAGCGAACTGATCTTCTCGCTCAGGCTTTACGAGCCATTTCGCGGCTGGAAACGCTGATTTTCCGGTGTGCGGCCAGGTTTTCCTGCGGCAGCCCAAGCCGACGGCAACTGCCGGCCCCACCAATTCCTTGACATGCCACCCATGGCAGATAAAGCTCACTCCTGCCTTCTCGGGGGACCCCCGGTGGATTTAAGGAGAGGAAGTGATGCTGAAAAACGTCTTGAATCAGTTGTTTGTTGCACGGACGAGGGACGAGGCCAGCCGTGCCACTCGCGGCTCGCGGGCCGCGAGCCGGAAGCGGCGGGCCGCCGCCCGCCATGCCCTCGCGGGCGAGTCGCTGGAACGGCGATCGATGTTGGCCGTTACTGCGTCGGTGGTTAGTAGGATTCTGCAGGTCAGCTGCGACGCGGATGGCGATCAGGTCAATCTGCAAGTCCTCGACGACAGCGGCTTAGAAGTGTCAGATCAGAGAGGTTTGTTGGTGTTGCGAACTTTTTCCGCTGATTCGGTGTCTGTCGTCGGCGACTCACAAAGAATCAACCAATCGTTCACGCTCGGAGGATCGTTTCCCTTGGCGCAAACTCTGACAGTCAGCTGGATGAACACCGCCACCATCAATGCGCAGATCTCGAACTCCTCAACCATGTTTAATAACATTGCGAGCATAAACGTCTCCACCGGTAACATCAGCTGCAGCGGCGACAGTGCAAGACTTTACTTCGGAGGCGACGTCACGGCCTCAAGACCCATGACAATAAGTGCAGCGGGGACTCCTGGACTGCCTGCCGTAATCGAGTTTGGGGGCACCCTGAACGGGGGGCTTTGGAGCCTGACGGTCGACGCCAGCGACAACGCTAGTTCGTCATTTCAACAAGCCGTCGGCAACACAAGCCCTCTCGCTTCGCTCATTGTGAGTGGCCCGACAACGCTCCCAGGCATGGTCACGACCGTCGGTGGGCAGACCTACACTAACGCGGTGACGCTCACGCAGGACGTCACGCTCGGCTCCTCCGGCTCCGGAGCAATCAGTTTTTCGGGCGCCGTTGACGGCCCCAGATCCCTCACGGTTAACACTGCCGGCATCACCACCTTCAGCGCCGCTGTCGGCGAGGTCACCAGCCTAACGAGCCTAACCACCGATGCCAGCGGCACGACCGCGATCAATGGCCCCCGGGTGAGGACGTCCGTCGCGCAGACCTACAACGACGCCGTCACCATCGGCGCCAACACCACGCTAGCCGGTTCCATGATCACGACGGCCGGCACTCTGGACGGCGGCGGCCACTCGCTCGAGGTTTCCGGCGACGTCGACGTGCAGGGGGCGATCGCCGGTGTGACGGACTTCTATGTCTACCATCTCGGCGCCCTTTCGACGCTCGGGGCTAACGTCGCAACCAGCGGCATCCAGTACTACACTGGCCCGCTGACGCTCACGCAGGACGTCACGCTCGCCTCCTCCGGCTCCGGAGCAATCACGTTTTTGGGCGCCGTTGACGGCCCCAGATCCCTCACGGTGAACACTGCCGGCATCACCACCTTCAGCGCCGCTGTCGGCGGTGTCACCAGCCTGACGAGCCTGACCACCGACACGGGCGGCACAGTCAGCCTCCAGTCGGTGACGACGACCGGCGTCCAGTCCTACGGCGAAGCCGCCACGCTGAACGGTAACTACGCCACCACCGACAGCCTATTCAGCGTGGCCGGCACGACGACCCTGGCCGGGAGCACGACGGTCTCGACTGGCAGTGGTGGTATCTCATTCACGGGCGCCGTCGACGGCCCCTTTAGCCTGACGGCCAACTCGACCGGCGCCACGCTCTTCAGCGCCGCTGTCGGCGGTGTCACCAGTCTTGCGAGCCTCACCACCAACACGGGCGGCACGGTCAGCCTCCGGTCGGTGACGACGACGGGCGTCCAGTCCTACGGCGAAGACGCCACGCTGAACGGCAACTACGCCACCACCGACACCGCATTCAGTGTGGCCGGAGCGACCACTCTCAGCACCGACGCGACCGTGTCGACTGGCTCTGGCGCTATCACGTTCTCGAGCGGGGTGGACGGCGCGTTCAACCTCACGGCCAACTCGACCGGTGCCACGCTCTTCAGCGCCTCTGTCGGCGGTGTCACCAGTCTTGCGAGCCTGACCACCGACACGGGCGGCACAGTCAGCCTCCAGTCGGTGACGACGTCAGGCGTCCAGTCCTACGGCGAAGACGCCACGCTGAACGGCAACTACGCCACCACCGACAGCGCATTCAGTGTGGCCGGCACGACGACCCTGGCCGGGAGCACGACGGTCTCAACCGGCAGTGGGGATATCTCATTCACGGGCGCCGTCGACGGCCCCTTTAGCCTGACTGCGAACTCAA
>CAMCQY010000143.1 GCA_945877135.1 Candidatus Kuenenia stuttgartensis
TACTGCAATCGCGGCGGCCGGCCCGATCTCTACTACACGTCGTTTGCACTCGATGCACTGCTGGCTCTCGAGGCCCTGCCTGCTGGCAACGAGCAGGCCGCGGCGACCCGCTGCTATCTCGATGCGTTTGGCGACGGCAGCAGGCTCGACTACGTGCACCGCTGCTGCCTGGCGCGGGCTTGGGCATCCCAGCCTACAGATGCCTTGCCTGCGGAACACCGCGCGGCCCTGCTCGCCGGTGTCGAGCGTCACCGCGCGGCCGACGGTGGCTATAACTCCCGCGCCGGCGCAGCCCGCGGCACTGCGTACGGCTGCTTCCTCGCGATGAACGCCCGCGCCGATCTGAAGCAGCCGCTCTCTGAGGCGGGCGAAGAGGCAGAAAAGTTGGCGGCCTGCGTGCTCTCACTCCGCGCCGCCGACGGCGGCTGGTCAAATTCTGGTGACCAGCCGGAGGGTTCCACGACGGCGACTGCGGCCGCGATCGCCACGCTCCGCTCGCTCGGGCGGGCCGCCCCAATCGGGGCGGCCGAGTGGCTCCTGGCCCAACGCCATCCGGCCGGCGGGTTTACCGCCGCTCCCGACGCACCGATCCCCGACCTGCTCTCAACCGCCGTCGCACTCCATGCGCTTGACGCCCTGGAGGTGCCATGGCGGGAGCATCGCGAAAGCATGCTCGATTTTCTCGATACGCTCTGGACGGCTGAAGGCGCCTTTCACGGTTCATGGGCTGACGACGAGCCCGATGCGGAATACACGTTCTACGGGCTGGTCGCTCTCGGCCATTGCAGCGTGTGACCGGAGACGGGGTGTGCAGCAATCCCCCGGCTCGCGCCGGGGGCTTCTATGCTTTTATACAACCCCCGAGCGTGAGCGACGGGATGGTATCGTGATCGTCCATGACCTCTTCCTCCTCCATCCTCGGGTCCGACACGTTTCACGCCGCCCGTCGCGCGGCCGTGGCCGCACTACTCGACCGCCGGACGGCGGCCGGTCACTGGATCGGACGACTCTCGTCGAGCGCACTCTCCACGGCGACGGCGATCAACGCCCTGCGGCTCATTGATTCGAGCGTCCATGCCCCGCGGATCGAGGCCGGCGTGCAGTGGCTCGTGGCCACGCAACTGGCCGACGGCAGCTGGGGCGACACCGTGGCCAGCAAGGGAAACCTCTCCACCACGCTGCTCTGCTGGGCGGCACTCAGTGCGGCCACCGATAACGGCATCTTGGCCTCGGTCGAGCGGGCTGCCGCCTGGATTCGCGGGAAGGCCGGCAGTCTTGAGCCCACCGCGATTGCAACAGCGCTGGCGGCCATCTACGGCCGCGACCGCACGTTCAGCGTGCCGATCCTCACGCACATCGCGCTCTGCGGTCGATTCGGCGATCCGCGAGCGGCCGAGACATGGCGGGTGATCCCGCAGCTACCGTTCGAACTGGCGGCGTTGCCGCAGGCTTGGTTTCGGCTGGTCGACATGCAGGTGGTGAGCTACGCGCTTCCCGCGCTCATCGCCATCGGGCAGGTGCGACACGCGGCCGCGCCGGGCTGGGGTGTCTTGAAGTCAATCCGCGACGCCGCCCGCGAGCCGACGCTCCGCACGCTGGCGGCGATCCAGCCCGACAACGGCGGCTATCTGGAGGCGACACCGCTGACTTCGTTCGTGACGATGAGCCTGGCCGGCATGGGGCTCGCCACACACGCGGTGGCCCGCCGGGGCGTGGCTTTTCTGACGCAGTCGCAGCGGCCGGACGGTTCGTGGCCGATCGACACGAACCTCGCCACCTGGGTGACGACGCAGTCGGTGGCGGCGCTCGCCGCGGGCGGCCGGCTGGCGGAGCATCTCGGGCGGCGTGAGCGGGAGGCGATCCGCCACTGGCTGCTTGGCCAGCAATGGAATCGCGTGCATCCGTACACCGGCGCCGCGGCCGGCGGCTGGGCGTGGACCGATCTGCCCGGCGGCGTTCCCGATGCCGACGATACCAGCGGCGCCGTCGTCGCCCTGGCACAGCTCGAAGCGGCGGAGGACTGCGTGCCCGCCGACGAGGTGCGGCAGGCGGCCGATGCTGGGCTCGACTGGCTGGCGAATCTCGCCAACCGCGACGGCGGACTGCCGACATTCTGCCGCGGCTGGGGCCGCTTGCCATTCGACACGTCGTGCCCCGACATCACGGCGCACGCGCTGCGGGCGGCAGAGTGCTGGTCGCCGTTTGCAACCGGCCCGGAGGGCCTCAACCGCGGTGAGGCTCCCTCGCGGCAACGCATGCTCGCCTCCGCGCGGCGGTATCTGCTGAATGCACAGTCCGCCGACGGCTCCTGGTGTCCGCTCTGGTTTGGAAACGAGCATCATCCCGCACAGGCAAACCCAACCTATGGCACGGCGCGGGTGGTGCTGGCCACGCTCGACCGACGGGGCGCTGAGTGGCTTCTGGCATGCATGGGAGCCGACGGCGGCGTGGGGGGAGGCCCGGGGCTGACGCCATCGATCGAGGAGACGGCACTCACCGTCGAAGCGTTGGCCCGCGTGGCGGCGGAGTCGCGAGATCCGACGCTCCGCAGCCGGGCGACCGCCGCCGTTGCCGCCGGCGTGGCCTGGCTGCTGGAACACACGGACGCCGGCACACGTTTCCCAGCCACCCCCATCGGCCTCTACTTCGCACAGCTCTGGTACGACGAGGAACTCTATCCGCTCGCGTTCACGGTGGCGGCACTGGAGCGGGCGTCGCAATTGCCCGACTAGGATTCGAACCTAGACAAAGGGAACCAAAATCCCTTGTGCTACCGTTACACCATCGGGCAGTATCACCAATTTAGCATAGCCTCTTGGCAAACGGTGAGGCAGGGGGCTTTCGTCCCGACGTCGCTCGCCGTGCGATTCACTCGCCGGCGAAGCCGCGCTCGGCCAGCCAGCGGCGGCATTCGACCGTCCAGGGGTGGAGCTTCGCCGGATCATAGGGACGCGTGCCGAGGCCGATGCCGTGAGGTCCCTTTTCGTAGACGTGCAGTTCAAACGGCCGGCCGTTCCGGTCGAGGGCTGCGGCGAGGTCGAGCACGCCCGCTAGCTTCACGCCCTTGTCCTCGACGGTGTGCCAGAGAAAGACCGGCGGCGTTTTCTCCGTCACGGCGAGTTCGCCGGAGAGTTCCCGAGCCAACTCTTCGGAAGGATTGTCACCGAGCAGGTTCCGTCTCGAACCGGCGTGCGTGTTCGCAGGCAGCATGCTGACGACTGGATAGCAGAGGATGCCGAGCGTCGGCCGCGACGGCTGCCGGGCGATCGCGTCGGTGGCAGCCGGATCGCCATCGTCGCCATGCGTGAGCAGTGTGATGGCCAGATGGCCGCCGGCCGAACTGCCTATCACGCCTACCCGCGCCGGATCGATGCCCAGCCGCGCGTGCTCCGCCCGCACCAGCCGCATGGCCCGCGAGACGTCGCCGAGCATGATTGGATGCCGATACCCCTTGCTGCCCAGTCGGTATCGCAGCACGAAGGCGGCAATACCCTGGGAGTTGAGCCAGCGGGCGTAGTCGCTCCCCTCATGGTCAGCCAGCCCGCCATAGCCACCACCGGGGCAGACCACCATTGCCGCGGTTGGCTGCTTAGCACCAGTGGCTGGCCACCAGGCCATCACGGGGATGTCGTGGTCGGCGGCGCCGAGCGCCCCAGGAGCATCTCCGGGCCAGAGCCGGATCGTTTCGGCGGCAGCCGGCATGTCGGCGGCAGGGCTGGCTCGAACGACGAGCAACGCCGCCACACAGGCCGCGATGCAACGCCAGATCAGGATGGTTGCGATTGGACGACGAAACATCACGACAGACTCCTTCACAGGGCAACGGGGTTGGGTACAACGCGAAGGTGAGTGGGCAGCACTCGCTTGACCTTCCATACGATACGTCAGTACACTTTGAATCCATGAGCACCGCTCCGCGTTATGTACCGTACTACACCCTCGCTGACCACGCTACGTGGGAGGGCGACTGGGAATTACTGGCCGGTGTCGCGGTGGCGATGACTCCGAGCCCCTTCGGCCGGCATGCCGAGCGGCTGTCCAGGATAACAGCGACGCTCTGGAACGCGATCGACGCCTCGGGCTGCGATGCGACCGTTCTCGTAGAGATCGACTGGATCGTCTCCGACGACACGGTCGTACGCCCCGATCTCGTCGTCGTATGCGGACCAGCGCCGCGGCGGCATGTCGAACAGGCTCCCGCCCTGGTCGTCGAGATTCTTTCTGCGGCGACCCGCGAACGCGACCTGACGGTGAAGCGTGATCTGTACGAGGCGCAGGGGGTGCGGTGGTACGCGATCATCGATCCGGACGAAGGACGCTCCACGATTTTGCGGCTGGGTGAGTCGGGCCTTTACGAGTCTCGTGAAGCGTCCGGCAGTCAGCAGATCGATCTCTGCCCAGACTGCGCGCTCGCGGTCGAGTTCGGGCCGGGATAAAAAACGGAAGGCAGTCATTCGTATTCGGCAGGGCCGCCTCCGTTTGCCGTCTTCAAGAGACGGCGATAGCGGCCGTTCGCCGCATGGTCTCGATGCTTTCGCGGGCGAGCCGTTCAGCGCCCGGCGTGTAGTCGAAGACCTCGACGCTCACCCAGCCAGGATAGCTGGCCGCTGCGAGCGCCTTGAAGATCGGCACGAAATCGACGTCGCCAAAGCCCGGTCCCTGGAGGTTCACGTCGTTGGCGTGGAAGTGTTCGAGATGACGGGCACTGGCCTGGATGATCTCTGGAATGGAGAGCGGCTCGCTCGCCATCGCCTTCACGTCGAGGTGCAGCCGCACATGGGGCGACCCGATCCGCTCGATCAGCCGGCATGTCTCGGCCGCCGTGGTGAGCACGTCGGTCTCCACCGGCGAGAGCGGCTCGAGCGCCACGACCGTGCCGGTCGATTCGAGCACAGGAACGAGCCGGGAAAACACCTCGTGGAGATGGTCCGTGGCCTGCTCAAGGGAAACGCGTGGCAGCAGGCTCCGCTGTTTCGGCGACCCGAAGACGAGCACGCGGCCGCCGAGATCGGCACAGAGCCTTGCGATGTCGCCCAGATACGCGACCGTCCTGTCCCGCACGGCGGCATCGGAGTGCGTGACGTGAAACCCCTCCGTCTTCGCCAGCAGCCAGTGGAGGCCGATGCAGTCGAGCCCGGCGGCGGCGAGCGTTCGCCGGATCTCCACGCGGGCGGCCGTGGAAACGTCGGTGACGAGCGGCGCGAGCGTGAAGGGGGCGATCTCCAGGCCGGTATAGCCGCACGAAGCTGCACATTCGCAGGCCTTCGCGAGCGGCCAATCACCAAAGGTCTCGTTGCAGATCGCGTAGCGCATGGAACTCATTCCTCAGGGCCCCGGAGTCGGAATGGATGCGGCAGCAGCGGAATCGCCGGGCAGTTCGCGGATCCGCAGCCGGCGGAACTCGACCGGCGCCCCCTCCGATTCCAGGCAGAGAAACCCGCTCGCAGGCGTGCATTCGCTGCCCCCCGACACCTCGTGCCCGTTCACCCAAAGCCTCACCTCACCGTCGATGGCGCGGATGTAGTAGTGGTTCCACTCGGGCGTGCCGCGGGAATGCCGCGATGTTGGAAAGCTCCTCTTCCCGTCGGGAGCGACCGGCGGAAAGGGCTTCATTGCTGAAGTGCCCACCGGAAAGACGTCGCCGTCGGTCGTGAACCAGTCCGCCTTCTTGCCGGCCGATTTTTCATAATGCGCGGTGAAGCCGTGGTCGAGCACCTGCACCTCGATGCCACCGGGAGGCAGTTTGCCAGGAGGCAGATTTTCGAGGGCCTTAGGCGGCGCCCAGAGAAACACGCCTGAGTTCCCGCCGCTGCTCAGGTGACGCCACTCGAGCGAGAGCTCCAGGTTGGTCACAGGCCGCCTGCTGCGGATCACGCCCACCGGCTTCCCGGTGCATTTCACGGAGTTGTCCTGCCAGGTCCAGGTGCCAGGTTCGCCGTTCACGTTCTCGAAGTCGTCGGCCGTGAGATCCCGCCAACCGGGACCACCCTCGTCGATCACGATCGTGGCCGGGCCGGCGGCTTCACTGAACGGACGGGGCGTTTCTGCGGCGTATGTTTTCCAGGCCTCCTCAACGGCACCGGTCCGCTCATCGCCCTTGTGGAACAGGAAGCGGTGGTGGAGCCGCAGCACGTCGCCGGGGGCGAGCGTCGTCGTGCCGTCGGGCAGCGCGGCATCAAATTGCCTGCTGGCAAACGGATTGGCGGCGAAGAGTCCGTAGGTGCGGACGTGCCACCGCGTCGGATGGCGATAGCTCGCGGGATGGTTCAGGATCGCGATGCCCACGTGCTCGCCGGCGACCGGGCCGTGATAGTCGCACCAGCGGGCTGGCTTCGACCAGGCGTCCTTGTCGACGAGCCCGTCGCTGTTGACGATCCGGCCACCCGCCTTGGAATCGACCGCCATGGTGGTCGGCACGCGAATGAAAAGGCCCGCGTCCTTGCGGTCGTCGAACCGCACGGGGCCGGCGGCCGGGGCGCCATCGGCCCCCGCGCAGGAAAACGCCTGGTCGATGTCGATCGTGCGGGTCTCGCCTTCAGCCCGGAACGTGAGCCGCCTCTGCTCCACGAGGAAGGGACGGCCCGCGGGATCCATGTGGTCGCACACTTCCTCGATCACGGCCCGGTCGCCATCGACGGACACGCGTGAGAACTCCCGGTGGACGATCCGGCCCAAAGTTGCCAGGCGGGCGCGATTCTGCTCCTTCATCTTGCCCTGCCCGATGAACTCATCGAACGTGAGTCGCTCGTGCCAGGTGTCGCCACCGCTGCGGTAGGTTTCCGCACCGGTGAGCCCGTCCCATGTCGCCGGAAATTTCCAGTCGACCCCGCCAACGCTCTCGTGTCCGAATGTGATGCCGCGGTGGTGCGGATGGTCCCGCTGCGCCGCCGGCTCCTCCGGCAGATCCCGCATCGGATAGGCACGCGTCATCGGCTTGCCGGTGGGGCCAACGACCGGCCAGAGGTAGGGCTTGTTTCCCTCGTCGATCCGATACGCGGCGAATGGACCGCCATCCACCTCGATCGTCACGCCCGACTTGTCCTGCCGTACCGACAGGCCGTGCGGCTCGGCGGCGACGGTCTCAGGAAGAGCCGCAGCCACGAGGCATGCCGCCGACAGTCCGAGCGTGGTCACTGTCCGCAGCAGGTTGTTTTGCCAGTTCATCCGCGATCCCTTCTGGTCATGACTCATGTGATTTCACGAACAGCTCCGCCATGTCCGCTGCCTGCCAGCTTACGCCGAAGCCGCTCCATCCTGAACCAGAGGCTGGGCTGGCGTCTGGGCCGACTCCGCGGCGGCCTTGGCCAGTTTGCTTGTGACCGCGAACGAGAGCTGCTCCAGCTCAATCGCCAGATCGACCGCTACGATCTGCACCTGCGGCGGCAACGAGAGCGTGACCGGGGCGAAGTTCACGATCCCTTCGATGCCGGCCGCCACCATTCGTTCGGCCACCGACTGCGCGTGCTGGGCTGGTACCACGATCATGCCCAGTCGGATGCCCGAGGATTTCACAACGTCCGGCAGGTCATCGAGTGGTCTGATGAGAATGCCCTGGATCGTCTGCCCCACCTTCGCGGGATCGGCATCGAAGGCGGCGTAGATCGAGAAGTTCTGCCGGCCGAAGCCACGGTATCCGAGCAGCGCTTGGCCGAGGTTGCCCACGCCCACCATCACCACCGGCCACGGCTGGTTGGTACCGAGGATGTCCCGCATCGCCCGAATCAGTTCGTCGCAGCGGTAGCCGACGCCGGGATAGCCAAACTGCCCGAAGAAGCCGAGGTCTTTGCGGACCTGGGCATCGCTGAAGCCGAGCAGGGTACCCAACTGGCCGGATGAGATCGTCCCCTGGCCGGCTGCCTCCAGCCGCTGCAGTTCGCGGAGATAGAGACTGAGGCGGCTCACCACCACTTTCGGCACGGATGCGTCGGACGGGAGTTCACCCGTCGGCAAAGTCGGTGGTCGCTGATCTGGCATGGAAAGACCCCTGGCTCGCAAGCCGGAACGGCCATGAATCTACCGGGATACCCGGCAAATACCAACTAAGACGTGACGTTCATGCCGTCCGCAACGACTGTAACGCGCCTGGGGCTCTGGAAAAGCAGCGCCGATTGCGTGGACTCGTCAACTTGCGGCGAGTTTGTGGCCGATCCTTGAGGAGGTGCGTCTGTGGACTGCCACGCGCCCCCCAGTGGTTCGTTCCCTTTCTCTCCTTCCAGTTCCAGGAGCCGTCCCCAAGAGGGGCAGCAGACATGAAACGTACGTGGCTTTGTTGTCTGCTGGCGCTTGTCAGTATCGCCTCGTCGGGCCAACCCGCCGACGCGGCCTACTGTGGGCTTGCCAGCTACCAACACGACGGCACGAAGATGACCACGGTCAGCTTCGCGCAGGCTCGTGAAGGGTGTTCGAGTTGTGAGACGTCCGCCAGCGAGCCGAGCTGTGCCAGCAAGCCTTCGTGCTGTGGTACACGGCTTGTCAAGGACGTCGTATACGAGCAGAAGCAATACACCTGCTACAAGACGATCTGTGAGAAGGTCGTCGAACAGAAGCAGATCGACTGCGTCCGCTACGAGACCGAGAAGTCGTTCAAAGAGGTCGAGTACACCGTGTGCAAGCCGGTGTGGGAGACCCGTTCACGGACCATCAACTACACCGTCTCCAAGCCGGTGTGGGAGACGGTCGTGAAGGAGATCCCCTACACGGTCATGAAGCCCGTGTACGAGACGAAGACCCGTGAGATCCGCAGCACGGTCTGCAAGCCGGTGTGGGAGACGATCACGAAAGAGATCCCCTACACGGTCTGCAAGCCGGTGTATGAGACCCGCGAGCAGACCTACACCGTCTGCAAGCCGGTCTACGAGACGATGACCAAGGAAATCCCTTACACCGTCTGCAAGCCGGTGTATGAGACCCGTGAGCAGACCTACACCGTCTGCAAGCCGGTCTACGAGACGATGACCAAGGAAATCCCCTACACCGTCTGCAAGCCGGTCTACGAGACGATGACGAAGGAAATCCCCTACACCGTCTGCAAGCCGGTGTATGAGACCCGCGAGCAGACCTACACCGTCTGCAAGCCTGTCTACGAGACGATGACGAAGGAAATCCCTTACACCGTCTGCAAGCCGGTGTATGAGACCCGTGAGCAGACCTACACCGTCTGCAAGCCGG
>CAMCQY010000144.1 GCA_945877135.1 Candidatus Kuenenia stuttgartensis
GCTGGTCCACTGGCTGCAGCGGGCCTGTGAAAGTGGCCTGAAGTGGTTCGTCAGGAGCGTGTATGCCCCATTCCTCGATTTCGCGCTCGATAATCGCCTCTCGGTGATGGCGGCGGCCATGTGCATCCTGCTTGTTGCCGGCGGGATCGTCCGCAGCGGGATCACGCCGTTTCTGCTCTTCCCCAAGATCGATGCCAACCGTCTGCTCGCCAAGGTCGTGTTTCCCGACGGCACCCCGGCAAGCGTGACCGAGGATGCAACGCGAAAAATCGAGGAAGCCGCCGTGGCGATTTCGCAGAAGCTTTCGCCCCCGGGCGCTCCGATCGTGCAGCTCATTCACCGTGCCGTCGGGCAGGTGTCGGCCCTAGGAGAGGTGGGGCCAGATGCGCGGATGAGCGGCAGCCACGTGGGAGCGGTCACGATTGAACTGGTCGAAGGCGAACTCCGCGATGTCACCAGCGAACAATTCATCAGCGAATGGCGGCAGTCAGCGGGCGAATTCGCCGGGACCGAATCGCTCATCTACGGCACCGAGAACTTCGGCCCTGGTGGCAAGACGATCGAGTTCAAACTGCTCGCTCAGTCTGGACCTGACTCCGTGCGGCAACTGGAGGCCGCGGTCGAGCGGTGCAAGGAGTGGCTCAAGCAATATCCCGGGGTGATCGACATCGACGATGACTCGCGGCCGGGCAAGTGGGAATATCAGCTCAAGGTCAAGCCGCGGGCAGAGGCGATGGGGGTGTCGCTGGCCGATCTCGCCGCCACGATCCGGGCGAGCTATTACGGCGAGGAGGTGATGCGACTCCAGCGGGGGCGGCACGAGGTCAAGCTGATGGTCCGCTATCCACGGGAGGAACGCCGCAGCTTCGCCACGCTCGATGAAATCCGGGTGACGGGGCCGGACGGCGCCAAGCGGCCCCTCGGTGAGCTGGCCGACGTGACCGTGGCCCGTGGGTATTCCGAGATCAACCGGCTCGGACAGAAACGTTCGATCACCGTGACAGCCGACATCGATGTCGCGAAGACTTCCCTCACCAGTGCGCTCGTGACCGCCGACATGGAGAAGCGACTCATGCCCGACCTCGCCAAGGACTATCCGCTCGTGCGGGTCCGCTGGGAGGGGCAGCGGGAGCAGTCGAACGAGTCGCTGCGGAGCCTCGGCGTGGGCTTCGTCGTCGCGTCGTTCGCGATGTTCGTGCTGCTCACGATGGAGTTCAAGTCGTATTTCCAGCCGTTTCTGATCCTGGCCGCGATCCCGTTCGGGTGTGCGGGGGCCGTGTTCGGCCACGCCCTGATGGGCATGCCGCTGACGCTCTTCAGCATGTTCGGGCTCGTCGCGCTGGCGGGCGTGGTGGTGAACGACTCGATCTGCCTGATCGACTTCATCAACATCCGCGTCCGCGAGGGACATCCGCTGCGGCTCGCCCTGCGGGAGGCTGGCTGTCTGCGGTTCCGGCCCGTGATGCTCACGAGCATCACGACGATCGGCGGCCTTCTGCCGCTGCTGCTCGAGACCAGCTTCCAGGCGCAGTTCCTGATCCCGATGGCGACCTCGCTGGCCTTCGGTCTGGCGATGACGACCCTGCTCGTGCTCGTGCTCGTGCCGGTGATGTATTCGTTCTTCGGCACGAGCGCCCGCGAGGAGCACGTCGAGGAATATGCCGAGGGTTTTGCACCGGCGGGGGCGGTGAGCAGCGTCGATCCCGACGAAGCCGAGAAGCAATGGCTCCCGGACCACCTCCGCGAGCAACCGGCGACAGAGTCGCTCCGCGCGTAGGGTCGCCTCTCGCACGTGCCACCCAAGCCAGCCTCCATCCAAGCCCGCAGCGCGAGCAAGGGAATGGGGGTGGTCATTGGGGCTGGGACGCGGATTCCTCTCGCTTGCGCTTCGGGCTTGCATGGGAGTGGCCCTCCATCCAAGCCCGCAGCGCCAGCAAGGGAAAGCGGGAATCCGCATGGGCCCGCATGCGCTATTTGTCGCCAGGATGGCGACGCTGGCTGGCGAGGGAAACCTTGGCTTTCCCTCCGCCAGCCCAAGCATCGCGAAAACGACAGGATGTCGTGTTTCGCGTAGGGCCATCGGCCATGGATGGCCCCGCATGCGTTATTTGTCGCCAGGATGGCGACGCTGGCTGGCGAGGGAAACCTTGGCTTTCCCTCCGTCAGCCCAAGCATGCGGGGGCCATGGATGGCCCCGCATGCGCTATTTATTGAAAAGGAAGTGGCAGATGTCGCCGTCTCGCATCACGTATTCCTTCCCCTCCACGCGGAGCTTGCCCGCGGCGCGGATGTCTTTCTCCGTCTTGTAGGTCTCGAGGTCGGCGAGGGAATAAATTTCGGCCCGAATGAAGCCCTTCTCGAAGTCGGTGTGGATCACGCCGGCGGCCTGCGGGGCGGTGGCCCCGACTGCCACGGTCCACGCGCGGACCTCCTTCTCGCCGGCCGTGAAGTAGCTCTGCAGGCCGAGCGTCTTGTAGGCAGCCCGGGCCAGCACGGCCAGGGCTGGCTCCGAGAGCCCCGCGCCTGAGAGCATCTCGCCCCGGTCGGCCTCGTCGAGTTCGGCGATCTCGGCCTCGAGCTTGGCACACACCGGCACGACCTCCGCACCCGCCTTCGCCGCCGCTTCGCGGACCTTCTGCACGAGCGGGCCCTTGCCCTCGAGATCGGTCTCGTCGACGTTGGCCACGTAGAGAATCGGCTTGGCAGTGAGCAGCCCGAATTCCTTCACGGCCACCTTCTCGGCATCGTCGAGGGTGAGCGTGCGGAGCGGCTTCTCGGCCACCAGGTGGGCCAGGCACTTCTTCATCACCTCGACCTTGAGCTTGGCATCCTTGTCGGCTCCCTTGGCCGACCGTTCCAGCTTGGGCAGACTGTTTTCCAGGTGCTGGATGTCGGCCAGCATCAGTTCGATCTCGATCGTCTCCATGTCGGAGACGGGGTCGACCTTGCCGGCCACATGGATCACGTCGGGATCCTCGAAGCAGCGGACAACCTGCAGGATGGCGTCGACTTCGCGGATGTGCGAGAGGAACTTGTTGCCGAGTCCCTGGCCCTCGCTGGCCCCCTTCACGATGCCGGCGATATCGACGAGCTTGAGGGCGGCGGGGATCACCTTCTGTGGCGGGATGTATTTCGTGATCCGTGTGAGTCGCTCGTCGGGCACGCTCACCATCCCTTCATTGGGCTCGATTGTGCAGAAGGGATAGTTCGCGCTCTGCGCGGCCTTCGACAGGGTGAGGGCGTTGAAGAGGGTGCTCTTGCCGACGTTGGGGAGTCCGACGATGCCTGCTTCCATGACTGCAAATCTGTTCCGGGTGTTTGGAAAGTCAGTATGATGATCGATCGACAGGATTCATCATAGACGTGGTGAAAATCAGGTGAACGGCCAGTCTTTCCCCCAGGCGTTCTTTGATCGGCCGGCCGATCGCGTGGCCCGCGAGTTGCTCGGAGCGTCGCTGGTGGTGCGAGCCGCCGACGGGCGACTCACGCGGCACGTCGTTTTCGAAACCGAGGCCTATCTCGGGGCCCACGATCTCGCCTGCCACGGCTCCCGCGGCCTCACGAAGCGAAACGCCACGATGTTTGGCCCGGCCGGCCATTGGTATGTCTACCTCTGCTACGGCATGCACTGGATGCTGAATGTCGTCACGGGCCGGGAGGGCGTTCCGGCGGCGGTGTTAATCCGTGGCGTGGGGGAGCACGTCGGGCCGGGGCGGCTGACGAAGGCCTTGGGGATCGACCGCTCGTTCGATGGCCAGTTGGCCAGCCGCCGCGCCGGGCTCTGGCTGGAGACCGGCGGGAATGCTGTGCCGCGGCGGCTGATCGAGCGGACGCCGCGAATCGGCGTGGGCTACGCCGGTGAGTGGGCGGAAAAGCCGCTCCGATTCGTCGTCGATTCCGCGAGGATCGCTACAATGCGAGAAGAAAGACCGCAACGGTAGTGCCCGGCTCCCCGTCGCCTCACTCCGTGCAGTATTCGAATTTTTCGAGGAGCTTATAGATATGACGGCACATGTGGTCCGGTGGTTTCTGGCAGGAGCGATCATGATGATGAGCACCGGATTGGCAGCGGCGGCGGAAGGGGAGTTGGCGAAGGCGACGTTTGCCGGGGGCTGCTTTTGGTGCACCGAGGCGGTCTATGCCCAGATCAAGGGCGTGCAGTCGGTGACGAGTGGCTACATCGGTGGAAAGAATCCAAATCCCACGTACCAGCAGGTCTGCACCGGGCAGACGGGCCATGCCGAGGCGGTGGAGATCGCATACGACCCGCAGCAGGTGCCCTATGAAAAACTACTCGAGGTGTTTTTCAGCACGCACGATCCGACCACGAAGAACCGGCAGGGGGCCGACGTCGGCACGCAGTATCGCTCGGGCGTTTTCTACCACGACGACGCGCAGAAGAAGACCGCCGAAGAGGTGATCGCGAAGCTCGATGCTGCGAAGGTGTTTCCCGGCAAGATCGTGACGGAGGTCACGCCTGCCAGCACGTTTTATCCGGCGGAGAAGTACCACCAGGACTACTTCGCCAACAACCCGTTCCAGCCCTACTGCCAGGCGGTCGTGTCGCCGAAGGTGGAGAAGGTCCGCAAGGTCTTCAAAGACCTGTTGAAGTAGGGACGTATTCCTTTCGCTTGCGCTTCGGGCTTGCATGGGGCGGAGCAGCGAGCCGGCTTCAGGCCACGTGGCCATGGATGGCTTTGCTGCCGTGCGATCACGCGTCGGCGTAGCGCACGACCAGTTCCGCCGCCTCGACCGGCGTGCCGGGGCTGACGAGCACCTCGGCCACCTTGCCGTCCCGCTCGGCGTAGACCGTCGTCTCCATCTTCATCGCCTCGAGGCTCAGGAGTTTCTGCCCCTTCGTCACCGTGTCGCCCGGCCGGACAGCCACCGTCACGATCAGGCCCGGCATCGGCGCGCCCACCTCACGGGCATCGCCCACCGTCGCCTTCGGCCGCCGCTGGATCTTCGCCTCGAGGCTCTTGTCGGCGATCGACACGCTCCGCGGCTGGCCGTTCAGTTCAAAGAACACCGTCCGAGTGCCATCGGCATGTGGCTCGCCGACGGTCAACAAGCGAACCACCAGCGTCTTACCCGGCTCGATGTCGATCGGTAGCTCCTCGCCCGCCTTCGGGCCCTCGAGAAACGCCGGCGTCGGCAGCACACTCACGTTGCCATACTTGTTGGCGTGCTGGACATAGTCTTGGAACACCCGTGGATAGAGCAGCCAGGAGAGCACCTCCCGTGGCGAGGCCGTCCGCCCCACGATCTCGGCCACCTTCTTCTCCGCCGCCTTGAAGTCGGCTGGCGGCATCGAAGCGCCGGGGCGCCCCGTCACGATGTCGCTCTGGCGGACGATCCGCTTCACCACCTCCGGCGGAAAGCCGCCCGGCGGCTGGCCCATCCGGCCAGCCAGCAGATCGACCACCGACTCAGGAAACGCCATGTCGCGGGAGTCAGAGAGCAGTTCAGACGCCTGCATGCCGTTGGTCACAAGCAAGAGCGCGAGGTCACCCACCGCCTTGCTCGTGGGCGTGACCTTCACGATGTCGCCGAGCAACTGGTTAACGTCTGCATACGCCCGGCAGACCTCCTCCCAGCGGTCACCAAGGCCGAGCGCCTTGGCCTGCTCAAGCAGGTTGGTGAACTGGCCGCCCGGCATCTCGTGAAGATAGAGATCCGCGTCGGGCGCCTTCATGTCACACTCGAACGCGGTGTAGTGATCGCGGACACCGGCCCAGTAATGTGAGAGATGCCGCAGCGGCTCCGGATCGAGGCCGGTGTCGAGCGGCGTGTTGCGAGCAGCCTCCACGATCGCGTTCAAATTCGGCTGACTCGTCAGGCCCGCAAAGCTCGCCATCGCTGCATCGACCACGCTCGCCCCCGCCTGGGCCGCCTCCAGAGCGCTGGCCAGCGAGGCGGCCGAGGTGTCGTGGGTGTGGAAATGGATCGGGATGCCGATCTCGTCACGGAGGGCCTTCACGAGCCGGCCTGCCGCGAACGGCTTGCAGAGGCCCGCCATGTCTTTGATGGCGAGCATGTGGGCGCCGAGCCCTTCCAGTTCCTTGGCGAGCTTCACGTAGTAGTCGAGCGAATACTTCGTCCGCTTCGGGTCGAGCACGTCGCCGGTGTAGCAGATCGCCGCCTCGCAGATCGCGCCGCTCTCCAGCACCGCGTCGATCGCAACCTTCATGTTCGGCACCCAGTTGAGCGGGTCGAACACGCGAAACACGTCGATGCCGCTGGCTGCCGACTCCTTTACGAACGCCTGCACGACGTTGTCGGGGTAATTCGTGTAACCGACGGCATTGCTGGCGCGCAGGAGCATCTGGAAGAGGACGTTTGGCACCTGCTCGCGGAGCTGGATCAGCCGATCCCAGGGGCATTCCTTGAGGAACCGCATCGATGTGTCGAAGGTGGCCCCGCCCCACATCTCCAGCGAGAAGAGGCCCGGCGCCAGGTGGGCGTAGGCGTCGGCGACGGCAATCATGTCGAATGACCGCATCCGCGTGGCCAGCAGCGACTGGTGGGCGTCGCGCATGGTCGTGTCGGTGATGAAGAGCCGATTCTGCTGCCGCACCCAGGCGGCAAACTTCTGGGGGCCGAGTTCCTTGAGCTTCGTTCGCGTGCCGGCCGCCGGGGTGGACAGCCGATCAAACTCCGGCACCGGCGCCGGGCTGCGGCGGACCGCTTGCGGCCGTCCCTTCACGAGCGGGTTGCCGTTGACGATCACGTCGGCCAGATACTCGAGCACCCTGGTGGCCCGGTCGCGACGGAGCGGGAAATCAAAGAGCGCCGGCGTCTCGTCGATGAATCGCGTCGTGCAGCGGCCGGCGAGAAACTCCGGGTGCGTGACAAGGTTGATCAAAAACGGAATGTTGGTCTTCACGCCGCGGACGCGGAATTCCTGCAGACAGCGTTCGATGTGGCCGGCGGCCTCCTCGTGGGTGAGGCCCCGCGCCGTCACCTTGACGAGCAGCGAGTCGAAGTAAGGCGTGACGACCGCTCCGGAGAAGGCGGTGCCGGCGTCGAGCCGGATGCCCATGCCGCTGGCCGACCGGTAGGCCGTGATCCGGCCGTAGTCGGGGAGGAACCGATTCTCGGGATCCTCCGTGGTGACGCGGCACTGGATCGCCGCCCCCATCGACTTGATCTGCGACTGATCGCCGAGGCCGATCTGCGGATCGGAGAGCTTCCAGCCCTCGGCCACGCGGAGCTGACGGCGAACGATGTCAACGCCGGTGATCTCCTCCGTGACGGTGTGCTCGACCTGAATCCGCGGATTGACCTCGATGAAATAAAAACGGTTGGCGTCGGTGTCGACGAGAAACTCCACCGTGCCGGCATTCTCATAGCGGGCAGTCCGCCCGATCGCGAGCGCCGCCTCGCAGATCCCCTCCCGCATGGCTGGGGTGAGGTTTGGGGCCGGCGCCATCTCTACCACCTTCTGGTGCCTTCGCTGGACCGAGCAGTCGCGTTCGAAAAGGTGGATGAGGTTGCCATGCATGTCGCCGAGCAGCTGCACCTCGATGTGCCTCGCCCGCTGGATGAACTTCTCGACGAATACGCTCGCGCTGCCGAAGGCTGTCTTGCTCTCCCGCTGCGCACTCTCCAGGGCCACCGCCAGTTCGTCCTCGCCGTGGACGACCCGCATGCCACGGCCGCCACCGCCGTGGGCGGCCTTGATGATTACCGGCCAGCCGAGTTCCTTGGCGATCTTGAGCGCATCCGGGAAGCCGCTGACCGGCTTCGAGCTGCCCGCGAGGATCGGCACGCCCGCCTGCTTCGCCAGTTCACGAGCGGCGGTCTTGTCGCCGAGGGTCTGGAGGAGCTCGACACGCGGCCCCACGAACACAATCCCCGCCTTCTGGCAGGCCGCGGCAAACTCGGGGTTTTCGGAGAGGAAGCCGTAGCCGGGATGAATCGCATCGACGTCGTGTTCCTTGGCGATCGCCACGATCCCCTCGATGTCGAGGTAGGACCGAATTGGCTCGCCGGACCGGCCGACGAGGTAGGACTCGTCAGCCTTGAAGCGGTGGAGGGCGAAGCGGTCTTCGTGGGCATAGATCGCCACGGTCCGGATGCCGAGTTCGTGGGCGGAGCGAAACACGCGGATCGCGATCTCGCTGCGGTTGGCCACCAGCAGCTTCTTGATGGGACGCATCGAAAAACTTCCTTCCAGAGCCCTGAAGAACGTAAAAATCAGCCCCAATCCTACCGTGCCTTGGAATCGGCAACAGGGCTACCAAAAGCCACCGCGGCGGCAGCGGATTTCGGACGGCGCGGAGGTGCTGCGACCGGGGTTCGGGGCTGCCCATGTCCCGTCGCCGGACGTTCGCTACGGACATCCTGTCCTTCGCTCACTCGATGCTGACTGCGCTTCGGCATCCTGCCTACGCTGGTCAGCAACGCCGGCTCTCGGGCCATGGGCAGCCCCTCACGGATGCATCATGCCGTATGACACAGCAGCGTTAGGCCCGGAAGGCCGGGTCAGAACCAGCAAACTGCGTTTGCCAAGAAAAAACGACACGAAGTCGTGTTTTTCGTGAACACAGCTGGCTGGGTCAGAACCAGCGGGCGGAGGTCCGCCAAGCGAAAATGGCAGGATGCCATGTTTCGCGTGAACACAGTCCGTGGGCAGCCCCGAACCGGCGTCACCGCTTTTCGTCGGCGTAGCTGGGGCGGATGTAGTCGGGCACGAGTGTCGCGGGGTCGTCGGCCTCGCCAGCCGCGTCGCGGAGCGTCGCGATGTGGCCGATCTCAGCGACTGCGGGCGTCCATGCGGTTGGGGGTGCGACCACGATGTCCGGCCGGCTCGTGAGGGCGTCGGCCAGCAGGGCCAGGCCCGGGCCGGTCACGATGCTGCCTGGCAAGAGTCCTGCGAGCCATGTCGCCGCGTCAGCAAGCATGCCTGGCTCGACGCTCCAGCCACTCGGAGAGTGCACGTTCGGCACGACGACTGCGGCAAAGACTTCGCCCCGGCCGGCGTCGAAGGCGACGGTCACCGGCGCGTCGTGCCGCCCGAGTGCGCTCGCGGTGCCGCGTGCGATCGCCTCGCATGATGACACCCCCACGAGCCGGCTGCCGGTGGCCCAGCAGAG
>CAMCQY010000145.1 GCA_945877135.1 Candidatus Kuenenia stuttgartensis
CGGGGCACGGGCAGCCCCGAACCGTTGCTGCACTCCACGGGCACCTAGCCGCGTTTGTTGATCGGCTCGAACTCGCGGAGGGTTTCGCCGGTGTAGACCTGTCGCGGACGGCAGATCTTTTTCGTCGGCGAGTGGTGCATCTCGATCCAGTGGGCGATCCAGCCCGGCAGCCGTCCCATTGCGAACAACACGGTGAACATCTGCACCGGAATGCCCATCGCGCGGTAGATGACCCCCGAATAGAAGTCGACGTTGGGGTAGAGTTTCCGCTCGATAAAGTATTCGTCGGCCAAGGCCACCTCCTCGAGTTGCTGGGCGATGTCGAAGATCGGATCCCTCAGCGAGAGCTTGGCGAGGAGTTTGTCGCACGTGGCCTTGATCAGCTTCGCACGGGGGTCGTAGTTCTTGTAGACGCGGTGGCCGAAGCCCATGAGGCGGAAGCCCGAGTCTTTCTTCTTGGCGAGGTCGACGTACTTCTTCACGTTGCCGCCATCGGCCCCTATCTTTTCGAGCATCTCGACGCAGGCCTGATTGGCGCCGCCGTGGAGCGGCCCCCAGAGGGCGGAGATGCCGGCAGAGATGCTGGCGAAGAGGTTGGCATCGCTCGAGCCGACCATCCGAACCGTGGAGGTGGAGCAGTTTTGCTCGTGGTCGGCGTGCACGATCAGCAACATATCGAGCGCGTCGGCAAAGTCGGGATCGCAGTGGTACTCCTCGCACGGCACGGCAAACATCATCTGCAGGAAGTTCTCGCAGTAGGAGAGGTCGTTCCGCGGATAGATGAGCGGCTGACCGATCGACTTCTTGTGGCTGTAGGCCGCGATGGTTGGGAGCTTGGCCAGCAGCCTGTGCACGCTCACCTCGACCTGCCGCGGATCGCGGACATCGAGCGAGTCCTGATAGAACGTGGAGAGAGCCCCCACCACACTCCCCAGGATCGCCATGGGGTGCGCGTCACGGGGAAACCCGTTGTAGAAGCTGCGCATGTCCTCGTGGATCATGGTGTGGTGCGAGAGGGCCATCCGGAAGCCGTCGAGTTCGGTGGTGTTGGGTAGTTTGCCGTAGATCAGCAGGTAGGCCACCTCGACGAAGTCGCACTTCTCGGCCAACACCTCGATTGGATAACCGCGGTAGCGCAGGATTCCCTTCTCGCCGTCGAGGAACGTGATCGCGCTGGTGGTCGAGCCGGTGTTGACGAAGCCCTCGTCGAGCGTGATGGCGCCGGTCGCGCTCCGCAGCTTGGCAATGTCGATCCCTTGTTCTCCCTCGGTGCCCACAACCACCGGAAATTCGGTGGTGCGGCCGTTGATTTCCAGTCGGGCGATGCCGTCTGCCTTGGCACCGGGCCAGGGCGGAGTGGCGGGTGTGGTTGACGCCGAAGCGGGGGCGGATGGCTTCACGGGAGCACTCATGGGGCGAACCTCCTTTTGCGGTGGGGCGGCCGGTTCGGAGCTGAGAGAAGCTCCGAAGGCAAAAGCCCGCCACGGGCGGCAGTCTAGCCCGCTCGGCACGGGTCGGCAATCGCGGCCGATAGCGCCCCGACCATCACCTCATCGTGCGCGGCTGGCTCGCGGTCTGCGAACCACCCTGAGCCCCGGCCTGCGTCGGCCCGCCGCCTGGCCCGCCGTTTGGTTCATCGTCGAAGATCGTCCAGACGGGAGTGCGATCACGGACCGTGGCGAGATACTCATCCATCTGGCGTTTGCGGCGTTCGTCCTGCAACTGGTTGCGGATCCCCACCTGGGCCTCGATAAAGGGGGTGCGGCCCGCGTCGGTCCTCTCGATCACTCGCAGAATGTGGAGAGCGGAGCCGTCGTCGAGAATCGCTGACAACTGTCCGATGGGCATCGTAAAGACCGCCTCGTCGATGACCTTCGACACCAGACTGCCCCTGGTGGTCCAGTCGTAGCTGCCACCGGTGGCCGCCGTCGGCCCCTCGGAACGGCTCCGGGCAACGTCGGCGAATGGCTTGCCTTGCATCACGTCGTTGCCCATGGCCGCCAGCATGTTCCAAGCCTGCCCGCGGGGCCGGCCGGTGGTGATCTTCACCGTAAGCTGTTCGAAGCGGGCCTTGGCGGGATAGTCGTATTCGGCCAGATGATTCTGATACCAGGCGATCATCTCGGCGTGGGGGATCTCTCCATCGTTGACCACCTTCTGCTGGATCCATTGCTGTGCAAGGGCCCGCTCGAAGAAGGTCTTGCGGATTCGGTCGAGCGACTGCCCGCGAGACCGCAGGAGCTGGTCGTATTCGAGCGCATTGGCAACTCCCGCATCCTTGACCAGACGCGGCAGTTGCTGCTGATCAAACGCCTCGTTGACCTTCTTCTCGATTTCCGGGATCCGGTCCTCGGGGATCGTCCGGCAGGCATCCACGTAAATGACCATTGATTCAACATGCTGCTTGATCACCTGGCGGCAGATCTGCGTCTTGAGTTCACGGACCTGTTCCGGCGTGAGCCCCCCCGAGACCTTGTCGAGCCAGGCCAACGCCGTGGGGGTGAGCAGATCGCCTTCCAGCACGACTTCCGGCCCGACCCGGGCGACCACACGAGCATTATCCAGCGACTGCACGCCCGCAGGCTGCCCTGCGGCTGCCGCACCGGACGGCACAGTCTCCTCGAAGCCTGCCTGGATAACGCCCGACTTTCCCGCCGCCTTCGCATCGGCGGCGTTGATCGGAGTGGCGATCGGTTCGAGCGGGCCACCGGGGTTGGGAAGGATGCTCGACAGCACATGGTTGTCCGAGTCGCTCTTGCCATCGGTCTTGCCACCGGGCCAGCCCTCGGGCCGCGACAGGGCCTTGGGAACATGCGGAGTCTGTCCGGGCCCGACCATGCTGCGTGCGGCGGCCGCCGGGGTGGCTGGCAACTCAGCCGCGGTTGCGGCCGGGTCTTCGGCCGGCTGCGACGGGTTTTGGGCTGACGCCACGCCGGAGGCGAGCAGGGCGAGGGCGCAGCATGTGCATGCGAGGCTGCTGCGCGTCTGGAAATGGCGGCCGGGATGGAGCATCACGGTCTCGGTCTGGGACATCCTGAAACAACCCGGCACACCGCGGTTACGACCGCGCGGCTTTCGACGCGGGCGGGGGACTATAGGGACGCCCACGAGTGGGTCGCAAGAGCGTCCTGACCGCCGCCAGCAGCCTGTCTGGATCGTCACACACCCGCTGGTCGAGCGGTACCACGGCGCTTTTTTCTCCTACTACACGCAGTGTCTTCCCCCCAGCCTGCCAGGACGCTCGCAGCCGCTGCATGGCCTGCAGGTCGTGATGGCCGATCATCAGCATGCCCGGCTGCCGGGTGATCGAATCGATGCCATGGGCCGCGGCGGCGACTCGCAGCCGGGCAAACTCCAGCATCCGGGTCACCTCTGTCGGCAAGGGGCCGAATCGGTCCACCAGTTCTGCCGACAGATCATCAACCTGGCCTTCGCCCGTCACCCGCGACAGCCGGCGATAGACGTCGATCTTAGCGCGAAAGTCAGGAATGAAATCGCGAGGCAGCCAGGCGGCACCGGGTAGATCGATCGTCACCGGAGGGGGTTCGGCCGGCGGCATCGCCTTGAGACCGCGGACCGCCTGTTCGAGCAGCCGGCAATAGAGCTCGTAACCGACCGTGGCGATGTGGCCGCTCTGCTGGGTGCCGAGCAGGTTGCCCGCGCCGCGGATCTCGAGGTCGCGCATCGCCAGTGAGAAGCCGGCACCCATGCTGGAGAACTCCTGAATGGCGCGGAGCCGCTTGGCGGCCGTGCTCGTCAGCGTGGCAGCTTCGTCAACGAGCAGGTGGCAGTAGGCGCGGTGGTGCGACCGGCCGACGCGGCCGCGCAGCTGATGCAGATCGGCCAGGCCGTAGGTGTCGGCCTCGTCGATAAAAATGGTGTTGGCCCGCGGGATGTCGAGACCGCTCTCGATGATCGTGGTGGCCAGCAGGATGTCGGCCCTGCCGGCGACGAAGGCGAGCATCACCTCTTCCAGTTCCGACTCGGAGAGCCGGCCGTGGGCGATGACGATCGTCGCCTCGGGCACGATCTGGGAGAGCCGGTGCTGCACCTTGTGAATGTCGTGGATGCGGTTGTGCACAAAAAAGACCTGCCCACCCCGGGCGAGCTCCCGATCGATGGCACCGCGGATCAGCCGCTCATCCCAGCGGGCCACGCGGGTCTCGACCGCGATGCGATTGGAGGGGGGCGTGGTGAGGTTGGAGATGTCGCGGATGCCGAGCATGGCCATGTGGAGTGTGCGGGGGATCGGCGTGGCGGTCATGGTGAGCACGTCCACGCTGGCCCGCAGCGCCTTGAGCCTCTCCTTGACGTCCACGCCGAACCGCTGCTCCTCATCCACGACCACGAGGCCCAGATTGGCGAAGTGGATGTCGGCCTGGGCGAGCCGGTGCGTGCCGATGACGATGTCGACGCTGCCCCGCGCCAGCCCCTCGAGCGTGTCGCGTTCCTCCTTGGTGCCGGTGAGCCGCGAGAGCGCCCGGATCGTGAAGGGAAACTCCGAGAACCGCGCCGTGAACGTGCGGCGATGCTGTTCGGCCAGTACCGTCGTCGGCACGAGCACGGCCACCTGGGCCCCCGCCTCGGCGACCTTGAAGGCCGCCCGCATCGCCATTTCCGTCTTGCCGAAGCCGACGTCGCCACAGAGCAGCCGATCCATGGGCCGCGGCCGCTCCAGATCGGCGCGGATCGCTTCGATGGCCGTGAGCTGGTCCGGCGTCTCATCGAAGGGAAACGAGTCCTCGAAGCTGCGCTGCCACGGCGTGTCGGGCGGAAAGGCCAAGCCGGGGCGGCTTTCCCGTCGGGCCTGCAACTGGATCATGTCCGCGGCCATGTCGGCGACGGCCCGCTCGACCGCCGCCTTCTGCCGCTCCCAGAGGCCGCCCCCCACTTTCGCGAGCTTGGGGGCGAGCTTGGTGCCGCCCACATACTTCTGCACCAATTCGATGCAGGACGCCGGCACGAAGACCCGCGTGCTCTCCGCGAACTCGACCTCGAGGAACTCCTCCGTGCGGCCATGTTTTTCCAGCAGCTTGAGCCCCTTGTAGCGGCCGATGCCATGGGCGACGTGCACGACGTAGTCCCCCTCGTGAAGATCGAGGAAGGTGTCGATCGCCCGCGACAGCCGCTGCTTCGCGGGCCGTGACGCTGCCACGTCCTCGCGACGGAAGAGCTCCGCGGCTGAAATCAGCACGACCTTTTCGGGCACGAGACGGAAGCCTCCCGAGAGGTGGCCCCGCGCGAAGTGCAGCCGGCCCGATCGTGCCGGCGCACACTCGGCCAGCAGTTCCCTGAGCCGCGTCTCCTCGGCGTCGGTCGGTGCCACCACCCAGACTTCCTGATCCTTGCCGACCGTTTCCAGTTCATCGCGGACGCGGTCGAGCACGCCGGTGAATCGCTCCACGCTCTCGATGGCCAGCAATGCCGTAGACTCGAGGCTCGACGGCGCCACGGCGGAGAGCGTCACCGATGGAAATCGATAGATTCTGGAAAACACCTCCTGCGGATCGGAAAGCCCGGCGGCTATTCCCGCATCATCGCTGGCATCGGCCAGCCGTTGGTGGGCCCGGGTTGCCTCCTCGGCGATCTCGCCTGGCTCGACGAGAGCCCACCATGAGCCAGCGGGCACGATGTCGGCCAGATGGGTCCGCCGCGCCGGCAGGCCGCCCGTGCCCAAGCCATCTTGCACCAGTTCTTCCCGCACGAGGGCCGTGAGGTCGATGGCGTCGAGCGTGTCAACGCTCCGCTGGCTGACTGTGTCGAAGGTGCGCAGCGACTCGATCTCATCGCCAAACAGTTCCACCCGGACAGGACGATCCCAGTCGGTTGCGAAGAGATCGAGGATGCCTCCGCGACGGGCGAAGGTTCCGGGAGACTCGATGGCGTCGGCTGCTTCCCAGCCCCGCGCGATCAGCCAGTCGGCCAGTTCCGCTGGATCGAGCCTGCCCCCCACGCTGAGCCGGCGGGTGCTGGCCTCGATCTCCCGCGGGTCGGCCAACGGCGAGAGCAGGGCCTGGATGGTCGTCACGATGATCCGCGGCTGTTCGGTCGGTGGACCGATCAGTCGCTTGACCAGTGCCAGTCGCTCCGCCGCGCTGGGATCGCCAGCCGGCGTCAACTCGCCGAAGCCTTCCAGTGCTGGCAGCACGGCGACGGGCAGACGGGTGAAGAGGGCGAGATCATCAAGAAAAAAATCGGCGTCGGCGGCATGGGGCAGCACCACGACGAGCAGTCCCGCGGAATCGGTGCCGACGGCCAACGCCTCCGTGAGGGCGGCGGCCGTCAGCGCAGACGCCGATCCCCAGGTTCCGCCGATCGTGCCGCCATGTCCCGCCTGGAGACTGGCGACCACGTCGGCGAACCCATTGTGCGTATCGAGCGTGTTGGCAAAGCCGAGCAATCGCCCGGCCGGCCCTGAAACCGTGGAATCGGACACTTGGTTGAGTGTAATGGAAACAAGCGAGGGCGGGGCTGGCCACGTCCTGAGAGCCGGCGTTGCTGACCAGCGCAGGCAGGATGCCGAAGCGCAGTCAGCATCGAGTGAGCGGAGGCAGGATGCCGCAGCGAACGTCCGGCGACGGGGCGTGGCCAGCCCCGCCCGGCGCCCCTCCGGACACCGTAATCGGCAAATTCCCCGAAAAATCGGCCCCTGACGCGACCGACCATTTATCGTGTATTTTTGAAGGGGTCTGACCGGCCGTCGCCGGACGAGCCCCAGCCTACACCCGAGGAGTCCACCCCATGGCCACCGTCTCCCGCCCCCGCGCCTCCGAAGCCTTCATCAGCGGTGCCGACGTGGTCGTCGAGTCGCTGATCCGTAACGGCGTGGACGTGATCTTCGCCTATCCGGGTGGCGCGAGCATGCCTCTGCACCAAGCGCTGACCCGTGCCGCCGACCGGCTGCGGACGATCCTGCCACGGCACGAGCAGGGCGGTGGCTTTGCGGCCCAGGGCTACGCGAGGACGACCGGCAAGCCGGGAGTCTGCATGGCGACCAGCGGTCCCGGTGCGCTCAACCTCGTGACGGCGATTGCTGATGCAAAGATGGACAGCATCCCGATGGTCGCGCTCACTGGCCAGGTGAGCACGAGCGTGATCGGCACCGACGCCTTCCAAGAGACGCCGATCGTCGAAGTCTGTCGCGGCATCACCAAACATCACTATCTGGTGACCGACGCCAATGACATCGCCCGGGTGATGCGGGAGGCATTCCACATCGCCACCACGGGGCGGCCCGGCCCCGTGCTGGTCGACCTGCCAAAAAACATCCAGCTCGCGCAAATCGTGCCCGACTACGATGCGCCGATGAATCTGCCCGGCTATCACCCCGACGTGCGGAAGCCGCATGCGGAGCAGATCGCCCAAGTGGCTGCCGCCATCAAGCGGGCCAAGCGGCCCGTGATCTATGCCGGTGGCGGTGTGATCGCGGCAGACGCCTCCGCCGAACTCCGCGAACTCGTGCGGCTGACCGGCATCCCGGTCACGATGACCCTTCTGGGCCTTGGGGCGTTTCCGGGCGACGATCCGCGGAGTCTGGACATGCTCGGCATGCACGGCAGCGTGTACGCCAACCAGGCTGTCGATCAGGCCGACCTGCTGATTGCAGTGGGCGTGCGGTTCGACGACCGGGTGACGGGCAAGGTGTCGGAATTTGCCCAGCACGGTTTCATCGTGCACATCGACATCGACCCCTCCGAGATCAACAAGAACAAACTCGTCCACGTGCCGATCGTGGCCGACGTGAAGGAGACGTTGGCGCAGCTCAACGCGATCGTGGAGCCACCGGCGGCGCCGCTTGACGCTTGGTATGCGCAGATTGACGAGTGGAAGCGGGAGGACCCATTTTCCTACGACCGCTCGTTCAAGGGCATCCTGCCGCAGCACGCCATCGCCGAACTCTCACGGCTCACGGCCCAACGCGACACGATCATCACGGTAGGTGTAGGTCAGCACCAAATGTGGTCGGCACAGTTCTACAAGTTCCGTCGCCCCAGGACGTGGCTCTCCTCGAGCGGCCTGGGCACGATGGGATTCGGACTGCCGGCGGCGATGGGGGCCAAGGTCGCCCATCCGGAGTCGCTCGTGGTGGACATCGATGGCGACGGCAGCATTCTCATGAACATCCAGGAGTTCGCCACCTGCCACTGCGAAGACATCGCCGTCAAGGTGCTGCTTCTCAACAACCAACACCTCGGCATGGTGGTGCAGTGGGAGGATCGGTTCCACAAGGGAAACCGTGCCCACACCTACCTTGGCCCCGTCGGGAATCCCGAAGCCTCCGGGCAGGGCAACGGCATCTCGCCGGCGGCCCGCTACCCGGACTTCGTGGAAATTGCAAAGGGATTTGGCTGGCAGGCCGAGACGGTCTCGGAGCGGAGCGATCTCGAGGCGGCGCTCATGCGACTGATCGACTCCCCGGGCCCGGCGCTGCTCGACGTGCAGGTTCCCTACCAGGAGCAGGTGCTGCCGATGATTCCGTCGGGTGGCACCGTCCGAGACCTGATCAAGCGATAACCGATCGCGTTGTGCAGATCGTGGTGTAGACCCGGTTCACTTGCCTGCAGGTGGAGCGGCGGTCTTTCCTTCGGCGGCTGGGGTCTCCTCTTCGGTCTTCGCTGCGGGGGCGGCTGGCTTCAGGTCTGCCAACGCCTGCCGCAGCATCGATTCCTCGGGCGTGGCATCGAGATCCATCGCGGCCCGCCGCAGGCTCTGAGCCAGATCAACCGCCGCTGGCGAGGCCTCACCACCCAGAAGGGCAACGCCGCGCTTTGAGTCATCCGTGAGAATGGCCTCGGCGAGCACCCAGAGTCGCCAGGCAGCACGCCGGCAGCCTTCCCGCGGGATCAACTGTTCCACCACCGG
>CAMCQY010000146.1 GCA_945877135.1 Candidatus Kuenenia stuttgartensis
TGGCCGTTGACGCGATTGCCGCATCGCCCAAAGCTGCCGACGCGGCGACACGGAGCCGGTCGTTGGACATCCTTCGCGACGAGGTGGCTGCCTGTCGGCTGTGCGAGCCGCTGGCCAAGGCCCGCACCCACACGGTCTTTGGCGTGGGACCGGCCACTGCAAGACTCTGCTTCCTGGGCGAGGCTCCCGGCGCCGATGAGGATGCGTCGGGTGAGCCCTTCGTGGGCCGGGCCGGACAGCTGCTCACGAAGATCATCGAGTCGTGCACGCTCTCGCGGGAAGAGGTCTACATCCTCAACGTGCTCAAGTGCCGGCCGCCCGACAACCGTCGGCCGCTGCCAGAGGAGACGGCCAGCTGCCGCGGCTACTTCGAAAAGCAGTTGGAGATCATCGCGCCGGAGTACATCTGCTGCCTCGGCACCACGGCCGCGCAGGCCCTTCTTCAGACCGACGAGACGATCGGGAATCTGCGGAAGCGGTGGTTTTCTTGGAAGTCGTCGCAGGTGATCTGCACTTATCACCCGTCGTATCTGCTACGGAATCCGCCGGCGAAACGCGACGTCTGGGACGACATGAAGCTCCTCATGGCGAAGATGGGCGTGCAGTTGTAGAGCGGAGCGATGCGACGTCGCGTACTCCATCACCCAAGCCCGCGAGACGGTTTCCCGTCCATCCAAGCCCGCAGCGCGAGCAAGGGAATGCGGGTGGCCTCACGGGGATGGGACGCGGATTCCCTCGCTCGCGCGTCGGGCTTGCATGGGAGTGTGGCGTTATCCGGTGTGGGAGCGGGGCATCATCCAGCCCTCGCGACGGTTTCCCGTTTATCCAAGCCCGCAGCGCGAGCCAGGGAATACATCAGCTGGCTTCTGCTCGGGCCGGTTTTGCGGGTTGAACCGGTTTTTCTGGAGAATCAGCCGTCGATCGGCCGAATGGATAGGTGGGTGTTGGGGATGGGGAGCAGCCGCTGACGGGATCCGGGGCGTGACGCCCGGTCGATCGCGTGAATCGCGGGCCTTTGGGGAGGCCCGCGATGCCCGGTGGGAGACCGATCCCGCCACATGGAAGGGGCCGTATGGTTGAGGCACGACTGACACAGGGCCCGCTCCCGCGGGCATGGACGCTTGCCGCGGTGGCAGCCGCGGGGATGGCGTCGGTCGGCTGCACGATGTGCCCCGATCCGTTCGACTACTCCGGACCTGTGCCCAACGGGTCGTCGCCGCAAAACGACTTCCGGGCCCGCAGCAAAGGCATTCTGCCACTGAGCGCTGCGCCGAGGCCGTGGCCACTGATCGTGAGGGATGGCGACGATCGGGCCGATGAGTCTCAAGAGAACGGGCCGAATCCCACGCCTGCTGACGATTCCGTGGTTGATCAAACCAACGCAGGCGAGTTGCAGCAGACGGTGGCCGTGGTCGGGGAATTCGCGGATGAGGCCGGCATGGACGGCCGGCCGGAGGCGGTTCCTGAAACGGTGGGCTCGGCGGCAGACATCCTCGAACCGGTGCCGGTGGTGGAACTGACGGAAGCGTCCCCCGCTGCGGCTGAAGAGGAGCCTGAGGCCAAAGAAGAGCTGCAGGCTGAGCCGCAGCCCCAGGAGGCGCCGCTCACGCCGCCGGTTCAGGTTCACGAGACTCCCGGCTGGCGGACTCGCCTCCGTTGAACCGGCGATCATGACACGGGCTCGCGGCCGTGGGTCAGGGACGCCAGCCGTCGGGAACGATCGCGTCCTTGGGCACCACAGCGATACCATCGCGGACCGTGAAGCGGTCACTGTCGGCGGATGTCTCGCATCCCTGATCGTTGACGATCCTGGCCCCGCGGCCGATCCGCACGTTTTTGTCCACGATGGCACGCTCGATCACAGTGCCCGCGCCGATGCCCATTCGCGGCAGGCCCTTGGCCGTGTTGGCGGCGATGTCTTCCGCCGTCTCAAAGAAGTCGTTGCCGAGGACCACGGAATTGCGGATCACCACGTCGCGGCCGATCCGGCATCGCACGCCGATCACGCTGTTCTCGATCACCGCCCCCTCCTCGACGAGGCAGCCGTCAGAAAGCAGGCTGTGCCGAATGGTGGCGCCGTCGATCCGCGACGGCGGCAGGAACCTTCCGCGGGAATAGATCGGGGCCTCCGGCATGGCCATGTCGAAGGGAGGCGCGGGGCTGGCGAGGTCGAGGTTGCACTGGTAGTAGGAGCGGATCGTGCCGATGTCCTCCCAGTAGCCGTCGAACGGGTGCAGTTGCACTTTCTTGGCCCGTATCGAGGCCGGGAAAACCTCGCGGCCGAAGTCCTGGTAATCGGTCTTGGTGAGCAGGTCGACGAGGCAATCGCGGTCGAACAGGTAGATGCCCATGCTCGCCATCAGGCTGCGACCCTGCGCAGGAATGCCCTGCCGCTCAATCCAGTCAGGGTCGATTCGCATCATGCCGAGTTCTTTTTGCGTCTGTGGCTTCTCCAGAAAGCCCTCAACCCGGCCCTGGCCGTCGAGCCGCATGATGCCAAGCGCCGAGGCCGCCTCCTCGTGCACCGGAATTCCTGCGATCGTGACGTCGGCACGGTTCGACATGTGGGTGGCCAGCATGTCGGCGTAGTTCATCCGGTAGAGCTGGTCGCCGGAGAGAATCAGCACGTGGCGGATGTCGGGTTGCTGGATGTAGCGGAGGTTCTGGCGAACTGCGTCGGCTGTGCCCTGATACCAGCCAGCATTGTCGGTGGTCTGCTGGGCGGCGAGGATCTCCACGAAGCCGCCGTTGAACGGATCGAACGTGTAAGTGCGGCGGATATGCCTGTGCAGGCTCACGGAGTTGAACTGTGTGAGCACGTAGATCCGCTGCACGCCGCTGTTGATGCAGTTGGAGAGCGGCACGTCGATGATGCGGTATTTACCCGCCAGCGGCACTGCCGGCTTGGAACGGTCGCGGGTGAGGGGATAGAGCCGGGTGCCGCGGCCACCCCCGAGCACCAGAGCCAATACACGTTGCACGCTCATGTTGACGCCTTCCTTGCGAATGCCTGTGCCTGCCCGCCGTGCATCATGCTACGGGAACCGTCGAAACCCGCCAATTGCCGCCATTCCTGATCAGCCCTTCAGCACGAAGTTCACAAGCCGCCCGGGGACTGCCACAACCTTGGCGATCTCCTTGCCGGCGATCAGTTCTGCGATCTTCGGATCGGCCACCGCCGCCGCCTTCATCGCCTCGGCATCGGCGTCAGCGGGCACGACCACGCGACCGCGGAGCTTCCCCTGGATTTGCACCGGGATTTCGACCGTGTCGTCCTTGAGCCACTTCTCCTCGACGGCAGGCCATGCGGCCAGCGACACGGGGGCGGGCCGGCCGAGAATCTCCCAGAGTTCCTCGGCGAGATGCGGCGCGAACGGGGCGAGCACCGTCACGAAGGGCTCGAGAATTGCCCGCGGCCGCCGCTCGAGCGGCGTGCAGAAATTCACGAACTCCATCATGCGAGCGATCGCAGTATTGAAGGAGAGTGCGTGAATATCCTTCGTCACCTTATCGATCGTGCGGTTGATCTCGCGAAGCTGGTCGTCGGTCGGGGCGTCGTCGCATACCTGCACGGCCAGCGTGACTCCGTCGGCCCGCTCGTCCACGACGAGACGCCAGCAGCGGTCGAGGAACCCTCGCACGCCCCCCACGCCCGCCGTGCTCCAGGGCTTCGTCGCTTCCAGCGGTCCCATGAACATCTCGTAGAGCCTCAAGCTGTCGGCACCGTGGTCGCGGACGACCTGATCGGGATTCACCACGTTGCCGCGGCTCTTCGACATCTTGTAGGCCCGGCTCTCGACGCGGATCTTTGGCGCGTCGCGGAGCACGAAGTGCTCCCCCTGCTTCTCCACCTGATCGGCGCGAACCTTCACCGGGGAATCACCCTCCCCCTGCTGGCCCGCCATCACCCAGCCACCCTTCGCGCTGCGATACCCGGTGAACTCCATCTCACCGAGGATCATCCCCTGGTTCACAAGCTTGCCGAATGGCTCGGCATGCGAGACATGGCCGCGGTCGAAGAGCACCTTGTGCCAGAACCGGCTGTAGAGCAGATGGAGCACGGCATGCTCCGCGCCGCCGACGTAGAGATCGACCGGCATCCAGGCCTTCTCGATCTCGGGGTCGAGGAAGCGGTCGGTGTTGCAGGGGTCGAGAAAACGGAGGTAGTACCAGCAGGAGCCGGCCCACTGCGGCATCGTGTTGGTCTCGCGCCGGTACCTCTTGCCGTCGCGTTCGACGAACAGCCAGTCGGCCGGCGACCGGGAGAGCGGCGGATCGGGTGTCTGCCCCGGCTTGAAGTCGGTGAGGTGCGGCAGGTTCACCGGGAGTTCGGATTCGTCCACGCCGCGGATCGCGCCGGTGGGACGGCCCTCCGCGTCGAGTTCATGCAGGATCGGGAACGGCTCGCCCCAGAAACGCTGCCGGCTGAAGAGCCAGTCGCGGAGCTTGTAGTTGACTGCCGGCCGGCCGAGTCCGGCAGCCTCGAGATCGTGCGACACCCGTGTGATGAAGGCCCGCGTGTCGAGACCGGTGTAGGGGCCCGAGGCGATCGCCACGCCGTCTCCGGAGAAGAGTTCGCCCGTCGCCAGGGCATCGCCGTCGACTGGCTCCACCACCGTGATCACATCGAGCCCGAACGTCTTCGCGAATTCAAAGTCGCGGTCGTCGTGTGCCGGCACGGCCATGATCGCGCCGGTGCCATACGAGGCCAGTACATAGTCGGCCACCCAGACGGGGACGGGTGTGCCCGAGAGCGGATGCACGACATACGATCCGGTGAACACGCCCGTCTTGTCGCGGGCCAGGTCGGTGCGGTCGAGGTCGCTCTTCCGCGACGCCGCCTCACAATAGCTGCGGATCGCTTCGCGATTCGGTGGTGTCGTGAGCCGGTCGAGCAGCGGGTGCTCCGGCGCGATGACCATGAAGGTCACGCCGTAGAGCGTGTCGGGGCGGGTCGTGTAGACGCGGAGTACGTCGTCGGGGGCACGCTCCGGCAGGCCGGTTTCAGCACGCAGCTTCTTCCAGTGCTGGCATGCCGCATCACCACCTTCGAGCGGCGGGATGAAGAAATCGACCTCGGCGCCGGTGCTGCGGCCGATCCAGTCACGTTGGAGTTTCTTGATGCTGGCAGGCCAGTCGAGGCCCTCGAGTTCGCGATCGAGGCGGTCGGCGTAGGCGGTGATCCGCAGCATCCACTGACGGAGCGGAATGCGGACGACCGGGTGACCGCCTCGCTCGCTGACCCCACCGATCACCTCCTCGTTGGCAAGCACCGTGCCGAGCGCCGGGCACCAGTTCACCGGTGCCTCCGACTGATAGGCGAGCCGGTGGGCATCGCGATAGGCCGTGACGGCCGCCTCACCCTGTGCGGTAAGCTCGGCGGGAATCGGCAGTTCGGCGATCGGCCGGCCCTTCTGCAGGGCGGTGTCGAACCAGGTGTCGAAGAGCTGCAGGAAGATCCACTGCGTCCAGCGGACGTATTCCGGGTCGGTCGTCGCCAGCGAGCGGTTCCAGTCGTAGCTGAAGCCGAGCATTCTCAGCTGACGGCGGAACGTATCGATGTTCCGCTCGGTGCTCTCTCGCGGCGGCGTGCCGGTGCGGATCGCATGCTCCTCCGCCGGCAAGCCGAAGGCGTCGAAGCCCATCGGGTGCATGACGCTCGTGCCACGCATCCGCTCGAACCGCGCCACGATGTCGGTGGCTGTGTAGCCCTCCGGATGGCCCACGTGCAGTCCGTCGCCACTCGGGTAGGGGAACATGTCGAGCACGTACGTCTTGCGGTTCGCCGGCAGCCGCGGCGTGGCGAAGGTGCCGTGCGCGTCCCACCAGGCCTGCCACTTCGGTTCGATCAGGGACGGCTGGTAGCGGGGCATCTTGGGGAATCCGGAGAACTGGTTGAGGGCGGCGCACGGGAAGGGAAAGGAGCCTGCTTCGGTCTGAACTGGTCAGTCCGAGAGCCGCCGATTCTAATGCCTGCAGGGGGACGGGCAACGAGCCCGCCCGCAGCAGCCCTCTGGACCCACTCATGACCACCGCGACCGAACAACCGATGGTATTGCAGCGGCTGCTGCTGCGGGCCTGCCGCAGCGCCGGCGGCCGACTGAAGATGGCTGACTCGCTCGGCACGCGGCTGACCGGACGCGAATTGCTGACGCGAATCTTCGCCGCCAAGTCCGTGCTCGATCGTGTGCTCGCGGCCGACGAAAAGATGGTGGGCGTTCTGCTGCCGCCCACGGCCGGCGCGGCGGTGGTGAATGCGGCGTTGGCCCTCTCGGGCCGCGTGGCGGTGAACCTCAACTACACGACGTCGCAGGCGATCCTCGACCTTTGCATCGAACGGGCGGGACTCAGGCATGTGATCTCGAGCCCGGCCTTTCTCAGTCGGGTGAAGCTCGATGCGGGGCCGAAGCTCCTCGATGCTGGCGACCTGCGGAAGCAACTGGGCACGTTCGACAAGGTGCAGGCCTTCGTCCATGCCACGATCACACCGGTGGGCTTGCTTGAGAAACTACTGGGGCTCGACCGAATCCGATCCGACGACGTGCTCACGGTCATTTTCACGTCGGGCTCTACCGGCGATCCGAAGGGGGTTGTGCTTTCGGTTGGCAACGTCGGCTCGCAGATCCGGGCGATCGACAGCATGCTGCACCTCTCTCCGGCCGACGTGGCGCTTGGCGTGCTGCCGTTCTTCCATTCGTACGGCTACACGACCACGCTCTGGACGCCGCTGGCGCTCGAGCCCGCCGTGGCCTACCACACCGATCCGCGCGACGCACAGGCGGTCGGTCGGCTGGCGCGTGAATATCATGCCACCCTTCTGATGGCCACGCCCACCTTCCTGCGCTACTACACGCGGCGGACGCCAGCAGAGGATTTTTCGACGCTGGAGGCAGTGTTTGGCGCCGCCGAGAAGCTGCCGAAAGAGGTCAGCGATGCCTTCGAAAAGCGGTTTGGTCTGCGGCCGAGCGAGGCGTATGGTGCGACCGAACTCTCGCCACTGGTGGCGGCCAACGTGCCGCCGTCGCGGCACGTGCCGGGCCGGCCGGTCGATGCGCGGGAAGGCACGGTGGGCAAGCCGATCCTCGGCTGCCGTGCCCGAATCACCGAACGAGAGAGCCTCAAGGAACTGCCCATCGGCGAAGACGGCATGCTCTGGATCAGCGGCCCCAATGTGATGCAGGGCTACCTCAACCGGCCCGACCTGACGGCGAAGGTGGTGCAGGACGGCTGGTACTGCACCGGCGACATCGCCAGGCTCGATGCCGAGGGGTTCATCACGATCACCGGCCGCGAGAGCCGGTTCTCGAAGATCGGCGGCGAGATGGTGCCACACCTCACCATCGAGGAGGCGGTGAACGAGGCGCTCGGCGCCGCGGAAGGGGAATTGCTGGCGGTGGTGACGGCCGTTCCCGACGCTACCAAGGGGGAGCGACTCATCGTTTTTCACCTGCCTATCTCCCAGAGTCCGACGGAAATCGTGCAGAAACTCCTGCAACGTGGCCTGCCAAACCTCTGGGTGCCGTCGGCTGGCAGCTTTGCCGAGATCGCAGAACTGCCGGTGCTTGGGTCGGGGAAACTCGACCTGCGGCATCTGGGCGAGATGGCCCGAGAGCGGTTCCCAGCGTGAACGATCACCAGAAGGAATGCCCCGTGACGCCCTCCGGCCGAGCGCTGCCGCTGGCGATTCTGGCCGGTCGGGCTGACGACATGCGGGCTGAGATCATGGTGCGCATCTCGGACTGCGGGACGGGCGACGGCGGCCGGCTCCACCTCACGGGCACGCTTGTGGGCCCCCGACGTGGCCGCGATATGACGCTGCCAACGACGGTGAAACTGGTGGAGGTCACGGCCGATCACGCGGCAGCCGCCGACGCGGGCCAGGCCCTCGCGCGGGCCGTGTTCACAGAGCCGGCCTACTGGACGCCCGAACTTCCCAATCGCTATCGGCTGCACGCGGAGGTTCAACGTGGCGACCAAACCGTCGCCGTCATCGACCGGATGGTCGGCCTCCGACGGCTGGGTGTGCGTGGTCGATCACTCTGGCTCGAAGGCAGACGCTGGGTGCCGCGCGGCGTGACGATTCCCCCGATGGGCTTCGATCCAACGTCGCTGCGGCGTTTCTCTGCCGCCGCCGTCATCGACGATCCGACCGACGCGATCTGCGAAGCCGCTGATCAGGCGGGCGTGGCCATCATCGCGCGGCTCGTGGATGCGGACGGCGCGTCGCTCGATGCCACAGGGGCCCGAGGCCGCATCGCGGCCTGGGCGTTGCATCCGTCGGTCGTGCTGGCGGTGCTGCCGCGGACGATACCCCCAAAAGAGACCGCGGCGATCGTTGCTGCCATGCGGCCGCTCAAGGGGACGATGCTCGTGGGTTTGGAAGTGGATGGCACGCAGCCCCCGGATGCGGAGTCCGCAGCGATCGTTGGCGGAGTCGACTGCATCATCGTGGATTGTCCCTGCGACGGCCTGCCACACGACGGCTGGCGTTTTGGGAGCCCATGGGGGACGGACAAGCCGCTGGTGGCCCAGCGGGCTGTGGCCGCGGGCAACACGGCGCAGCACCGGCAGGAGTGTGATCGGCTGCAGGCCGCACTTGCCGTCTGGGGGCTCGCTGAGGGAGCGACGCAGCTTCCCTGGGACTGGGCGGGGTATCTGACTACCGCGTGGTAGCATCACGCTGATGACAGCCTTCGATCCAGAACGCTATTCCCGGCAGGTGCGATTCCTGCCGCTCGGCCCCGAAGGGCAGACGCGGCTTGCCGATGCCCGCGTGGCCGTCGTCGGCTGCGGGGCGCTTGGCAGCGTGGTGGCGATGACACTCGTGCGGGCGGGCGTG
>CAMCQY010000147.1 GCA_945877135.1 Candidatus Kuenenia stuttgartensis
GACTGGGGCCGCGGGGAGGCGGTCGGTGGCACGGCCCGCGGCATTCTCAAGCGGGGCTTCAACGACGCGCAGTATCGGGAGTTCTTCCGCGACATGCTCGCCGAGCATCAGATCCCCGTGGTCTACGAGCATCGCGTGACGGCGGTGCATCGCGAGGGAGCCGTTCTCAAGAGCATCACGCTCGACTACGCCCCGCCCGACCGACTGGGATGCCCGACGGCCGAGCCCCGCACACCGGCGGCGCGGCGGATTGCCGCGCGGGTGTTTATCGACTGCTCCTACGAGGGCGACCTGATGGCGCGGGCTGGCGTGTCGTCTGTGTTCGGCCGCGAGTCACGCGGCGAGTTCGATGAATCGCTGGCAGGCGTGCAGCCGCCGCTGGCCATCTACGACATCGATCCCTATCTCACGCCAGGCGACCCGCAGAGCGGCCTCGTGCCACTGCTGCAGCAGATCGAGATCAAGCCGGAAGGAGAGGCCGATACGCTCACGATGGGCTACGGCTTCCGCTGGAAGTTCAGCAAGGAGGCAGGCAGCCTGCCGCTCGATCCACCCGACGACTACGACCCGCGGACGTTCGAACTCTATCGCCGCGGGTTCCAGCAGAACGTCGACATGTTCACCGGCCGGCGGATGCGGAAGCTGGGAGAGTTTGAGGAAGCGAAGGGGAGTGTCTTTCAGATTGGCATCGGCAACCTGTCGCGGGCCCTCTGGGTGGCCACGGTCTTCGGCAGCAACGCCGACTATCCTGACGGCGACTATGCGACGCGGGCCCGTATCTGGAAGCGTCAGCAGGATTACGTGCGGGGGCTCACGCACTTCATGCGGACCGACCCGGCCGTGACGGCGAAGTGGCGTGACCAGGCGTTGGCAATCGGCCTCCAGCCCGGCATCTTTGACGACACCGAAGGCTACCCACACCAGCTTTATGTCCGCGAGGCGCGACGCATGCGGTCTGCTTATGTGGTCACGCAGAAGGACATGGAGGGGCGTGCCGTTATCGATGATGCCGTGGGGCTGGCATCCTATGGAGTGGACGAGTGGCCGTATGCGATGGTTCCGCTCGACGGCAAGATCGCCCTGATGGGCGGCTACTATTCCATGCTCTATCTGGAGGAGGCCAACCGCGGCATCTACAAGATTCCGTACCGTTCGATTGTGCCGCACAGGAAGGAATGCGAAAATCTGCTCGTGCCAGTCTGCCTGTCCGCCAGCCACATCGCCATGACGTCGATCCGGATGGAGCCGGTCTGGATGATTCTCGGCGAGTCGGCTGGCGTGGCGGCGGCCATTGCTGCGCGGGAGCAACTGCCCGTGCAGGGCATCGCCTACGGACCGCTCAGGGAAAAGCTCCTCCAACTGGATCAGCGGCTCGACATCCCCACTCGCCCATCCTCCGGATAGAGCAGCGCGGGCGTCGGTCTTCCCGCTTGCTCCGCCCGGTGAAATGCTGGTAATATCCGAGAGTTCGTTCGCGTTCTGCGCTCCCGAGGAGAAACACCTATGGTGGATGGTATTGGCCGATACCTCCTACGAATCGGTGGGCCGGTTGTGCTTGCCGTTCTGTTCGCCATCGTGCTCTTTTGGCAGGCACCGCATGCCAGAGGTCTCGAGGCAGCCGCGGCTGGCTCCCCGCAGCAGGCACAGACCCAATCGCTGGCTCAGCAGTCCCGCACGCAGTCGGCTGCCAAGCTGTGGGATGAGGCGATTGCGACCGCCGAGAAGGCGCTGGCGGCGGATGGCAAGTCGCCGGCTGCGTTGATCGCGCGGGGCGTGGCCCGCGCCGGGAAGGGGGAGTTCGAGGCAGCCATCAAGGACTTCGACGCGGTGACCGGTCAGGCTGGCCGTGATCCCGCCCTCATCGCGCTGCGGTCTGATGCCCACGTGCAGCGGTCGAAGGTGCAGTATGCCCAGGGAAAATATCTGCCCGCGATCGACAGTTGCTACTTCGCGATCCTCGAGCAGAACAATAGCTTTGACGCTCACTTCAATCGTGGTCTGGCCTATCTCGCCAGGCACGACTACGACAAGGCTATTCGCAGCTTCGACCGGGCGATCCAGATCGACCCGAAATCGGCGGAGTCGATCAGCCATCGAGGGTTTGCCCATGGTGGCCTCGGCCGCTACGACAACGTGATCTGGGATCAGAACAAGGCGATTGAACTCGATCCCAAGCTCGCTATCGCCTACGAGCGACGGGCAGCCGCCCGCATTGCCAAGGGGGGCAAGGAGGTCGCCAAGGCGGCCGCCGACGTCTCCAAGGCGCTCGAACTTGACCCCAAGCTCTCCGAGGCGTTGTGCGACCGAGCGCTGCTGGCGGCCATCGGCGGTGACGCTGATCGGGCGGTGGCTGACGTCGAGGCCGCCATCGCCGCAGCGCCGAAGCTGGCCCGCGCCCGCCTGCAGCGGGGCCTCCTCTGGCTCCAGAAGAAGGATGCCGAACAGGCGATCGCAGCCCTGAGCGAGGCGATTCGGCTCGACCCGAAGTCTGCCGACGCCTATGCCGCTCGCGGTCAGGCCAATCTCGCGAGCAAGGCCTATGAGGCGGCCGTCGCCGACTTCAGCGAGGCCATCGCGCTCAACGCCAAGCTCTCAGGGGCGTATGCCGGACGGGCCCAGGCCCGCAAGAAACTCGCGTCGGCCGACGACGAGGGGCTCGCGGCGATCAGGGCCGATATGACCAAGGCCAAGGAACTTGACGACGTGGCTAGCGGCAAGAAGAAGTCCGACGATCCCTATGCTCATCCGCCCCGATTCGACGTCGAGTCGGCCCCGGTCGATCCGGCCCGGCATGCGGCCGCGCTCGCGTCGGCGAAGAAGATCGACGGGTTCATCGCCGCGAACTATGCCAAGCACAAGATCACGCCCATGCCCCCGGCGGACGACGCGACGTTCGTGCGGCGGATCTACCTCGACATTGCCGGTCGGATTCCGACTTATCAGGAGACAACGAAGTTTCTTGTGTCACACGAGTCGGACAAGCGCACGCAGTTGATCGACCAACTGCTCGGCAGCGACGACTACGCCAGCCATTTCTTCAACTACTGGGCCGACGTCCTGCGGTACAGGGACAGTCCGGACCCGTTCGTCCGCGGCGAGCCCTACCGGCAGTGGATCAAGGAGTCGCTGGCGAAGAACACGCACTGGGACGAGATGGTGCATGCCATGCTCGCGTCTGACGGCCGGCCGTGGGAAAATCCGGCGACCGGGTATCTCCAGCGGGATCCGGGCATGCCACTCGACAACGTCAACAACACGATCCGGATTTTCCTGGGCACGCGGATCGGCTGTGCGCAGTGCCACAACCATCCCTTCGACAAGTGGACGCAAAAGCAGTTCTATCAGGCCGCCGCCTACGTCTACGGCACGCAGACCCGCACCAATGCCAACGACAAGCGGTTCTGGTCTGACAAGCCCGGTGACCGGCTCAATGAGGAGTACGCGGCGATCGAGCAGGAGGAGGAGGATCGGCGTCAGCGGTCGTATCAGTTCGCCAACCAGATGCGAACGCTGACGAACGTTGTGTTTGACGACGTGGGTCGGAAGATCCGGCTTCCCAAGGACTATGCCTACAGCGATGCCAAGCCGGGAGATGTGGTCGAGCCGAAGACGCTGTTTGGTTCCGACATCAAACCGCAGCCCGGCGAGACGCCGCGGCAGGTCTTTGCCCGTTGGCTGACGTCGAAGGACAACCCGCGGTTTGCGATCACGATCGCCAATCGGCTCTGGAAGCAGGTGTTTGGCGCCGGGCAGATCGAGCCGGTTGACGACATGATGGATTCGACGGTTGCCGAGAATCCGGAACTGATGAAATTCCTCGAGTCAGAGATGCGGGAGCTCAATTTCGACATGAAGGAATATCTCCGCATTCTCTTCAACACCGAGACCTACCAGCGTCAGGCCTGCAACGACGAGGTGCCGTTGGGCGCTCCGTATCACCTTCCTGGCCCGGTCCTGCGGCGGATGACTGCCGAGCAGGCCTGGGACTCCTTCGTGACGCTCGCGGTGGCGGCGGCTGATTACAGGGAGCCGCCGGCTGACATCTATAAGCAAGCGGTGGCTGTCGATCTCAGCAAGGCGAGTGCCCCTGACATCCTGACGTCGGTGAAGAAGGTCGGAGAATTCGACCAACTCCGGAACAAGAGCCAGGAGAAGTTCAAGTACAAGGGCAACCTTCTGGCGAGAGCCTCGGAGCTGCCCTCGCCGCTGCCGCCGAACCACTTCCTGCGGACGTTCGGGCAGTCGGACCGGGAGCTGATTTCGGCCTCCTCCACCATGGGTTCGGTGCCGCAGGTGCTCTTCATGTTTAACGGCCAGATCACCCACATGCTCCTGGAGAAGAACTCCACGATTTACAACAACATCGTCAAGAAGAAGACGATCTCCGATGGGGTGAAAGTGGTGTTTCTGACGATCCTGAATCGCGAGCCCGATGCTGAGGAGTTGGCCACGGCAATCGCCCAGGTGCGAAACGACGGACCAGCCGGCTACGGGAACGTGGTCTGGTCGCTGGTCAATACGCGAGAGTTCATGTTCGTGCAGTGACGCAGGCGTGTTGCGGTGTATGGATCGGTTGCGGTACGGCGTTAACGTGATAGCAGGCGATCACAGGCGATCAACGGTGTAACTCGAGGCGGGGTGAATCATGCGAGAAGTGGCATCCATGTTGGACGGTTGGAGCCGGCGTCAGTTCATCGAACGTGCCGCGAGGCTATCGTTAGGCGTAGGCCTCTATGCGGGCCTGAGCGACGCCATCGCGGCCGAGCCGAGCAAGGGCGACGCCAAGGCTGGCCGGAAGGCGAAGCGGCTGATCTATCTCTACATGGCCGGCGGCATGACCCACCTCGACACGTTCGACGTCAAGCCAGGCTCTGAGAACCAGGGACAAACCGGCGCTATCAGCACGAGCGTCGCGGGGGTCCAGTTCAGCGAGTATCTGCCCACCCTGGCCGCGCAGTTCGGCAAGATGGCGTTGATCCACTCGATGAACACCGAGACGGCCGACCATGAGCAGGGTGAATACCTGATGCGGACGAGCTACGAGCAGATCGCTACGGAGCGGCATCCCTCGATCGGCCCGTGGATTCAAAGGCTTAAAGGACGGCAGAACAAGAACCTGCCCGACACGGTGACGATCGGCGCTGGCGCCCGGCACCCTGGCGCCGGCTTTCTCGACCCGACGTTCAGCCCACTGCCGATCGGCGACCCCAACAAGGGACTCGAAAATACACAGTCTCCCGGCTACCTCACCGAGAAGTCGTTCGAGAAGCGGATTGCCCTGATCAGTCAGTTCGACCGCAAGTTTCGCGAGAAGTATCCGCTCAAAACCGTGAAGAGCTACACCGACTTCTACGACGAAGCGACGAGCCTGCTGACGAGCGGCGAATTGGAGGCCTTCGACCTCGGGAAGGAGAAGCCGGCGGATCGGGATCGTTACGGCCGCGATCCGTTCGGCCAGGGCTGCATGCTGGCCCGGCGGCTGATCGAAAACAACGTCCGCTGCGTAGAAGTGACGCTCGGCGGCTGGGACATGCACAACACCATGTGGGACTACAACACGCTGCCGAAGCGAGCAGGCATTCTCGATCAGGCGGTGGGTGCGCTGCTGACCGACCTGTCGTCACGCGGGCTGCTCGACGACACGCTCGTTGTGCTCACCACCGAGTTCGGCCGTTCCCCCACGATCAACTACAACGCGGGACGTGACCATCACCCGGCGGTATTCTCCGCGATGCTGGCTGGCGCCGGCATCAAGGGAGGCCAGGTCTATGGCAAGTCTGACAAGCGCGGGCACGGGGTGGAAGCCGACGGCGTCACGCCGGCCGATCTCAACGCCACGGTGGCGGAGGCGCTCGGGCTGCCACGCGATGAGATCGTGATGTCTCCCACGCTTCGGCCCTTCAAAGTTGCCCACGACGGCAGTCCCGTCCGGAAAATCCTGTCGTGACCCCACACCCCATTCGGCCTCTCGATGCCAACGAACGCCGCGTGCTCGGCGTGCTGATCGAGAAGGGCAAGACGACTCCCGACCAGTATCCGCTCTCGCTCAATGCGGTGGTGACCGGCTGCAATCAGAAGAGCAACCGCGATCCCGTGATGCATTTGGACGAGGAGTCGGCCAGCCGTGCCCTGACGAGCCTGCGGCACAGTGGTGCCGTGGCCGAGGTCTTTGGCAGCGGAAAGATCCCGCGGTACCGGCATCTGGCCTACGAGTGGCTCGGTGTCGGCAAGGAGGAGCTGGCAATCCTTGGCGAACTCCTGCTGCGTGGCGAGCAGAGCGAGGGGGATCTGCGAGGGCGGGCCAGCCGCATGGATCCAATTCCCGACCTGGATGCTCTCCGCACGCATCTTGATGCGCTGGCTACTCGCGACCTGATCGTCTGGCTCTCGCCCCCCGGCCGCGGCCGGATGCTCACGCACGGCCTGTTGCCTGAGGAAAAGCTGGAGAAGGTACGGTCGCAGGTGGGGCTTTCGGCTGCAGCAGCCAGTCAGTCGCCGATCGGTGGCGATGCGGGGGCCGGCGAGTCAAAAGCGGTTGGCCAGAGCCAGGCGATTGATGGCAGCCGAGCAGGTGGCCACAGTCGGGAAGTCGCGGGCCCGGCGGCCGAATCGCTCGCGGACCGCGTGGATCGGCTGGAGTCGGAACTGGCCGAGGTGCGGGAACGGCTTGCTGCGTTGGAGCGGTCTTTGGGCGTCGCGTGAACCACCGTCGTTCAGCCCCACTCCGACCATGATCCGGTCGCCACCACGTAGCCGCTGAGGAGGGCGTTGGTCGTGGCGTGGGCCACCACCGCATCGAAGAGACGCCGTCGTGCGTAGAGCGCCACGCCAAACAGCATGCCGACCACGATGCCGGCCAGCCAGGCGTCGCCGTGGAGCACGCCAAATGACACGGCAGAGACGAGAAAAGAGAACCACGAAAACTGTCCGAGCGGCACGCTGTCGGCGTCTTCGGAGATGCAGCGGCGGGTGATGAATCCCCGGAAGAACAGCTCCTCCGCGATCGGCACCGTGATCGTCGAGCCCAGCACGCGAAAGAGCAGCCAGAGCGTTGTCCACGGCTGGCCCAACTGGGCTGGATCGAGCGGGTCGGCATGCAGTCCGGCTGCCATCGCGGCCGGCGATGCCGTCGCCCCAGGCGCGAGGATCATCCAGACCGCAAAGGCAACGGCCCCGATCGCGATTGGGAGCAGCGAGATCCGGCATTCCCGCCACGGCAACGCGTTGCGAAGCGACCACAGCACCCCGGCCACGCAGACCACCCGCACCGGATAGAAGATATCGAAGCCGCTCGTGAAGGCCCGAGTCAGCATCGTGATGGCGGTGAGGGCCAGGAAGGGCAGCAGACAGGCGGTGGTGGTGATGGTCGTCGCGTCCACCGCCGCCGGCGACGCCTGAGCCATCGCGATCTCAGGCACTATCGGCTCAGAGTGGGTAAAGAACGGCATCCGGGCTGTAGCCCAGATGAGGCCCAGCCCGACCGTGAGGAAGGCGATCCAGCCGGCAGTGGAGTGGAATCCATCCACGGCGATCGCCGGTGAGATCCAGATTCCGACGAGGATCAAGGCAGTGATCCGGACGACGTTGGCCAGCCAGATGAGCGCCACGCCGACGGGGAGGAGCAGGAGCGACTGCGGAAAGCGATAGAGCCGCCGGAACCACCAGAGGGAGCCCGCCAGCAGCATGGTGATCAGGCCGATGCCGTGAAAACCGGAGCATGATGCCAGAATCCTGACCTGAAAGGCGTCGGTGCCGAGGACGAATGGCTCCGGTCGGATGACCGGCCCGCCGGCAAACGGCTTCAGCAAGAGTGCCACCAGCCGGACGGTGGTTTCACCGGTCTGGTTCCAGAAGCTCTGGGTCAGGTCGCCGATGTTCCAGGACGCCACGGCCAGTGCGGCGCAGAGTGCAGCGCTGCCAAGCAGTGTCCGCGCGAGGTCGGGCGTCGGGGCGATGGAGGCCAGCGAGCATGCCAGCCATGCCGCTGCTGTCACCGCAACGGCCAGGGGTGTGCCGGTGTCGCCGAGCGGGGTGGGCGGCGATCCTGCGGCCAGCCAACGAACTGCGGCGAAGACGCCCACGAATGAGAGCACCTGGCCCACGACGAGCGGCCAGGAGACACGCGCCGTTCGGTAGTCTGCCTTGTGCCGCTCGATGTGCGACCACAATCCGATGAGCATGCCGACCAGTCCGATGGACGGCAGGCGCTTTCCCGGAGTGGCCAGCACCCAGCCGCCGAAGCACCAGCCGATGAGGCATGCTTCGACCGTCAGAAGGCCGACCAGGATCGCGAGGGCCCGCCAGGCCTGCTCGTCGCCTGTCGTTGGCCGATCAGGTCGACGGGTCACGTCCGCTCCGCGTGTTTTGCCAGCATTCAACAGTACCGGAGGAGGGACTTGAACCCACACGCCCTTGCGGGCAACGGATTTTGAGTCCGGCTTAAGTCTACAGTCGCGCGCCGATCGCATCGCGTTTCTTCGCTGTTCCCCGGGATTGTCGCGGTCTTTTGATGGGGGCTGTGTCCGGGCTGTTGTCGTTATTCTGCCGTCTACGCAACACGTAACGCAACACGGCGATATGTCAGGACGAGTTCCTGTGGGTGACAGCTATGCCGAATGGCGTCGGACCGACCCCCAGGGGCAGGCCCCCCTACCGCGAAAGCGGTCTGTTTCATGTTTGGCTCCTGGATTTTTTCCAGATTTCTAACCCCATGTGGTGACCAATTTCGGGGGTCCTACTGGCCAGGTGCCCAACCCAGTT
>CAMCQY010000148.1 GCA_945877135.1 Candidatus Kuenenia stuttgartensis
GGTGACGCCGGCCACGGATGGCCATGCCCGCTGGCGGGGCATGGGCGGCATGACCGACCTGCCCAAGCGGCTCGCGGCACGGCTTCCGGCAGACAAGTGCGTCGTGCGAACAGCAGTGACGGTGTCGGCGATCGGCGTGGCTGACGGCCGCGTGAGGATCTCACTTGATCCCGGCTCCAAGGCGGGCGAACCGACCACGCTGCATGCGGCGGCGGCGATCGTCACGTCGCCGGTGCCGCAGTCGCTCGACCTTTTCATGGCCGGGGGATTGCTTGCGGTCGCGGGTGGCATCGCCCCCTCGATCCATCAACAACTCGCCACCGTGCACTACGATCCCAGCTTCGCGCTCATGCTCGTGCTGAATCGCCCCAGCCTCATGCCGCCGCCGGGCGGCATCCAGTTTGCTGGCGGGCCGATCTCGTGGCTCGCTGACAACCAGAAGAAGGGGATTTCATCGGTGCCTGCGCTCACGGTGCATGCGTCGGGGCCCTTCAGCCGGCAGCACTTCGACGATCCGCCCGAGCAGGTCGCGGCGGCGCTCATCGAGCTGGTGCTGCCCTGGATCGACGGCGATCCGTCGACGGCGATCGTCGGCCAGTCGTTGCACCGTTGGAAGTTCGCCACGCCAACGACGATCATCCCGGAGCCAATGGTGGCGGCGGTCACCTCGCCGCCGCTCGTCTGCTGCGGCGACGCCTTCGGTGGTCCGAAAGTCGAGGGGGCCGCGTCGAGCGGTCTCGCCGCCGGTCGCTGGGTCGCTCGCGTGCTCACTGGAGCCGGTTGAAAGGCTTGAACTCAGTTGATAACATATACGCGTGTCCATGTTATTCAGCGATGAGGAGGAGTGAGCGATGAACGCCGAAGTGATTCGCGAGTTGGTTCGCCGCCAGCCTTTCCAGCCCTTTGCGATCCATCTCTCCAACGGCGAGGTGCACGAAGTGCGTCACCCGGAGTGCATCATGTTTGGCGGCGGCAAGGTCGTCATCTACGACGCCGAAGGTGATTGCTTCAAGTTCTGCGCACTGATCCACGTCAACAGCGTGCAGTTTCTCCAGGCAGCCTGAACGCACCCGTGGCGGCGAGTTTCCAACGGCGTGTCCGACACGCGACCTATTCTCGTGTGAAGAGGAGGGTGCCGAAGCCGGGGTGGTCGCCGGGCACGCCCGCTCCCTCCGGCCGGTTTTTCTCGGCCGCTTTTCGGGTCCACGGTGCCTGAAGGCCACGGCGGCTGCCGTAGTGGCTCCAAGGCAGCTCGTAGACCGGCCGCAGTCTGCTGCGGCCCTCCGGGGAGATTCTCGCGTGGCGATAGCCGCCGGTCGTGTCCACGTGCGGCGTGAAGGGGACGTTTTCTCCAAGGTTGTAGCGGGCCGTGTATTCGAAGCCCGCCAGCAGCCGGTCGTCGGCCTCCGCATAGAGATCGAACCCCTGATGCCAGGCGATTTCGCAGGCCTCGCAGAGCAGGCCAAGACCGAGCTGCGTGTGCTGCTGGTCGCGTCCGCTCTCCTGGCACTGGCCGTCGGCGTTCACGATGTAGTGCGTCAGCCGTCCGTTGCCGTCTCCCACGCGAAAATGCTGGACGGCGCGGTCGAAGAGATCGTGGTCGTCCAGAAACACGCCCGCCGCCATCACCGTCAGGAGGCAGGCCGCATCCCAGTTGCCGTTGGCGAAGGTAGCGAAGTCACGGATCTGGGGGACGATGACGCCGCGGACGAACTGCTCGAACCTCGCGACCGACTCGCGATCCCACTGCGGAAAGGTGTGCCGGAGGAGTTCGGCGGCGCTGATGAGCTTGAAGCCGGTGAGGGCGACACGCAGCCGGGCGTCGTGGCCATCGACGAGTCGCAGCGTGGAGGCCCACGCATCGAGGATTTCCATCGCCTTCCGGGCATGGGCTTCGTCACCCGTCACGCACCACATGAGCGTATTCTGGTAGGCCGCGTCGGCGTCGAAGGTGAGGATGTTCGACCGGCCGTGGTCGTCGGCATCGAACCGGGCCGCCGCGAGCGGGCCGCGGATTTTCCACGTGGCGGATGAGGCCGGGTGCTTTTTCAGCACCTCGAAGCCCTCGATCCAGAGAGAATCCTTGGCGGCGACGTGCCGCCGCATCCGCTCGAGGTCGGCTGCATCGTGCAGAAGCCCCGGATGGACGAACGGCTTTGATGATGCGGCCGGCGGAACAGCGGCTCGCGCGGCATGCTCCGCGGCGGCGCGGGTCTCAAAAATCAAAAACTGCCGCGTCACCGTCTCGGCCGACTGGAGGAACGGCGGAATCGAGCGGCCCCACTGCCAGGCGACGACGGTCACCTTCACGGGGAACTTTGCCCGCGGCGGGATGGCCGTGAGCCGCAGCGAGGTGCCGTCGTCGGCGACGATCGCCGGCCCCGAGTGCACGTAATACCGTACGCGGGCGGCATCGCCAGCGGACGACGTCGCTTCCAGCGGGATCGGCCTCGTAGCGCCGAGCACCTGGTCGGGAATTTGTGGAAACGTGATCGTCTGCGCAGGGCCGTTGGTGTTGCGGACGGGTATCCGCAGGGCCGACTGCTGCACGCAGCGTTTAAAAGCCTCGTCGCCCGGGTGTTCGGCGAGCAGCCAGATATCGCCCGACTTCTGCGGATGGCGGAGTCCCACCCGATCGAACGCGATGGCGAGCGTGTCGGGGCCGCGTCGTTCGACGGGCCCGCAGATCGGCCGGATCACCACCGGGCCGCCGCCGGTCGCGTGGTCGATCGTCGCTCCGGCTTTCTTGCCGGTCCAACGCTCGGGCCGCCCCTCTGGCACGGTGTCGAGGAACGTGCCCGTGGGCGTGAAGGCGAGCCCGTCGCCTTTCGGATCGGGCAACCACTGGAGCGTCACCTGCTGGTGCGTGTTGCGATCCTGTTCGACGATTTTTTCATGTTGCAGGTAGCCGGCCAGTTGGGGCTTCTTGCCGGCGTATGTTCCTTGGAGGGCTTCGATGGTGCGGGCGTGTTCCTCGTCGAAGCACCAGAACGTCTCGCCGCGATCCCCGGCGTAGTCGGCGACCGGGGCCGCGGGATGCCGCGGAGGCTTGTCCTGCCGCCATCGATCGACGAGCCAGCCCTCCTTCGTGGCGTCGATCGGCCGCAGGGCCGGCACAGAGCCGGCTGGTGAATCCGTGGCGGGTAGTCGTGCACGGGCGGCCCGACGGATCGAGTCGCCGAGAAACCGCACGAGCGGGTCGTGCACGTCGAAATGGCCGCCGCCGGCGTCGGCCAGCATCGCGAAGGGCACCGCTGGAAACTGTTTCCGAAACGGCAGACACTTGCCGGCGCGTTCGTCTGCCCACTCGTATTCGCCGCTGACAAACAGAAGCGGCACGCCGATCACCTGCTCGCCCGACCAGCCGGCGTCTGGCTTCTTGAGGTCGGGCCACGAGCCCTTGAGCGATATGGCGAGGATCGTGCGATCGGGCCATGTTGCCGCGACGCGGTAGGGCCATTCGGCCAGCGCCGAGTGACCGATGGGCACGACCGGTGCCGTCGCGAGTTCGGCGTAGCCGGATTCGGCGGCGAGGGATGCGAGCAGGGCGTCGAGGCGGCGCTGTTCGTCGGGGCCGAAGGCGTTGCCGATCATCGGCGTGATCCATACGGCCGCGAAGCCGATGTCGGCGAGAGTCGCCCGAAATCCGGGGTCTTCCAGCACCGGCTGTTCGAGCATGTTGTTCTGCCCGATCACGACACCGCGGACGCGTTCACAGCCCGGAGGAATCCAGAGGAAGGCGGTCGGCGGGGCTAAGGCGTCCTCCGCGGTGGACCGCACGAGGGGGGCCGACCACTGGTATTCGGCGGCGGTTCCCGCTTGGGGCAGTATCGCAAGGCCTACGATGGCGAAGGCCAGAAGGAAAAAAGAGCTGCGTCCCCTTTCCTTAGTCCGGTTATAATCCACGGGATGACGAATTTCCTGACTTTGCAGCACGAGCACACTTACGATTCGCATGCCAGAACTTTCACGGTTTTACGGTCTGCGGATCACAATGAATTATGCGGACCATGCTCCCCCGCACTTTCACGCCACCTACGGCGATGAAGAAGCCCAAATCGAGATTGCCACGGGCGAGATCATCTGCGGGAGCCTGCCGCGGCGAGCGGCCGCGTTGGCGAGAGAGTGGGCGGAACTGCACCGTGAGGAACTCGAAGTCAACTGGGGCCTCCGTGAACAAGCTCTTCCTTTGAACAAGATTGATCCGCTGCCATGAGACCCAGCCTGATACGTGCGACCGTCGTAGGAAACAAGCGAGTGGAAGTCGAGTATGCGGACGGCCTGTCTGCAACCCTCGACTTTGCCACGTATCTGTCGGAGCGGTCCGGGCCGGTCATCGACCCTCTCAAGACTGACAGCGGTTTTGCCACCGCCCACATCGATCACGGTGCGTTGACATGGGCATCCGGCTTCGACGTATGCCCCGATGTCTTGCGGTATTGGTGTGAGCAGGGAAGGCCATGCACGCAGGAGGAAACACGGGCCTACTTCGAGTCGCACCGCTCACTGCAGACTTCGTGAAGGTAAAAAGAGCTTCGTCCCCTTTTCTTGGTCACTTGGAATCGCTCTTCAGGTCGAACTCGAACCGGTTTTGACCGTTCTTCACCGTGGCCCGCAGCGGGCTCGTTTCCTTGACCTGATAGAGGGGCGGCGTCACCAGCACGACCTTCGGGGAGTCCTTGTCCTCCTCGCCCGGTGGAATGATCGTCTTGCTGACGATGACGACGTAGTCGCCGACCGTGGCGCCGCCGCCGAACTTCGCGGTGTGGGTGCTCAGGACGAACTTACCCTTGGCATCGGTGAATCCTGCCGCGGGCATGGCCCCAGGCGTGCCTACGGGGGTGAATCCGACGTTCGCGCCCTCGATCGGCTCGCCGTTCATGGTGACGACGCCTTCGACGTAGACCACGGGCGGACCGCGGCGGCAGCCAGGCAGAATCAGGCAGACAGCCAGGAAGGCGAGGCAGACAGCGATCATCTTGACCGTGTGTCCAAGGATCGTTCGCTGCGGCCGCTGCGTGGGTGTGCTCATGCCCTTAGACATCCGTTGGGGAAGCAATTTCATGGCAAATCGAAGGTCTCGCCTCCCTTGATCGTCGCCATCGCTCCCCAGACGCCGCGGATGCTCCGGCCAGTGTAGGACATGTAGGAGGTGCTACTGACCGACCCGGAGTCGTTCGGCTGCGTCCGCGTGGTATCTCCTGCATCGACCATGTCTGCGACGAATCGCACCGAGCCGTCGCACATGGCGACGTTGACTCCAGACTGGTGATAGCTGCTCGCCGGAATATATGCCCATGACTCGACGTTCGAGTTCGAATTTGCTCTCGCACAGGCGGGCCAATTTGGGGGTGCGTATGCTATGAATTGCGTGTACACCATGTTGCCAAGGTGCCATGCCCCGCCCGTCGTCACCCCGGTGGCAAATCCTGACGCCCTGAACGCGCCAGTCGCGGTGTCAATGTAGCTGAGGCAACCGGATGGCGGTTTGTTGTCCACAAAACTGTTGTCGCCCCCAAGCCCGCCTTTGACCCCGCTGCTCTGGTCACCGACGACGGCTTCGGCCAGAAGCATGGTCTTCGAGAGACCGTCCGTGATGTCCTTGGGCTTTACGGCACAGGCAGCACCGTATGTCTGGCTGCCGATGGACGTCTCGACTTGACCGAGGATGCCAGGGCCGCGTTGGAGGCCCATGTTAGACCGCATGTTCACGTCGCCGCGATTCATCCGATAGCTGATCGAGCCGCCCGTTCCGTACGTCGAAAGAATTGTTTTCGCGTCGGACGGACAGACGACCGCCTGCGGCCGCTTCGAGATATGGAAGGGGTCGTTTACGGCGGTTTGGAAGGCCTGTCCGTTGTTCGTGCCGATAAAGGTGACGATCGATTGATACAGCGTGTTCTCTTCGGCGAACGGCAGCAGCGGGACGACGTAGCTCAACGCCATGGCCTGCGCGCTTCCGTTCATCGCGTTCTGCAACCCGGTGTTTTGCCGTACAGGCGGGATCGACCGTTTTGCCTCCATATGATTGTGAACAGCCAGCGCCAACTGCTTGATGTTGTTCATGCACGACGATCGTCTCGCCGCCTCCCGGGCAGCCTGCACGGCTGGGAGCAGGAGACCGACGAGAGTACCGATGATCGCGATGACGACCAGCAGTTCGACCAACGTGAATCCCGCTGCTTCGGTTTTCGATGTCTGCATGACGTGTTCCTATCGAGAAGTGCTGAGTGGCGATCTCTGTGCTGCTCGGTGATCGGGGACGACTGGTCAATCGATGACAGCATTCCCAGTCCCCGGCTGCCAGCACCGGGCAAATCATAAAATGCCGCATGGCGGCGGGTAACTGGCGTAGTGGCCAGTTGTGACAAAAACCGATTGGCCGACCGGCCAGTCGGCCCGGGTGATCCGCTGGTCGTGCCCCATGAGCTGCTTTCTGGCGCGGTAGACTCGGAGACGTAGGGTGGTCGCGGTGTCGCAGACGGCCGCCCTGGCGGCTGATTATCGACGTGAAGGCTACGGCGACGATGAGCCGAGGGCAGCTTCCATCCTCCATCGCTGCGTTGGTCGTGAGCATGGCTCTTGCGTGGTGTGCCTGCGTCGGGCCCGCTCATGCGCTCGCTGCGGAAACGGACATGGAGGCACTCGATGACGCAGTGCGTCCAGTCGCCGAAGTGATCGCCACCACGGGACCGGATGTCGATGAGGGGACGCGGGTGAGCGTGACGGGCGCGGTGACGTTCCGAAACTTTAGCGAAGGCTTGCGGACCGTCACGGTCGAAGACGACACCGGCGGAGTGTGGGTTGAGCTCTTCGCGAGCCTCTCGAGCGAGGAACTCGAGCGTTTCACCGTCGGAGCGCGGGTGACGGTCGATGGTGAACTCGATCGCGGCGGCTATGCTCCGCGAATCATGGCGGATCACGTCCGATTGATCGGCGTGGCACCGCTGCCGGAGCCGCTCCAGGTGGACGTCAACCGTCTGTTCGTGGGTGCCGACAACGGCAGACGCGTGCAGGTGAGCGGGATCGTGCAGGGATATCGGCTGGACGAAGAGGTCTGGAGCTTCGTGGTGGACGTGGCGGGACGGAGGATGGTCGTTCGGGCGCCAAAGGAATTCCTCGACGTGGAGCCTTCTTCGCTCGTCGATGCCGAGGTGGCTTTCGTCGGTGTCATCGGAGCGATTCGGAATACGCGAGGGCAGTTCCTGAGCCCGATCCTGAACGTTGCCCGCCGCGAAGACCTGCGCGTCGTCGCGACGGCGCCTTCATCAGCGTTCGAATCGCCCATCGTGCCGCTTTCCGAGTTGGCGCTGTTTTCGCCGACCCCGTCGCGTGGCAGGCGGATCCGCAGCGAGGGCGTCGTGACGCTCGCCTATCCCGGACGGTTTTTCTATCTGCAGGAGGGGCTTCATGGCGTGCGGGTCGAGACGACGTCGCTCGATCCGATCGAGCCCGGCGATCTCGTGAAGGTCGTTGGGTTCCTCGACATGTCGCGGCATATCGGCGGCCTCGTGGAAGCGGTCTATCGGCGACGCGACCACGATGCACGCCCTCTCGCGGTCACGATCCAGCCGCAGCAGATCATCGCCGTCAACGAACGGTCGAGGCAAATCGGGCAAATCGCCCGTCCGGGCAACTATCACGGCTGCCTGATCTCTTTCACGGCCACGCTTATGGAGGCGCGGCCGCCAGTCGGAGAATGGTGCGGGCTCACGCTGGCGGACGGTTCATTCATCGTCATGGCCACGCTGCCAGCCGCAGAATTCCCCCGGATCCGATCGCTGCGGCCGGGAAGCACGCTCGCCATCACGGGGATCGCCGACCTCAACATCATGCCCGACCCGGCGCTTTCGCTCGGGCTAGACCCGCTCACACAGCGAGTGGGGGTCTTCATCCAGCGGGCCGACGACGTCGCCGTGATCAGCGCGCCATCGTGGTGGACTCCGGCGCGACTGGGGACGGCGCTGGCGTTCGCCCTGGGAACGGTGATGGCCGTGCTGGGATGGAACTACCTGCTCCATCAGCGGGTGATGCAGCAGGCCTCGTCGCTCGCGGAGCAGATGCGGTCGCGGTACGAAGCCGAGGCCGAATTCCAGGCGACGCTCCGGGAGCGAGGCCGCCTGGCCGCCAACCTGCACGACACCGTGCTGCAGACAGTCACCGGCATCGGCTACCAGCTCAAGGGCATGAAGGCCTCCATGAAACAGTCTCAGAAACGGGGCGGTCCGGAGCCTGTGCAGGCCGCAGCGGATATCGACGTCGCCCAGAGGATGGTCGATCACGCCGTGCAGCAGCTGCGGGGAACGGTCTGGGCGATGCAGACGCTTCCGTTGGCGGGCGAGTCGTTGCCAACGGCGGTCGAGACGCTCGTGCAGAGGCTCCAGGCCGAGCACACGACATCGATCTTCCTGCGGACGACAGGACCTGTTCAGCAGGTGCCCGAGGTCATCGCCGGCAACCTCTTTCTCGTCGTTCAGGAGGCGGTCTACAACGCGCTGAGGCATGCGGATGCCAGCCGCATCGACGTGGAACTCTCATTCACGGAGCCGGGCACGGCCTCAGGTGGGACTGTCGCAGCGAGAGATCGAGGTGCTGACGCTCCTCAGAGTGGGGCTCAACAATGGCGAGATCGGCCAGCGGCTGGGGATCACCCAGCGGACCGCACGATTCCACGTGTCGGCCATCCTCGAGAAGATGG
>CAMCQY010000149.1 GCA_945877135.1 Candidatus Kuenenia stuttgartensis
CTCGGCGGAGGCATCACCTCGTCGGGATCGTCTGAAAAAATCCGGTCGAGCATGACGCTCGAGTCGACGTCCCCCGGGACAATCGCCCCCGACTCCACGGCGTCGTCCCGCTTGTCGAGACGCAGATCGGCCTTGCGGCCGGCACTGTCGGCCCCGTGGCAGGAGAAGCAGTTCTCCACCAGGATCGAGCGGATGTCCTTGTTGAACGAGAGGGCATCCTCCGCCACCGCGCTGACGGACAACGTCAGTGCTACGACGCATGCAACCACGCATGCCTGACCACAATTCATGGCAGACAACGCGACGAAAACGGCCAACGGATGGGCGGAGCGAGTCATACAATCTCCTGGTTGCAGACAGACCGCGACGCGGAAACGTCACGACGTTCGGCAAGACAATCCAAGGATGTCGGCGTTTCGCTCCGCCGGCACTGCAATACCTCAATTATATATAGCACATCATCGCGGCACACCACGCCGGCGGCGGCATTTGCATGCCCCACCGCAAACCAAGGCCACATATGGCCTTACGAACAGAACCGGGCCATAGGGTTAGGCCGAACCTGGTGCCAGCCCGGCTTGTCACAGAATCGCCCCGGCCCCGTAGACTTCTGCCGTGGAGAACTGTTCCGTCTGACGCTTCCACACTTTGGAGGGCCGTACCGTGCACATGGCAGATCTTCGCTTCATTCGGATGCCGATCGCGGCACTCAGCGTCGCCCCCGTGATCCTGACCCTCGCGGCACTTTTTCTCGGAGGCCACCCCATGACCATGCCTGACGCCCACGCCGACGACGCTCCCCCCGGACCACGGGCAGCCGCCTGGAAGACCGTTGACAAGGCGCTCGAGGAGGGCAAGCCGAAGACGGCGATCGAGGCGCTAGGGGGCGTGGAGCAGGGGGCGGTGGCCGATGGGGCCTGGGCCGAGGCCGCCCGGGCGATCGCCACGCGGATCCTCTGCGAAACAGGCGACCGGCCCGGCGACGACCCTGAGCGGCTGATCCTGCTCGCCGGTGCGATGGAGAAAGCCCCTCCCGAAACCCTCGGGGTCCTGGAGGCGATTCGCGCCAACTGGACCTGGGGCTTCTTCATGCAGAACCGCTGGCGGTTCCAGCAGCGGACGGCCGGCGGCACCACATCGAATGATCGGGGAGACGATCTGCAGACCATCGCCGAGTGGGATCTGCCCTCAATTGTCGGCGAGATCAGAAAGCGGTTCGCGGTGGCGGTCGGCAATCCCGGCAGTCCGGAACAAAAAGCGCTCCAGAGCCTGCCGGTGGCTGAGTGGTCCGCGATCATCCAGCCTGGAACACTGTCCGACGCCTACCGGCCGACGGTCTGGGATGTGGTCGTCCGTGATGCCCTTGAGTTTGCAGTGTCCGGCGAGCGTGGCCTGGTGGCCCCCGAAGACGTCTTCGAACTCGTTGCCTCAAGCCCCGCGCTTGGCACGCTCGACGAATTCCTCGCCTGGCAGCCGGAGGCCGACGAGGCGGTCACCGATCTCGACTCACCGCTGCTCGAGGCGGCAAAGCTCTACCGCAGTCTGCTTGCGTTTCACCGTAGCGACGCCGACCGCACCGCGCTTCTGGCTGCCGATCTCGATCGCATCCTGTGGGCCAGCGCCGCGGTGGTGTCGCAGGGAGATGCCGCCGATCTCGCCGACCGTAAGCGGGACGCACTGGAAAAGTTCATCGACCGGGCCGGGGAACACGAGACAGCGTCGCTGGCCCGCTTCCATCTCGCCAGCCTGATTCAACAGGGAGACGGCAGCGGCACCGGCGATGGCGATCTCATCGAGGCGCGGGCCATCGCACTGAACGGTGCCGAGACGCACCCCAAAAGCCCCGGTGGCGCGATGTGCAAAAACCTCATCGCGCAGATCGAGTCGAAGGAACTCTCCATGCAGACGGAACGCTCGTGGGCGGAGCCGTGGCCGAGTGTCCGCGTCAGCTATCGCAATCTCACGAAGGTGCATCTGCGGATCGCCAAGGCCGACTGGATGGGCCGACTCAAGGCCGGCAAGCCACAGACCGGCTGGATGGACGATGCCGACCGGCAGGCGATCCTCGCCCTGCCGACGGTGCGAACGCAGGCAGTCGATCTGCCCGCCACCGACGACTACAGGCAGCGGTCCGAAGACATTCCCGTGGGCACGGCACTCGATGCCAAGTCACTCGAGCCTGGCCCCTACTGGGTGATCGCCAGCCAGAAGGCCGACTTCGGCGAAGCCGACAACGTTGTGCAGGTGGCGCTCGTCTGGGTCACGCGGCTGGCAGTCGTGGCAGAACAGCAGCGGCAGACATTTGCGAAGGAAGCGGCGGCTGACCAGCGGGTGGGAAAAGTCTCCGGCCATGTCGTTGACATGCAGTCGGGCGAGCCTGTCGCCGGCGCGACCGTCACGCTATTCGTCCGCGAACAGCAGGGCAACTATCCGCAGAAGTTCAGCGAAGCTGGCACCGCCACGAGCGATCAGGATGGCCGCTATGAAATGCGGCTCGATCAAGGCCGGGAATATGTCGTGCAGGCCTTGGCGACCGTCGACGGCAGGCGGCACGAGGCCGCCACCGATGCGACGAGCTACTGGCGAAACATCCAGCCCGAGTCGCAGGCCACGATCGTGCTCGTCACCGACCGCGGTATGCACCGGCCTGGCCAGATCGTCTTCTATAAGGGGATCGCCTGTGCGAGCAACATCGAGACAGGCGAGTATCGCGCTCTCGAAAAACGGGAGATCGACGTCGTGTTTCGCGATGCCAACGGCCGCGAGGTGGCAAAGGCCCGGCACACAACGACGGCCAACGGTTCGTTCCACGGAAACTTTCCGATTCCCTCCGGGGCCCTGCCGGGCCAGTGGTCGATCCTCGCCCAGGCCCCCGGGGTGAACGGCTTCTCAGGCGGGGTCGGCGTCCGCGTCGAGGAATACAAGCGACCGAAGTTCCTCGTGAAACTGGCGGCGCCTGAGAAATCGACGCCGCTCGGCGGCGAGGTCGTGCTCTCCGGCACGGCGACGACCTACACCGGCGTGTCGGTGGCCGGAGCGAAGGTCCGCTGGCATGTCGAGCGAACCGCGCGCTTTCCACTCTGGTGCCGCTGGTTCTTTCCGAGCCTGCCGTTCGACGGCGGCGGCCAGCGAATCGCCCGGGGCACGGCCGTCACCGATGCCGATGGAAGGTTTTCGATCACCTTCACCTCGAAGCCCGACAGAAGCGTGCCGAAAGAGTCGCTGCCCGTCTTCACCTACCGCGTCGTGGCCGACGTCACCGACGCAAGCGGCGAGACGCGCAGCGACGAGCGGAGCGTGAACGCGGGCTACACCGACACCGAGGCCTCGCTCTCGACCGAGGCCTGGCAGGCGACCGGCGCCGATGGCAAACCAGCGGCCGTTGCGATCACGCTCACCACGACCACGCTCGACGGCCAGCCACGCGGGGCGGCGGGCACACTCATCGTGTCGAAGCTCGTGCAGCCGGCGGAGATGAGCCGCCGCAGCTTTTTCGATGCGGGTTCAGGCCCCGGCCCGCGGCCGATTCGCGGCCGCCGCGGGCAGGGCCGGGCTGTCGTTCGACCGGCACCACAGCCGCAGCCGAATCCGGCCGATCCCGAGACGTGGGCCTCGGGCGAGGCCGTGGTGAAGGAACAACTCGCCACTGACAAAGCCACCGGAAAGGTCGTGGCCACAGCCACGCTGCCGGCCGGCATCTACAAGGCGGTGTTCGAGATTCCAGCGGCCGGCGACGTGCCGGCGGTGAAGGCGGAGCGGCTCATCGAGGTGATCGATGCGGACTCCGACCGCTATCCAATAAAACGGGCCTTGGTACTGACGTCCAGGGCTCAGACGGTCGAACCGGGCGGCAAGTTTTCAGCGCTCGTCGGCACCGGCTATGGCAACGGCCGCGCGCTTGTCGAGATCTCACAGTCTGGAAAGATTCTCAAGACGTTCTGGACCGAGGCGGGCCGGACGCAATGGCCACTCGGCATGAAGGTCGGCGACGAACACCGTGGCGGCTTTACCGTCCGGGCCTGGATGGTCCGCGACGGCCGCCTCCACATGGAGTCACAAACGGTCGATGTGCCCTGGACGAACAAGAAGCTCTCAATTGCCTGGGAGCGATTCACGCGACGGCTGGAGCCAGGCGCGAAGGAAATCTGGCGGGCCAAGATTGCCAGCGTTGCCGATCCGATCGCGGGGCCGGCGACACCGACGCTCGCCGAAATGGTGGCCACGCTCTACGACCAGTCGCTCGATGCGCTCGCTCCGCACCAGTGGCCCACCGACGGGCTGATGGGCCTCTTTCGGCGCGAGTCGAGCTGGCTGAACATGGCCTTCACGAACTCCGGAGAGTCTTTCAACCAGATCCTCGGCAGCTTCGCGACCAGCTTTGTCGAGGTGCCAGAGCTGTCGTATCGCGAACTCCGTGCTCCGTTTGGCTCGCCACTCCGCGGCGGCTGGCCCGGCGGCCTGAACGCCGCCTTCGGTGGCCGCCGTATGGCGAAGGGGGCCATGATGCGAGAGATGGCGGCGCCGATGGCCATGGCCGCAGCGCCAGCCGACGCGATGGCCGACGGGCTGGCGATGAACGAGGTCGCGAAGCGACAGGACGCTAGTCCAGGCCGCAGCGAAGCCCCGCAGGACAAACAGTCGGGCGGCCCGGGCGGGCCGGCGGGTTCTTCTGCGGCTGCCGCCCCGCCCCCTCGAAAAAACCTGGTCGAGACCGCGTTCTTCCTGCCAACGCTCTCGTCCGACAAGGACGGCACCCTCACGATCGAATTCACGCTGCCCGACACGCTCACCACCTGGCAGTTCAAGGGGCTCGCCCATGATGCGAGCCTCCGCAGCAGCACGATCGTCGATAGCTGCGTGGCTGCAAAATCCCTGATGGTGGAGCCGGTGGTGCCGCGGTTTCTCCGCGAAGGCGACGTCGTGCAGATTCCGGTGAAGGTGAGCAACACCTCGACGGGACGCCTCGCTGGCAACGTGAAATTCTCGCTCACAGACGCCCGGACGAACGACTCGCGGGATGGTCTCGTCGACGGCCCGCGGGAGCTGTCCTTCGATCTGGCCGCTGGCGAATCGAAGCCCGTCGTGTTCACCGTGAAGGTGGCCGACGGCACCGAGACGCTCCGCTATCTTGCCACCGGCTCGTCCGGCAAGGCGGCTGACGGCGAGGAGGCGATGCTGGTCGTGCTGCCGCGGCGGGTGCTCGTCAGTGAGAGCGTGCCGGTGACACTCCGGGGTCCGGGCGAACGGAAGGTGTCGCTCGAGCGGCTTGTGAAGAGTGCCGGTACCGACATCCGCAGCCAGTCGCTCGTTGTGCAGGCAGCCTCGAACCCGGCCTGGTATGCCGTGCTCGCGCTCCCGTCGATCATGGAGCAGGCCGACGAGAGCACCGAGACGCTCTTCACGCGGCTCTATGCCAACAGCCTCGCCCGGCACCTCGCCACCAGCGACCCGCGGATTGGCAAGGTCTTCGAGCAGTGGAAGGGAACCGCTGCCGCAGGAAAAGCTGGCGCTCTGGAAAGCCCCTTGGAAAAGAACACCGATCTCGTGAAGACGCTGCTGGCCGAGACACCCTGGGTCCGCGATGCGGTCGATGAGAAGGAGGCCCGGGCCAGGATCGCGCTGCTCTTCGATGCGACCCGCGCTGACAACGAGACCCAGGCTGCGGTCAACCGCCTGCAGTCGCTGCGGAACGGCGACGGCGGCTGGCCCTGGTTTCCGGGTGGGCAGACCTGCGACTCCGTCACGCTCGGCATACTGGCCGGATTAGGCCGGCTCCGCACGGCTGGCGTGAAGGCGGCGATGCCCGGTGGCAACGACCTCGTGCAGCCGGCGATCCAGACGATTCCCTGGCTCGACGGCCGACTCGTCGAGGAGAAGAAGCGGGCCGAAAAGCGCTGGGCCGGCAAGCTCGACGACATCGTGCTGACGCCGATCGGCGTCTACGCCCTCTATGCGAGGAGCTTCTTCAAGGATGACGCACCGCCGCAGGGTGAGGCGGCTGAGGCGATCCGCTGGGCGTTCGGCGTGGGTCGGAAGTGCTGGACGAAGCTCGATGCTCGGCTCACGCAAGGGCAGCTCGCGATCGCACTGGCCCGGTCGGGCGACAAGAAGACGGCCCTTTCGATCATCGACAGTCTCAAGCAGCGGGCGGTCGATGCCGACGTCAAGCCCGGCGCTGAAAAAGATTCCTGGCAGGGGATGTGGTGGCGGGACCCGCATCCGGGCTGGTGGAGCTGGACGTATGCCCCGATCGCCACGCAGACGATCATGATCGAAGCCTTTGACGAGGTGGCCGGCGACCGGGATGCGGTCGAGGCGCTCAAGGTCTGGCTCCTGTCGCAGAAGCGGACGAGCCAGTGGCCAGGCTCTCGCGCCACTGCAGATGCAGTGAGCGCGCTGCTCGGCCGCGGCGAAGACCTGCTCGGATCTCAGGACCTGGTGACCGTGACCGTGGGCGGCGAGCGGGTGCAGCCCGGCAAGGCTCTTGGTGCCGGGCCGGGCCCGGAGGCCGGCACCGGGTTCTTCGAGGAACGGTTCACGCGTCGCGAGATCCTGCCGACGATGGGCGAGATCGTCGTTGCCAAGCAGGACAAGGGCGTGGCCTTCGGGGGCATTCACTGGCAGTATCTCGACGATATCTCGAGCGTGCCGGCAGCAGGCCGCGAGGAGCTGTCAATCGAGAAGCAGCTGTTCATCAAGCGGATGACGAAGGCGGGGCCGGAACTGGTGCCGGCGGCGAAGGGCGGCGTGACCGCGGTCGAATTGGGCGATGAACTGGTCGTCCGGCTGGTGGTGAAGAGCGACCGCGACTACGAGTTTCTGGAACTGCGGGACCATCGGCCGAGCCTCACCGAGCCGGTGGACGTGCTCTCCGGCTGGCGGTGGGGGGACGGGGCTGGCTGGTATGTGGCTGTCCGCGACGCCTCGACGCAGCTCTTCTTCGAGCGGCTGCCGCGGGGCACGCATGTGTTTGAGTATTCACTCCGGGCGGCCCACCGGGGCACGGCGTCGAGCGGCTTCGCGACGATCCAGAGCCGCTACGCCCCCGAGTTCTCCGCCCATTCGGCGAGCATCCCGGTGGAGGTGAAGTAGCGGGTTTGCGAGAAGCCCGCAGCGCGGATTCCCTCGCTGGCGCGTCGGGCTTGCATGGGAACAGTGCGGCGCAACCGCTCTTCATCCAAGCCCGCAGCGCAAGCAAGGGAATGCGGCCAGCTACACGGGTTGGTATCCTTATTCCCATGGACATTTCCCCCTCTGACAACGGCAACGGTAATGGCCTCGCCCCGTCCCTCTCGAATGAACTCGCCCGCGAGCGGAATCGCGAGGCAGCCGATCGCACGCTCTTGGCCTGGATCCGCACGAGCCTGGCCATGATCAGCCTGGGCTTCGGCATCGAGCGGCTGGGGCAGGCCGCCCTGTCGTTCGACGGTAAGCTCGCCGGGTTTGCCTCCCTTAAGACCCAGGTCTTTGGGACGTCACTGATCGTGTTGGGCATGGCCGCGACGCTGGCCGGCATGTGGGAGCACCGTCGCATGCTCACCGCGATCAGCAGTGACGACTACCGCTATGCCGACCGGCCGCCGATCGCCCGCTACATGGGCTGGGCGCTGGTGCTGGTAGGCGCGGCGGCGCTCGTGGCGATGTTGGGGATGTAGGGTAAACTCCGGGTCTCTTCCCACCGCCCCCCCGGGACGCCCTGCCATGACCGGCTCTCTTCGCGCGCCCCAAGCCGCCACCGTGGTCGTTCTGCTCACCTGCCTGGCGTATCTCAATTCATTCGGCGGCGCTTTCGTCTTCGACGATATTGGCGAGATCTATGGCAATCCGGCCATGGAGCAGCTGTTCCCGCCCTGGGAAGCGATGTTCAACGGGCCCAAGGCCCCCGCGCGACCCCTGCCCTATCTGACCTTCGCCATCGACACCAACCTCTGGGGACCGACTCCCTTTGGCTTTCACGTCACGAACCTGCTGGTGCACGTGATCGCGGCACTCGCCCTCTTCGACCTTGTGCGGCTGACGCTTTGCTCACCCAGGCTTCGCGATCGCTGGGCTGAATCCGCCGTGCCGTTGGCGACGGTGATCGCCACACTCTGGGCCATCCACCCGCTGCAGACGCAGGCGGTGACCTACATCTACCAGCGGATGGAGTCGATGGCGGGCATGTTCTGCCTCTTGTCGCTGGCAGCATTCGCCCGGGCGGCGGCCTCCGACTGGTCGTGGAAGTGGCTCGCCGGGAGCGTGACCGCCTGCGCGGCCGCGATGGCTTCCAAGGAAAACGCCGTCGTGCTGCCGGTGCTCCTCGTCCTCTATGACTGGTTTTTCTCTCCCTCCGCCACCTTCGCAGCCTGGCGGGCCGACATCTGGAAGCGGCGTTGGTATGTCGCAGCCCTGGCACTCACCTGGCTGATCCTCGCGGCGACGCTCGCCTCACAGGCCGGAAAATACCAGGAATTCGGCGACGCCAAGCGGTCGCCGCTCACCTATGCCCTCACGCAGCCTGGTGTCATCCTGCACTACCTGCAGCTCTCGATCTGGCCAGTCGGCCTCTGCTTCGATTACAGCGGCTGGCCCGAAGTGCGTGCGGTCACG
>CAMCQY010000150.1 GCA_945877135.1 Candidatus Kuenenia stuttgartensis
GATCGCGGCTGGGCGGATAGCCGTGGACATCTTCGCGCCGCAGAACCGACCCGGACATTGCAGGCGAGTCGTCTCCTGGCGGAATGCCCACTTGCGCTCGGCGTCCACCAGCAGTCGGTTGTGGCGGATGTCATCGCAGCACATTGCAAAATCCGCGGGTGGACGCTGCACGCAATAAGTTGCCGTCCTCAGCACGTCCACGTCGTCGTCACTGCCGTGGGTGTTTCGCCCGACGACGTATTGACGCAGTTCAAAGCGTGGGCCACACGCCGCCTCAAGGTGGCTTCGGCCGACGACCGAAGCCAAAGCAGTCGAAGGAGGTGGTGGTCAGAATGCGGCAGCAAAAGATGGATTTATGATGTCGAGGGGTTGGAGGCGGTCGTGACTTATGTCACAGAGTGTCAGGACAATCGCAGAACGTGATGCACGCTGCCGGGGTCTGCCGCGCGCAATTCCCATGACGGGGAACGGCGCGTCCAATTCCCATGCAAGCCCGAAGCGCGAGCGAGAGGAAACCGCGACGCCGTTCGCGCGGGCTTGGACCGGCGCCGCTACTTCTGCGGGCCGAGGAGCCAGGCGAGCAGGCCCTTTTGCACGTGCATCCGGTTGGCCGCCTCCTCCACCACCACGCTCTGCGGCCCGTCGATCACCCCGTCGGTCACCTCCTCGCCACGCCGCGCCGGCAGGCAGTGCATGAAGAGGGCATTGGGGCAATGCTTCATCAGGGCCTCATTCACCTGGTAGGGCCGCAGGTCGCTTGTCCGCTGCTGCCGCTCCTTTTCCTGCCCCATGCTCGCCCAGACGTCGGTGTAGACGACGGCGGCATCTGTCACGGCCGCCACCGGATCGGTCGTCTCCTCGATCTCCGCCTCAGGAAGGACTTTCTTCAGATGCTGCCGGAACGACTCGTCGAACTGATACGCCCGCGGCGCCGCCAGCACGAACCGCATCCCAAGCAGACCGCAGAGCATTGCCAGCGACCGGGCCATGTTGTTGCCGTCGCCGACGAAGGCGAGCGTGTGCCCCGCGACGCGGCCCACGTGCCGCCTGAGCGTGTAGATGTCGGCCAATGCCTGACAGGGATGGCAGTAGTCGGAGAGTCCGTTGATCACCGGCACGCTCGCCACCGCCGCCAACTGCTCGATCGAGGCATGCACCTTCGAACGGCAGACGATCACGTCCACATACTCGCTGAGCACGCGGCCGAAGTCGGCGATGCTCTCCCGCGACGATGAGAAGCCGGCATCCTCGCCCAGGAAGATGCTCGAGCCTCCAAGGTGCGCCATCCCCGCCTCGAAGCTCACCCGCGTCCGCAGGCTCGGCTTCTCGAAGACAAGCGCCAGCACGCGGCCCGGCAGCAGGGCGTCGCGGCGACCCGCGTCGTACTTCTCCTCGAGATCGCGCGAGACCGCAAACACGGCCTCGATCTCGTGTGCGGTCAGATCCTCAGGGACGATCAGGTGTCTCATGAAACTGACAATAGTTGCAAGGGTCTGAAATGCGACAAAGCGGCTGCGGCAGCCACGAAAACGGCGTGCTCAGGAACGGGAGGCCACTTCGAGAATCGCCTGCGACAGGCGGTCGCAGCCGTCGTGGACCTCGTCGGCCGAGAGCGTCATCGCCGGCAGCAGGCGGATCACATGGCCCTGCGTGCAGTTGACGAGGAGGTTTTTCTCGAGGCACGACTGCACGACGGCAGTGCCATCGATCGACAACTCGATCCCGATCATCATGCCAAACACCCGCACGTCGCGGACCACGTCGCACCGCGATTGGAGATCCTCCATCCGCTCACGGAAGATCGCGGCGGTGCTGTCCACATGGTCGAGCAGATGATCCCGCTCGATCATCTCGATGGCCGCGATGCCAGCGGCCGCCGCGATGGGATTGCCGCCGAAGGTGGACGCATGCATGCCAGGCCGCAGGTGCTTCGCCAGTTCGACCGTGGTGAGCATGGCGCCCCCCGCGATCCCGGCGCAGAGGCTCTTGGCCATCGTGATCACGTCGGGAGTCACGCCAAAGTGCTGGTAGCCGAACCATTTGCCAGTGCGGCCGCAGCCGCACTGAACCTCGTCAAACACGAGCAGCAGGTCCCGCTCGTCGGCAATCCGTCGCAGCCCCTGCAGGAAGCCCTCGGGGGCCGGCACGACGCCTCCCTCGCCCAGGATCGGTTCCACCATGATGCCGCCAGTGTGCTCGTCGATCAGTTTTTCGACCGCGGCGAGATCGCCGTGCGGGGCGTATTGAAAGCCCGCCACCATCGGCCCGAGGCCCTCGTGGTATTTCGGCTGCGCGGTCGCGGAGACGGCACCCATCGTCCGCCCGTGGAAGCCGCCCTTGAACGTGACGATCTTGTAACGCTTGCCATCTGTGCGGAGCCGCACGAGTTTGATCGCCGCCTCGTTGGCCTCGGTTCCCGAATTGCAGAAGAAGGCCTGGCCGCCGAACGACCGCTCCGAGAGCAGTCTTGCCCATTCGCCCTGCGGCTCGGTGTACCAGCTGTTGGGGACGTGGATCAGTTTCGCCACCTGCTCCTGCACCGCCCGCACGACCGGCTCAGGGCAGTGTCCCAGAAGATTGCAGCCCCAGCCCGGGAAGAGGTCGAGGTATTCGTTGCCTTCTGCATCCCACACCTTCGAACCCGCCCCGCGGACGAGGCAGACCGGATACCGCTTGTAGTTGGGCACAACGTAGCGGCTGAAGGTGTCTACGACTTCCTGCGTTTTTTCGCCGAGTGAAGCGGGTGAGACGTCGATCGTGGCCATGAGGAGGCTCCAAGATGGCGGAAGGAACGGACGAGGGAATACTACCGGCTACCGGCCGGCGGCGGCCGCCGCCGGTGCGGCGCGGGCGGAGAGGTTGATGGCGTCGTCGCGGACCAGTTCCGTGCCGACACCGCTGGTGGTGTAGATCTCGAGCAGGAGCGAATGCCTCAGGCGGCCGTCGATGATGTGGATCTTCTTCACGCCCTGTTCCAGCGTGGTGAGGCAACCCTCGATCTTCGGGATCATGCCTGAGGAGATCGTGCCATCGTTGATCAGCCGGCGGGCATCCGTGGCCGTGAGCGAATGGATAAGGCTCTCGGGATCGTTGACATCCCGCAGCACGCCAGGGATGTCGCTGAGCACGACGAGTTTCTCGGCACCGATCGCCGCTGCCACCGCGGTGGCAGCAGTGTCGGCGTTGACGTTGAGTTTCTCTCCGTCTGCCGTGATCGCCATCGACGGAATCACCGGCACCTGCCCGGCGTAGGAGAGGTTGTCGATCGTGAGCCGATCGACACGCGTGACCTCGCCCACGTGGCCGAGGTCGAGCGGCTCGCCGTCCGGCCCATCGAGTGTCAGCTTCTCGCCATAAAGGACATTGGTCGAGAGGAAGTTGAGCGACATGGCGCGGCCGCCGTATTCCTCGATCTTCGCCGTGAGGTCATGGTTGAGTTCGGTGGCGAGCACCTTCTCGACGATGTCGAGCGTGGCCTGGTCCGTGTAGCGACGGCCCTGCACGAACCGCGGCTCGATGCCAGCCTTGTCCATGGCGCGGCTGATCGCCTTGCCGCCGCCATGCACGACCACCACACGCATGCCGAGCGTGGACATGAAGACGATGTCGAGCAGGAGATGGCGGAGCGAATCCGGGTGCTCGACGACACTGCCACCGAGCTTGATGACGGTGGTTGTGTCGCGGAACTTGCGGATCCATCCGAGGGCTTCGATCAGCGTGTCGGCCTTTTGAATGGCCTTCTGCTGGACCTTGGAGATGACGGGGCTGCTGGGCACGGGCGGACCGATCCTTGGTAAGGGCGGAGGGAAAGGATGGGCGAACGGAAAACGATCAATCCTACCAAGCCTACCGGAACAGGAAACGGTCGATTTTTGGACGGCAAACAGCCGGCCAAGCCGATCACCGCGAGACGACCTCGGCAAAGCTGCCGGATTGCACGACCCGTCCCTTTTCGAGGCGGTAGAGCGTGTCGCAGTCGGCGACGGTCGTCAGGCGGTGGGCGACGATGATGAGGGTCTTGGTGCCGTGGAGGGCGTTGACGGCGGCCATTACGCCCTTTTCGGTGTCAACGTCGAGGGCACTGGTCGCCTCGTCGAGCACGAGCACCTCCGGATCATGATAGAGCGCCCGGGCGATGCCAATCCGCTGCCGCTGGCCCCCCGACAGCCTGACGCCCCGTTCGCCCACGAATGTGTCGGCTCCCGCCGGCAGACTGTCCACGAACTCGTCGAGTTGGGCCGCCTTCAGAGCCCGCCGGACAGCGGCGTCGTCCACATCTTTCTCAGGCACTCCAAACGCGATGTTCCTGCGGATCGAGTCGTCGCAGAGGTAGATCGTCTGCGAGACATAGCCGATCGTGTCCTGCCAGCCACGGAGGTTCTCGTGGATGTCTGTGCCATCGACCGTCACCTTTCCTGCCGCCGGGGGAAGCAGCCCGAGGATGACGTCAACGAGCGTGCTTTTTCCGGCACCACTGCCGCCGATGAAGCCGACCGACGCCCCGTGTGGAATGCGAATACTGACCGAATCAAGGACATTCTCGCGGCTGCCCGGGTAGCGAAAGCGGACGTCGTCCAGAGTAATCGCATCACGGAACGACAGCGGCATCGCGGGCCGGATGGGAGGTGTCGCGTGTGCGAGGCGCAGTTCTTTCTCGAGGTCGATGAGCATGCTGTCGGCGGTGCGGAGTCGGTGGATCGCGGAGGTCATGTGGTTGACCGAGGGGAGCATGCGGAACGCCACGGTGGCAAACAGCCCCAGCATCGGAAGCAACCGCTCGGAGGGCGTGCCCTGCCACACCATGACGGCCGTGAGAAGCAGGAGGGCCGCGACGGCGAGCAGTTCGAACCAGAGCCGTGGCACCTGATGGACAAGCGATTGCAGGGCCGCCATCCGGGCTTGTCCATCGGAGTGGTGACGGAACTGGTCCAGGAACTCCTGCTCGCAGCCACGGATCTTCACGTCCTTGGCCCCGCCGAGTCCCTGCTGCACGTGCTTGATGATCATTTTCGCGTGGTGTCGCTGGGCGTTGGCCCAGCGACGCGATCGGGGCCGGGCGGTCGCGTTGAACAGCCATGCGGCTGCCCCGAGCATGCCCGCCACGACGATCGCGCCGGTGGGCTCGAACCAGAGGAGGAGTCCGACCAGTCCGCTGAGCACGAGCGCCTCGGAGACGGTCATCAGGAAGACCCCGCAGATATGCGAGAACTCGTGCGATTCGTTGATGGTCCGCATCAATTCGGCCGAGTGGCGCTGCAGATGAAACGTCCACGGCTGCGCCAGGTAGATGGCAAACAGCCGGCGGCTCGTGCTCGCCTGAGTGGCGGTCACAAACCGCGATTGCCAGTAGGCCACAAAGAGCAGAAAGGCCGACTTGACGGCGTAGACCCCCAGCAGCAGCAGGAGCACCAGCAAAATCAGCTGGTTGGACGACGGATTACCCAGCCATTCGAGCCAGGCGGCCAACCGCGGAGAAGGTGCGCTATTCCCGCGGGTCATGAATGCCAGTGCGGGCACGACCAAGCCGACGCTGAACGTCTCCAGCGCGGTGCCCACCAGCACCAGGGCAAAGAGCACCACCCCGGCGCGGCGTTGCCGCGGAAGCAGGATCGACCAGATGTGCCGGGCTGTCGTCATGGCACCTCCAGCGTAATCAAAAATCGAGAAAAGGCCTGTTGGAGGCAAAAGAGAGTGGGAATCCGGGCCATGACACGCGTCTGACAAGAAGCCCCGGACGGGAGTCCGGGGACACCGGGTCGGTGGGCGTTCCCGGGTCGGCAAAGCACGTTGGGCGGTGGTCACACCCGGAGTCCCCCGGCTTCCGCCGGGGGCTTGTATGGGGGCGTGCAGCTAAAACGCCACCATGAACTGCGTCTGGATGGCCGTGCCCGTGGAGCCGGCTCGGTAGGGATAGAGAATGTTCTGCGCCGGGTTGCGGTTCAAATGGAGGGCCTCGAGCGTGAACCGGCCCTGACGGGACTGATTCACATACCAGTTGAAGCCGCCGCCATATTCCTGGCCCGTTCCGTAGGGACCCGTCACCACGCTCGAGCGGGCGTAGACCTCGTAGGTCCGCGGCACGAAGCACCACGACAGGTAGCCCTGGCCACCGTGGTCGAAGATGCTCGACCGTGTGAATGGGCCGGTGCCCTGAAAGCCGTTGAGCGTGCGGAAATAGTATTCGAAGTTGGCAGCCCAGCCGCGGTATTTCCAGCCGGCGTCGACGGTGGCGAGATGGTAGCGAAACTGTTCGACGCGGGAGCCGGGACCGAGGGCACCGGGCAGTGCCAACGCTGTGCCATCGGAGAGTCGAACGATCGTGTCTTCCGGATTGAGGCCCAGGGCACCGATCGCGTACGTGCGGCCGTAGACGCCACTGGTGCCCAGTCGGATGGCGGCCTCCTCGTGTTGCTCCATGTCGCCATAGCCGAAGCCGAAGGGCGAGAGCGGCTCCCACCAGGTGTTGCCCGCCCAGGCCATCGAGGTGCCGCGGCGGAGAACGCCCGACGTGCCCCCGTCAATCGCGTTCCAGACTCCCGCCTGGTAGTGAACGGTGTTGTCGAGTAACGATCCGGTCGCCGCGGCGCCCGGACTGAAGCCGGGCCGGAAGAAGGTGTTGGCCATGCTGCGATCGACACCGAGATTCCAGGGCGAGGCAGAGAGCCACTCGCGGGATCCTGGAACCTGCGTCACGCCGGCGCCCAGCGTGGCCGCCTCGCTGAACTTCCAGCCTGCCATGCCGATCGGCACGACGCCCGACCGCACGCCGGCGTCGGAGGTGCCGAAGAAGGCGAAGTTGTAGATCAGCCGTTCGTCGACCACGTGGCCTGTGAAGGAGATCAGGAAGCGGTTCAAGTTGAACGTGTTGATGTTGTTGATCGGTCGCACCACGCCCCGGGAGTCGGTCCACGTGGGCGCCCCGCGGGCAAACTCGAGCCAGCGGAGCTGCATGTAGCCGCCGAGCGACACCGCAAACGGAAAGTCGCCGCTGCGGGGGGCTGCCCTGTAGAGAAGCAGGCCGCGGGGCGGCGCGAAGTCGGTGGCGGGGATGTATCGCGGGCGGGGAATGCCACCGAGCCGGGCCTCGACGGCCCGGTCGATCTCCTGACGGATTTCCTCGGCGCTGAGCGATGTCTCGGGTGCCGGAATCGACTCGACAGCAGCATCCTCCGACGGTTCCGGGGCGTCGAACACATCGCCCGCGATGACATCCTCAACGGCCCGCTCTTCCTCGACGGGATCGATCATCAGTTGGGCGAAGGCGAAGCTTCCGGACAGCGTGAGAGCAACCGCGCACGTAAGCCAGCACAGCCACTGCCAGCGGCCGCCAGACCATGCGGTGGTGCGTGGATGCCGGGGCATAGAGGGGGCCGGAGCGGATGGAACGGGCGGAATCGACCTTTACCAGAATCGGGTCCGGGCGTGCCGGTTGTATAGGTTTTTCTGGTTCGGCAATTTCGGCAAGATGGGTTGGGTTCATGGGTTTCATGGCTTGTGTCGAAAATGCCGATTGTATTGACGGCTCGCCTGGTAGCCGACCCGATCGTCGGGAGGCACCACTCCCGGGGCGATCAGGTCTGACCGGATCAACCGGAGGACGCACTTCAAGGGGAACGCCCCGTGAGTCAGCTGCGTCGTCGCCTTGTGATCGCTCAGCCAGGGCGTCTGTCCTGGCTGCTGTTTTTGATTGCGCTATTTTTGATTTTGCTGGGCTTCACAGCCTTCGGGACCTCAAACGCCGCCGAACTCTTCGAGGGGCCGAATGCCCTCTTGGAGATTCCGGCTGAGGCAGCCATAGCCGAACTGCCCGCGCCGCGCGAGATGCCCACAGACATCGCGGCGGAACTGAAGCGACTGCAGAAGCAGATCGACGAACTGCAAGCCGCCAGGGACGCCGCTCCGGGCGCTGAAAAAGCACCGCCAAAGGCCGCGGACAAAGAGGAGGCCGGTGGCAAGGCTGGTGAGAAGGCTGAGACGGCCGGTGAGAAGGCTGAGAACGCTCTGGCCGACCGGCTTTCCACCGTCGAGAAAAGTCTGGGCAAATACTTCGACGCGAACGACAAGAAAAAGAAGAGTGATGCCAGGAAGCCGTCGCTGGTGTTCAGCGGTCAGGCGCAGGCCGACGAGGTCTGGTTTGGACAGGATGCCGCCAGCCGCGCCGACGTGGGCGACCTTCAGGACGGCGTGCAGTTCCGTCGGCTGCGCATCGGCGCCCGCGGCACCAGTTTTGAGGTGCTCGAATACTCGCTCGGCGTCGACTTCGCGCTGGCCAACCAGCCCAGCTACCTCGACAACTACCTCGAGTGGAAGGAGTTGCCCTACCTGCAGAACATCAGGGCCGGCCATTACTTCGAGCCCTTCTCGCTCGAACGCGTCACGCAGAACCGCAACAACACGTTCATGGAGCGGTCACTGGTCGATACGTTCGCCCCCGCCCGCAACATGGGGGTGATGACCTACGGCAACACGGAG
>CAMCQY010000151.1 GCA_945877135.1 Candidatus Kuenenia stuttgartensis
GCAAGGCGGTTGCGGGCTGAGGTCCGCCCGAAGTTGCCGGCGCCTGGGATCCCGCCACGGGGGCTGCCGGCTGCGGAGCGGCTGCGGTGGGCTGCGGATTTGCCGCACCGGACTGAGTATTTTCTCCAGCGGGCTGCGTATTTTCTCCAGCGGGTTGCACGACCGCAGGAGCTGGCGACGCCGCCTGTGGCTGTGGAGGAGCGACGGAGCCTGCGACTGCCGACGCCGTTGTCGCGGCATCGCGGATGGTCGCCGCCCCGGAGGTCACGGCCGCGGGCACCGCAGCCGTGAGGGCCGTGCTGGCCGCGGTTTCCGCATAAGCCGCGACCGCTGGCATGCTCGCTGGAACTGGAACTGGAGCTGGAATTGGAGCTGGACCGGCTGCCGGCGCCGTGGCGGGAGCAGGGGCAGCTGCAGAGGCCGGAGCGGGAGCCGGCGTCGCCGGTTTTGCCGGCGCCAAGCCGGGAACGAGACGGCGCAGAGCTGCAAGCGCCCCTGCGCCAGTTGTGGGCGCCACTCGCACCAGCCGGATGTTGTGAGGAATGTCGCTGAGCGCGACCCGCCCGACCCCGAGTTTCCAGACGGCGGGCCGCTGCGGCACGCGGCCGCCGGTTGACCGCCGCGACCATTCAGAAGTCCACGCGACGACGAATGGGGCCAGTTCGTGAAGTTCGACAACGCGATCACCGTCGCCCCATGGGGCCTTGTCGGCGGCTCCCGCGAGGCCCAGCTCGAGAGCGGCGGCGAAAAACGTCCGCTTCGCCGTGCCGCTCGCGCCGGAGTACTGGAGGTTGTCGTGAGACGTGAGCAGCCAATTCTGACCGTTGGCCCGCAGCGGCGGGGCCTTGAAATCCTTGTCCAACTGCCGCGGCACCTGACTGCACAACACGCCTATCCGAGGGTCCCAACGGAGATCGCCGAGATCCATGGCGACCAGCGTTGTCAGGCTCGCCGCAGAGCCGATCGACTCGACAATCTCGCGACAGGGCACCATCTCGCGGAGCCCCTCGCCGCGCAGGGTCGCGTCGGCTGCCACCAGGCAGGCATGGCCACCGAGAGGATCGGGGCGTTCGTTTCCCTCGGCATCGAGAACCGGGGGGGGCACCAGGCACTGGCCACGGACATAGGCGATCATCGAGTCCTTGCCGCGGAGAGGCATGCCGACACAGTAGCCGTGCAGTCGGTCCCGCATCGCCTCCACCGTCTCGAAACCCTTGATCTGAAGCAGTTCGCCAGACATCGACGGCGCCAGCCGGCCCGACAGCGACGTGGCGAGCGCCGTCGTGTCTTGGTTTGCGAACGGCACCGTCGGCAGCACTTCCAGCGAGTAGTCGTCGACGATCAGCGCGATGCCGGCGGTCTGCCACGAGAACAGCGGGGCCACGATCAGCGCTGTCGAAAGCACGATCGCCGCCAGGGCGGCGAGGGCGAGGGCGGCCCCGGTCGCGACTCGGCGTGATGCCGGTCGGGCTGCTGAGGGGGTTCCGGACCGCCACCGGGCCTGCCGCTGCGCAAGGCCGTCGACGTTCGACTCGGAGGGCTCGACGGTGGTGCGACGTGGCTCGGTCATAGCGGGCTGTCTCAGCAGCAACCGGAGTTTACCGTCTCATCGACCCGGAGTACGATACCGGATTAGTCGGGATCTCTGAGACCAAACCCCGCGGCGGCCGCGACGCCGGAGGGCAGGGGCGTAGTCCCTGGTCGTCGGAGATCCACGGTCGTCGCCACCCGGAATGCATCCATGCGCCATCTTCCCGTGAACTGGTCGGAAGGAATGTTCCTTCGGCCGCACCATTTCCAGGCCGCCGATCGTCATGCGGCGGAGCGGCTGGCGCTCTCCACCGTGGCCGATGATCCCTGCTGCTACGGGATTGTGAGGCTGGAGATCGATCCGGTGGCGCTGGCCAACCGACAGATCGAACTCCGCGCGTGTCAGGCCCGCCTGCGGGACGGCACGCTTGTCTGGCTCGAACCGGGCGAGGAGCCCGAGCGGGCGAGCCTGGCCACGGCCTCCGCGGAGGTGGCAAAACTGTCGGCCGCCCTCGATGAGTCGCTGCAGTCCAACGAGTTCGTGCGGATCTACCTGGCCGTGCCGCGGCTCGATCCCGGCGGCCCCAATGTCTCGCCACCGGGGCCGCACGATCGCAGCCGCTCCGTCGCCATGCGGCAGTCGATGCAGGACGAGGCATCGGGCGGCAACGACCAGGAGGTCGAGTTTCGCCGTCTCAATGTCAGGCTCAAACTCTCCACCGAGGATCTTTCCGGTTTCGAACTGCTGCCGATCGCCCAGATTCGCCAGGCGGGAAACCGCGAGGGTGCTCCCGAAATCGACCCCGACTATTTTCCGCCGATGCTGTCGGTGGAGGCCTGGCTGCCACTGGGCCGCGACGTCGTGCGGGGCGTCTATGACCTGATCGGACGCAAGGTGGAGGTGCTCACTGAGCAGGTGGTCAGTCGGCAAGTCGGATTCTCCAGTTCGGAGCCCGGCGATCTGGACCGATTGTTCATGCTCTCCAAACTCCTCGAGGCCCGGGCAGTGCTGCGGGTGATCGCCTTCGCCCGCGGCGTCCATCCGCGAACGGCCTACACAGAGCTCTGCCGGGTGGCCGGCCAGCTGGCGATCTTCGAGGCCGATCGCCGGCTCGAGGAACTGCCCGTCTACGACCACGATGAACTCGCGCGGGTCTTTCGTCGCGTCAAAGAAATCATCGAGGCGATGTTGTCGCGGGTGGCGGTGCTGGAGTTCGAGCAGCGTTACTTCGTGGGCGTCGGCGCCGCCACGCTGTCGGCGGCGGTCGATTCCAAGTGGCTGCAGTCCGACTGGCAGTGCTATGTCGGCGTCCTCCGGGGCCACATGTCGGAAGAGGTCTGCCACCGCCTGCTGACGGGCGACAGCCACCTCGACTGGAAGCTGGGCAGCACGGAAGAGGTGGATCGGTTGTTCCGCATGGGCGTGCCCGGTCTCGAACTCTTCCCGGTCGATCGCCCGCCGCGGGCCCTGCCTGCGCGGAGCGGATGGCTCTACTACCGGATCGGCACGGAGAACCCCGCCTGGCGGTCCGTGCAGGCAACGCAGTCGATGGGCATCCGCCTGCGGGATTCGTCGATCCTCAATCCTGACGAACTGGCCGGACGCCGTCGCGTCGAGGTGGCCTACGAGAGCCAGGTGGGATCGCTCGAGTTCGCCCTCTTCGCCATACCCAAGTGAGACACGCCGCGGACGGATCCGCGCAGGCACGGACGATCAAGCAGGCAGTTGGGCAATGACGCCAGAATTCATCGTCGCGGTGGTACCTCTGATGCAGGATGTGCTCGCGCTGGCAGATCGGGCGGCGACGGGCAAAGCCGGCCCCGTCGATGCCGAACGGGCGTTGCTGCGCGCCCACTTCGACGCCACGGCGGCCAGGTGCCGCGGGCCACTGGCGGAGGATTGGGAGTTGGCTGGCTATGCGTTGGCGGCGGCGGCCGACGAACTGATGATCGTCGACATCGCATGGTCCGGGCAGTCATGGTGGGAGAACCATGCCCTCGAGGTCGAACTCTTCGGAACGCGGCGGCGGGCCACCGAGTTCTACGCGCGGGCCGAGAAGGCAGCCGCACTTTCGTCTCGCAATGCCATGCAGATCTTCGTGGCCTGCGTCGTGATGGGATTTCGCGGCATCCTCCGAGACCGGCCCGACGCGCTCGACACCTGGCTGCGGTCCAACGGACAACTCATCAAACTGGGCGTCGATCGCCCGCCGGTGCCCGCGGTCGGACCGGACGTGCCCGGGGCGCCGCCGCTGTCGGGTAGGTCGGAACTGATGTGGGCGATTCTCGTGTCTGCCTTGGCGGCAGCCGCGTTGATCGTCACCGCCTGGGCCGCCTTTCTCCTGTGAACGCCATCCTGATCCGACTCGCCTGAGCCTTGTGCCCACCACCAACCCGCGATCCTAAAGCCCATGCAGTCGTTGCTCGCCATCCTGCTGCTTCCGTTCACGGCCACCGCCGCGGCGGTGCGTTGGTTTGGCAGGGCATCGGTCGCGGCGAGAATCGCCTGGATCGTCGCGCTGTTCCAGTTCGTCGTCGTCGTGCTGGCGGCGAGCGTGGTGCTGGGGGCGGGAGACCGCGCCGTGCTCCAGTCTTGGTGGAGCCCCGGCAAGGCGCTGGCGCTGTTGCTTCTTGTGGTGCTGGTCCCTTTTTTGGTCTACCAGGCAGCCCGGCTCTGGCTGGAACACCAGGGCGGCCGCTGGCCCGACATTGCGGCAGCCTGGACCGCGGCCGGCGACGAACTGGGCCGCCAGCAGATTTCCTTGACCGACGCGCCTCTGTTTCTCGTGCTCGGCAGCGATGGGGGCGAGTTGGAGCGGGCGCTGCTCGCCGAGTCGTCGGCGCCGCTGCTTGTGCGGCAGTCGCCGGCCGGCGGGGGACCACTCCACGTCTTCGCCTCGCGCGAAGCCATCTTCGTCTGTTTCTCGGGAGCGGGCCAGACGGCGGTCACCGCTGCATCGATCCGATCGGCGATGGCCGACGGAGGCCAGCCCTCGAATGTTCCGTTGGCTGGTGTCGATCCCAAGACGGTCTCCGATCACGATGCGGCGGGGCCGGAGTCGGAGGCAGTCGCCGTTGACGCCCGACCCACGGCCCGATCGAGCCCGCCCTCGCGATCGGCGAAGGAGCGACGCGATGCGGCTGACCGCCTGGAATTCGCCTGCGACCAACTCAGGCAGGCCCGCGTCCCGTTGGCGTCGATCAATGGCGTGATCGTGTTGCTGACGCTGCAGGTCAACAGCTCCGCCGACGCCGATGCCGTGCGGCTGGGCCAGGCGGTTGGCGAGGATCTGGCGACCATCACCCGGGTGCTCGGGGTGCGCGCGCCTGTGACCCTGCTGGCCGGCATCCTGCAGGACGACCCCGCGATCGACGATCTGCTACCCCGCCTCGATGCTGGCAAGCGGGCCGCTGCGTTTGGGCAGCCGTTTCCTGTGGGCCTGCCGCCGACAGCTGAACACCTGCACGCCCTGGCCTTCAATGCGACAGGCTCGCTGAACGACCGGCTGGGGGAGCTGCTGCTCGACTCTCGGCGGATCGCCGAGCAGCCCGCGAACCGTCATCTGCTGGCCATGCTCGGTCGCATGCGGCTGCATATCAGCACGCAGATCGCCCGGGTGCTCCAGCAGGCGTTCTCCTCCGACCTGCACGGTGGCACCGACGGCCGCCGCGGCGTTCTGCCGCTGTTGGCCGGCTGCTATGTGGCGTCGATCTCAGGCGATGCCGGCCGGCGGGCGTTTGGCCGGGGACTGCTCGATCGGGTCGTCCAGCTGCAGGGTGAACTCGACTGGACCGACAAGAGCCTACGGGCGGAGGCATGGGCGGGCCGCACGTCGCGCCTGCTATTCGGGGCTGCCGCCGTGATGGTCGTCGCGATGGTGGCGATCATCTGGTGGAGATTGTCACGATGACAGCGGCGTCATCGGCGAGGCAGCGGGACGATATGTTCATGTTGCACCAGGGCCTCGTGCGGGCCATCGCCTGGAAGACGCATCAGCGGCTGCCTCGCGCCGTCGAACTGGACGACCTCGTGGCCTATGGCCAGATCGGCCTGCTGGAGGCGATCGCCGCGTTCGACGCCACCCGTAGTCGGAAGTTCACCACCTACGCCTGGCATCGCATCCGCGGCGCGATGCTCGACGGGCTTGGCAAGATGACCTGGTTCGACCGGGCCGCGTTCGAGGGCCGCCAGTACGAGCGGAAGTCGACCCACACTGCTGCCACGGCGGCTTCGCCCAAGGGACAAGGAGGAGCCTCCGAGACCGTGACGCAGGCCGCCGCCACTACGGAAAAGTCGTCCGCGCGGCGTCCGGTGCGGAACGACCTGGAAAACGTGGCCTTGATGTCCAGAGAAGCAGATGCCGGCGAGGCGTCGCTCCATCTGGAATTGGTGATGTTCCTGCGGGATCTGCTCTCCGCCTTGCCGGAGAAGGAGTCGGCCCTGCTGCGGGGCACGTTTTTTGAGGGCCGCACGCTCACCGAGGCGGCTCGAAGGGTCGGCATCAGCACGGCCTGGGCCAGCCGGCTGCAGACCCGCACGCTGGCCGATCTGCGGATCGCCCTGGAACGCCGCGGCTTCGGCTGAGGCGTGAACATGTCCCCGGTGGCCAAACCCTGCCCCCGGGGCCGCATCGGCGGCACGACCGGCAAAACCCCACCGCGCGACCGCGGCCCGCGTGATCAACCCGGGCTCGTCATGGTCCGTTCGTCCGCCCTGACATCCCTTCACATTGTAGAATGTGAGAAGACTTTGCGGCCGCACAGGAGTTTCCGCCATGCCACTCTCCGTCGACATCGATCCCGATATCTTCAGCGATCCAATCAGCGGGGATTTCCCCGCCGGTGAAAACCTGCAACTCTCCGAAGAGGGCAGGGCGGCGCGATCGGCCCTGCGCGATCTTCGTGAAGAAGCGCGACGGATTGAGCGACGTGCCGACGACGGCGATTCTTCAGAGGGTGGCTGGGCCGCGGCCCGCAGTGTCTGGGTCGAGGTACGGGACGGCGGTCTCGAAATCCTCAGAAACCGCTCCCGCGACCTCGACATTGCGGCGATGACCATCGAGGCACTCGCGCGGACCGACGGCTTCATCGGGCTGGCTGCCGGCTTCGCCATGACGCGGGTGATGGTGGAGTCGTCATGGAGCGATCTCTTTCCGATTCCCGATCCGGAAGACGGGCCCGCGGACGACGAGGCCGTCGTCGAGGAGCGGACCCTGCCGCTGCAGCGGCTCGTCGGCATTGATTCCGAGGGACTTTTGATCCCGGCCATCCTCCACATTCCGCTCACGCAGAGCCGCTCCGACGAGCAGTATGCGATCTGCCACTGGCGGAGCAGCCGCGACCTCGTGAACGAGCAGAGCGAGGAAAAGCTGAAACTGGCGGTCGAACGCGGCGCGGTGTCGCCCACGCAGTTCGAACAGGCGGTCGCCACCACGCCACTGCCGCACCTGAAGGAGGTCTATCTCGAACTCGGTTATGCTGCGGCGCAATGGGAACTGCTGTCAAGCGCGGTGTCGACCGCCTCCGGCGGTGCCGCCGTGCTGCCGGCCGGCCCAATCCGCGACCTCTTTGAGGAATGCGACGCGGCGATCCGGACCTTCGCCCCGGCGGCAATTCCGGCCCCCGAGCAGACTGCCAGCGACAGCGGCAACGCCACCACCGAAGAGGCGGGGGCCGATGGAGAGGGCGGTGGCGGTCGGGCAGGGGCACCGACCGGGCGGGCGGAGGCCTTAAGCCAGCTGGAATCGATCGCCGACTACTTCGAACGGCACGACCCACACAGCCTCATTGGGGCCCAGATTCGCAACGTTGTGCGGCTCGGGCGGCTGCCGCGAGAGGCCTACTACCGCGAACTGCTTCGTGACGAGTCCGCCCTCGCGTTGCTGTTTCGGGCTGCCGGCATGGATGGCGACAGTGGCGGCGGCAGCGGCGGCTGATTCTGCTGGCATCCCAATGGCCGCCTTGCAGAGGGCCGCTTTGCGGGAATCTGGGGAGCGCTTTGACATTTGAAGGTGGGGGAGGATATTCTCTCACGGTCGCAGCGTGCGATCGGACATCCACCAACGAAGGGGTCGAAGGAGCCACATCATGCCAGAGTCGGTGCACGGCAAGTTGTCTCGCGTGCGGAAGCCGCGAGTGCACATCACGTACGACGTCGAGACCGAAGGCGCAACCGTCGTCAAGGAACTGCCCTTCGTCGTCGGTGTCATGGGTGACTTCTCGGGCAATCCAACCGAGCCCCTCAAGCCGCTCAAGGATCGCAAGTTCGTCTCGATCGACCGGGATTCCTTCGACGAGGTCATGAAGCGAATGACCCCGGGTGTCGAGATGAAGGTCGAAAACACGCTCGCCGGCGATGGCAGCGAGATGGCCGTCAAGCTGAAGTTTTCTTCGATCGAAGACTTCGAGCCGGCGAAGATCGTCGAACAGGTCGAGCCTCTGCGAAAGCTCCTCGACACCCGCAACCGCCTGCGGGAACTGCTCAGCGCCATGGATCGCGCCGACGGCCTCGAGGGCGAACTGGAAAAACTGCTGCAGGATGCCGAACAGGTCAAGAAGCTTGCCGGTGAACTGGGCGTGGAGCCCGAGGGCAAGTAATCGTTCCGCT
>CAMCQY010000152.1 GCA_945877135.1 Candidatus Kuenenia stuttgartensis
TCCATCAGGTGGGCCCGCTGCATGTCGAGCACCGCCATCCGCGATGCCGCCTTTTCGCGGTGCTCCTGCGTGGCATCAGCCCGATCGATCTGTTCCTGCATGTGAAACCGACGCAGTTCGAGGATCGAAAGACGGTCGATTGCCGCACCGGGAGTCTCTGTAGCCGCCGGAGCGGTCGGGCCCGCGACGATCCCGCGACTCACCAACTCCTCGATCAGCCAGTCATCGGTCTTCTCAATCGCGTCGTTGCGGGCCTGGTTGTATTTGTCGATCGCCCGCTTCACCTGCGCGATCCGGGCATCGGTCACCTCCGGCGAACGAGCGATGTCTTCCTCGTGCCACAGAAGGAAATTGAAGCGGTGCAGATCACAGATCCGACCACCGAGCCCTTGCTCCTGATGGGCAGGCTCGACCTTGTGCCAGTGGGCCACCAGGTATTCGAGCATCTCGTCGATCGCAGCGACCGTCAGCGGCGGCGTGTGACGAGTGGCGGTGGTCGGGATGGTCTGGCTTGCGAAGGTCGGGGCTGTCATCGGGAATCTCCTGGGGGACGGATTGAGTTGGAATGGGGTGAACGGTGGGAGAGGATTGCGGACGTTGGAAAAGATTTCCCTTGCTCGCGCAACGGGCTTGGATGGGGCAGGGGCTTGGATTGGATAGGGTCGTGGCGTCAGGCGGCCTCGCGAATCACGAGGCAGAGGTTCGCCCCACCAAAGCCGAATGAGTTGCTGGCCGTGACCCGCACCGAACGCTCGCGGGCGACGTGCGGCACATGGTCGAGTTGGCACTGCTCATCAGGGTGATCGAGGTTCAAGGTTGGCGGCACCGCCTGCCGAGCAATCGCGGCGAGGCACGCGACCGCCTCGAAGGCTGCCGCACCGCTCACCAGATGCCCCGACATGCTCTTCGTGGAACTCACCGGCACGCGATCAACGGCTGACCCGAGCGCCCGGCGGATCGCCCCCGCCTCGGCCGCGTCGCCCACCGGCGTGCCGGCGGCGTGGGCGTTGACATAGTCAATCTCGTCGGCTGCCACCTGCGCATCGGCCAACGCCTGCGTGATCGCCCGGGCGGCCTGTGTCGGATCGCTGCACGGGCTCACCATGTGGGTGGCATCGCTCGACATGCCGACGCCCGCCAGTTCGCCATACACCCGGGCATCACGCCGGCGGGCTGCTGACAGCGGTTCGAGCACGAAGCAGGCTCCACCCTCGCCCATCACAAATCCATCGCGGTCGCGGTCGAACGGCCGCGAAGCCTTGGCGGGATCGTCACTGCGACGCGAGAGCGCACGAAGGTTGTAGAACGCGGCCAGGGCCGTCGGACTGAGCACGTCGCAGCCACCGACGACACAGGCATCGACCCACCCGGCGCTCAGCCAGCTACGGCCCAGCGCCATCGCGTAGCCGCTCGAGGCACACGCAGCGGCCACCGTCACCGCCGGCCCGCGGAGATGCATCAGGTGGGCGACGCGATGCACGAGCGTGTCGGTGGGTGACGGCGCGAAGACCTGCGTGCCGCCGTCCAAGAAATCGAGCTCCCACATCTTGAGTTGCTCGGCTCCAAGACCAAGCACCAGACCGATACGGAGCCCGTTGCGGTGCGGAGCGAGGCCAGCGTCGGCGACCGCATGGGACACCGGGCTGATCACCATCTGTTCCAGCCGCGTGAGGCCTGCGAAGCCCTCAGCGTCGATCTGGCAGATGCCGTCTGGAGGTGCGGGAATCACATCCACCGCGGCGGCAAACTGATGGCTCTCCCGCGCAAACGCGCCCGGATCGATCGACCGCACGCCGCTCCGACCGGCCAGCAGACTGTCTGTGATCGCCTCAAAGCTGTGGCCCAGCGGCGACACGGCACCGACGCCGGTAATCGCGATCGGCTCGCGGCTCTTCTCACCGGAGTTGGTTCGTGCGACGACGATCATGCGGCCTCCCTCTGCGGGATGCCGCGCGACGCGGCCGCATAGGGATCGAGCCGAATCTCTGCACCCCACGGGCAGACATGCGACCACGATGCGGCAGGGCCAGCGGCGAGTCCGCGGGCGAAGTCGAGGATCTCGTCCGCGGCGGAACGATCGTGTGCGGCAGGTCGCGCCACGCGAATGGCCGAGGGCATGTGGAGCGTGAGCCGGCGACTGATACCCGTGTCGGCGGGGGCATCTGCATCGGCCGTGAGCGCCACAGCCAACGCTCGACAGATCGGACCGGAGCGGCCGTCCTGCAGCGGAGTGCAGTCAGGCTTGCCGGTCGCATCGAGCGACGGCTCCTCTGTCCAGCCGCTTACCACGAGCCAGATGCCGGGCAGGGATGCGTCGGCCGCGAGCAGTGAGAGACTCGTGAACAGTCCTTCGGAGACGGCGTGTTGGCCGCCACTTGTGCCGATGTTTGGTCCGTGCATGCCGAACGCCACGCTCACCGCACCAGCGAGCGAGTGGAGCGAACACTGTGGCACGATGTGCGGCGACACGGCCACGCCGCCGGCTGTGCGGAGCATCGCCAAAGACTGGGCCGTGGCGATCCGGCCCGACTGACAGGCTGACGCGACGACGCCGTAGCCAGCGAACGACAGCGTTGGCTCAGGGTGCGCGGCGATCGCGGCGAGTACCGCGCGGATGCCGACAACCGTCTGTTCGTCAGAGTGTCGCAGGAACCGCGAGGGCAGCGTGGGCACGCCTTCCGGCACTGGCTGGTCACGCAGCCCGGGAATCTCCGCAAGCGAGGCCTCAACGAGCGCATGACCGGCCACGCCGCACGCGGCGCTCACGGCCTCGGCATTCGGGATGCTTCCATGCATGGCGTGCGGCGATCGGGAGGACTTGTTGAACGACTGCGCGAAATCCGCGAACGCTTATGCCGCCTTCTTGGCGGCCTTGGCGGCGATCTTCTGCTCGAGCACGTTGAGCAGGTCGCCGACTGTGGTGACCTTTTCGAGCAGTTCGGTCTCCACCTGGATGCCGAAGCGGCTCTCGATATGGAGCACGAGCCCGGCCATATCGAGCGAGTCGAGGTTGAGCCCATCGCGGAGCGACGTGGAATCCTCGAGCGCCGGATAGGATTCGCCCGTCTCCTTTTCAAGCAGTTCAAGGACGGTCGCCGAAAGTTGCTGGCGGTTCATGGTGGGGCTCCTGGGGAAATGCGGGTGGTGCTCGCCCACGGGCGAGGGCGGGACAGTAGCGGAACGGCCGGCGCTGGCGAAGGCCAAAAACGCGTCGGTTTTTGGGCGGATGAGAGGCACGCGGGGGGTGACCATCCAAGCCCGAAGCGCCAGCGAGAGGAATCCGCGACCCAATCCGGTAGGCCACCCGTATTCCCTTGCTTGCGCTGCGGGCTTGGATGGGAGCGTGGGCGCGCGTTCGGCTTGGATGGGAGCGTGGGGGCGCGTTCGGCTTGGATGGGAGCGTGGGGGGTATCACCAGTTCGGCGTCGGGGCCCGGAAGTGCTCGAACTTCACCGAACGGAACCAGTCGATCGTCTTCGCCAGCCCCTCGCGGAGTGGCACCTTCGGCTCCCAATCGAGCTTCTGCTTGGCGAGCGTGATGTCGGGCCGACGCCGCTCGGGATCGTCCACCGGCAGCGGCTTCTCGATCAACTGCGACTTCGACCCCGACAACTCGAGCGTCAACTCCGCCAGTTGCCGGATCGTGAACTCGCCCGGATTGCCGATGTTCACCGGGCCCACGAAGTCGTCCGGGCCGTTCATCATCCGGATCATTCCCTCGATCAGATCGTCGCGATAGCAGAAGCTGCGGGTCTGGCCACCACTGCCGAAGATCGTGATCGGCTCGCCACAGAGCGCCTGCCGGATGAAGTTGGAGACGACACGGCCATCGTAGGGATGCATCCGCGGGCCATACGTGTTGAAGATCCGCACGATCCGGACGTTCACATGATTGGCCCGGTGATAGTCCATGAAGAGCGTCTCGGCGGCCCGCTTCCCCTCGTCGTAGCAGGCACGGGGGCCGATGGGATTCACAGCACCGCGATAACTCTCTGGCTGCGGATGCACCTCGGGATCGCCGTAGACCTCGCTCGTGGAAGCCTGCAGCACCTTCGCCCGGCAACGCTTGGCCATGCCGAGGACGTTGATCGCCCCCATCACCGACGTCTTCATCGTCTTGATCGGGTTGTATTGATAGTGGCCTGGGGCGGCCGGGCAGGCGAGGTTGTAGATCTCGTCCACCTCGAGCCAGAGCGGCTGGGTGATGTCGTGCCGCAGGAGCTCGAAGTTGGGCTGCGAGAGCAGGTGGGCGACGTTTGACTTCTGGCTCGTGAAGAAGTTGTCAACGCAGATCACGTCGTGGCCCATTGCCACAAGACGGTCGCAGAGATGGCTGCCGAGGAAGCCCGCACCGCCGGTGACGAGAATGCGTTTGATCGCAGGCATAGAATGGCTCCTGGGGATTTCGTAGCTTGTCGAAGGTTTACTTGCCCAGGCTGGAGAGATAGCAGACGAGATCGGCGAGTTCCTCACGTGAGAGGCCGTCGATGAGTCCGGCAGGCATGAGCGAGGTGCCGGCCGATTCCTCGTCGATGTCGGCCGTGGGGATCTTCATCTCCTTGCCCGCGGCATCGCGGAGCACCAGTTCGGCGTCACTCCGCGTGACCTGGATGCCCGTGAGCACCTGCCCGTCGGCCGTCTGCACGACGACCGTGTTGTAGCCCTCCTTCACGTTCTTGGCGGGATAGAGGAGCGAATCGATGACGTAGTCGAGCGGGCTCGAGGCACCGATCGCCGTCAGGTTGGGGCCGACACGGCCACCTGCGTCGCCGATCCGATGACAGGTGACGCACTTCAAATTCTCCCTCGCGTAGATCGCCGCGCCGCGTCCGGCATCTGCTTTGTCACGCACGAGCGAGACGAACGCTTCGAGCGCCGCGGAGTCCATCGCATGGGGCGAGGCGACCGGCTGCGTCCCTGCACTTGAGGCACGGGCAATCGCGGCGGCAAGTGCCTGCGTGAGTGCGGGCTCCTGACGACCGGCGGCACTCACGGCCTGCTGGCCATCCTTTGCAGCGTCGACGGAGAGCGTCGAAGGCGAACGTTCGAAGGCCGCAGCCAGCGCCGCCGCGCCATCCTTCGCCTTGAGAAACGCCTGGAAGACGATGGTGCGTGCCTTGGCATCGCGGGCTGTGCCGAGGAAGGCCACGGCCTGAGCGGCAGCGTCGGTTCCTGAGCGTGGAACGAGGGCGGCGATCGCGGCGGCCTTGAAGCCCTCGTCATTTCCGGGAGCGGTGCAGAGCTTCAGGAGCGCCGCACGCGGCGGATCGCCCGGTAGACCACCAAGTGCGGCAATGGCAGCATTGCGAACCGTGAGGGATCGGCTGCCCGATTCGGCGATCCCCGCCAACTCCTCGGTGGCAGCCGTCACCTGCCAGGCGGCCGCGGCCTCGATCGCGCGGGCTGCGCAGGAGTCGTTTGAAGACACGACGAGCTTCTCGATCGCCGCGACGTCACCCGTCGGCACGGCACGGCGTTGCCTGTGCGAGTCGAGTAGATCGCCGAGCAGTGCGGCGGCCTGCGCGGGCGGGGTGGCGGGGCTGGCGACGACGTCGAACACCACGCGAAGCTGATCGGGGTTGCCGAGCTTGGCGATCGTGGAGAGCGCCGCCTGCCGATCGGCGTCGGAAATCTTTCCGGCCGCATTTCCATTCTGGAGCGACGCGACGATCCGCGGCACGGCAGCCGACGCCTCGGCCGCTGCCACGGCGAAGATCACCCGACCGAAGCGACCGTCATCGGCGAACGTGCCGTCGAGGACCGCGGGGAGCCAGGCGTCTTTCGTCTCGCGGGCCGCCAGCCAGACGGCGTAGTCGAGGGCGTCGTCCCGCTCATGATCGACCGCATGCAGAGCGAGCTCCGCGGCCCGCCTGCCGCCGAGCGTGGCCAGCGCCCGCACCCCTTCGAGTCGCACGAGCGCCGAGGGATCGTCCACGGCTGGTGCGAGCAGTTCCACCGGAGCTTCAAGACGGTCAGCCCAGTCGCAGACGATCCGGGCCGCTGCCGCACGGGCTCTTGCATCGGGCGACGTCAGCACGGCTTTGAGCAGGCCCGCGTCGATGTCGTGCTGGCTGCCACGGTCGAGCCCCTGCCGCAGCCGCAGAGCCTCCAGCCGCAGCCGCTCGAAATCGGGCTCGAGCGAATCGAGTGATGCCAGCCACTTGGTCAGTTCCGGCACCACGGCCTCACTGCCGCGGGCAAAGAGCACCCGCTTGGCCATGTCGCGGGCATAGCTCTCCGGCGACTTGAGCTGCCCAAGCAGCTCGGGCGTCGAGAGCTTCGTGAAATCGATCCGCGGCAGGGTTGGCCGCCCCTTGGCCGTCACCCGCCAGATGCGACCATGCGTGCGGTCGCGACGCTCGTCGCGAAAGTCAACCTCGCCATGCTGGATGATCGGGTTGTACCAGTCGGCGATATAGATCGCGCCGTCGGGGCCCATCTTCACGTCGATCGGCCGGAACGTCACCCGCTGCGAGTGGATGAGATCGGGCAGTTTTTCACTGGCGAAGCCCGAGCCCTTATCGGTAAGCCGGAAGCGGCAGACGCGGTTGGCACGGAAGTCGTTCGTGATCAGCTGGCCCTGCGCATCGTCGGTCAGATGGCGGCCGTCGATGATTTCGAGTCCGCAGTATTTCGGGCTGCCCGGATTCATGCCCTTGAGAATGCGCGGCGTGCCCGCGGCTGTCACATAGGCCGCCCCGGGGAAGCCGTAGTTGATGCCCTCGCCGCCGGCGCCGTCGGTGACGAGCGACCGGCCCCAGCGGTCGAAGGCATGTCCCCAGGTGTTGACCCAGCCGCGGGCGAAGACATCAAGCGCGAGCGACTCCGGAGCAAACCGCCAGATGCCGCCGGCATTGAGCCGCCGGACGCCGTGGGGCGTCTCCACATGGCTGTGAATATAGATGGACTGGTTGAAGTAGAGCCTGGCATCGGGGCCATAGCGAAACGTGTGGATGATGTGGTGCGTGTCTTCCGCGCCAAAGCCGGAGAGCACGACCCGCCGCGTGTCGGCCTTGCCGTCGCCATCCGTGTCGGAGAGGTGGAGAAACTCCGTGCTGTTGGCGACGTACGCGCCGCCGTCGCCCGGCTGCACGGCGGTGGGCATCAAGAGGCCGTCGGCAAACACGGTATGGGCGTCGGCCCGCCCGTCGCCATCGCGGTCCTCGAGGATCGTGACGGTGTCGTTGGCGACCTCCCCCGGTTTGATTTGGGGATAGACACTCGATGACGACACCCATAGCCTGCCCTGGGGATCGAAGTTCATCTGCAGCGGCTTCGTGATCAGCGGATCGGCAGCGAATAGATTCACCTCATAGCCGTCGGCCACCTGCATCGCAGCCAGTTCCGCCGCGGGGTCCGGCGAGGGGATGTCCTTGAGGCCGCGCTGGGCCAGCGCCGGCCGCAGGCACGACACCATCAGGCAGACAGCGACGAAAGCGAGTCGGAGGTTCATGCTTAGCGTGTTCCTTTCACGAGGCTTCGCACCTGCTGCTCAGCCGCCTCGACGAGTGGGTCGAACTGCGGAATCTCGACGGCGTTGTTGCCCTGCTCGTGTTTGCGAAACAGGAAGATGTAGGTTTCGTTGGCCGGTCGCCAGCGATGGAAGAAGAGCGTGTTCTTGGCGACCACCTGCTTGCGGAGGTTTTCCGACCGGGCTGCGAAGTCGGCTGAGGATTCCTGCCCCGATGCCGCCGTGAAAACCCGCGCGGCCTCGGTATAGCCCGCGTTCGAGAGATGGACACCATTCTCCGTGAGCTTGTCGCCCGCCGTGGCGGTCGTCGGCAGGTGCGTGAAGAGATCGACCAAGCCAGCCTGCTTGGCCGCTGCCACATCGCGGATGGCTTGAGAGTAGATGGAAAGCGGCACGTTGCGTACATCGGCATCGGCCGTTTCGAAGCGATGTGGCGTGACCAAGACGAGCCGCACGTCCGCCGTCTTGAGATCGTCGCAGAGCTTTTCGAGCTGCGTGCGAAAGGCTGCCAGGCCCGCCTCGCCCTGATACGACTCGTTGCGACCGTAGGCCACGAACACGATCGTCGGTTTCAGCTCGCGGACGAGGGCGAGCATCCGCTCGTAGCCCTTCGCCGGCTGATCGAACACGCCGCGGGACTCCGCCCAGACGGTGTCGCCGCT
>CAMCQY010000153.1 GCA_945877135.1 Candidatus Kuenenia stuttgartensis
GACGCGGGCGAGTGGCCGATGGATTGCCTTCGGACGAACGTCGGCGGGCCGGGATATCGCCGTCGTCTATGAGATGATTGATCCCATCACCGTTCTCCCCGTGACGGCTTTCGACCTCGAATGAGAGGGCTCCCATGACGAGTCAGGCAAACCGAGTGACGGTTCGAAAGCGTGTCAAACGGCGTCTGACGGCCGCTGAAGTGAAGCGCCACTGCCGGATCATCAAGGATGTCGTTCGCGAAAAGGATGCGATCGTGGCACGAGGCCGGTCGGTGCTGGCGGCGCACGATCGCCTGCAACTGGCATTGCAGACATTAAAGGCCAAGCGTCAGGAACGCGGCCTGAGCCTGACGGATGTGCAGCGGCTGAGCGGAATCGACCGGGCGAGACTCTCGCGACTCGAATCCGACCCTCACGCGAATCCTACGATCGAGACGCTCAACCGCATCGCCCAGGCCCTCGGCGTGGAAGTCCGGGTCGCCATCGTCGACGCCCCCCTCTGACGGGCCGTGGAAAAGGCCATCCATGGCCCTGAGGCCGCCCCGGGGTCACTGGAGGATCCTCCAGTGACGGGCCTCCGGCCGTGAGCTAGTTTTGTGGATATACCGGGGAGGTTGGTTCTCCGGCAGCACGGCTTCGCGGCACGACGACACTCCAGTCGTGATCAATCTCATCAGTCTTCAGGGGGACTTATGAACAGGCAACCTATTTCACTCGTTTGTCCGCGCTGTGCTTTAGCGGGCCGTCGCGGGTTCACACTCGTGGAACTGCTGGTCGTGATCGCGATCATCGGCACGCTCGTGGGCCTCTTGCTACCGGCTGTGCAGCAGGCCCGCGAGGCGGCACGCCGCAGCGCGTGCAGCAACAACATGAAGCAGCTGGCCATGGGTGTGCTCAACTTCGAGAGCGCCAAGCAGCGGCTGCCGGCAGCGACCGGCGACACGTCGTATTTCCGGGCCTTCGGCTCCAACACCGGCAGGTTTTGGAAGCGAATCTCCTGGATCTCCTCGATCCTGCCGCTGATCGAGGAACAACAGCTCTATAAAGACGTGATCAGCTGGGGCATCAGCGGCCAGAACGTGAACTCGACGGGCGGACCATACGACAAGCAGCCCGCGTCGCTGCGATGCCCGTCGGAGAAGTTCCAGCGTGGCCAGGCGACGCTTGGCACGACCAACTACCGCTGCAACCGCGGCGACATCATGTTTGGCTACGACAACATGACTCTGCGTGGGCCGTTCGGGTGTGTCAGCGACATCTACGCGGCGTCGCCGGGCACGACGGGTGACAGGTATTCGAAGATCTCCCGGATCACCGATGGCACGTCGCAGACGCTGATGCTGGCCGAGGCGGCCGTCGGCGACGGCTCGAGAAACGTGCAAGGGGGCGTCGCCACGAAGAGCGGGATCACCAAGCCGGCCGACTGCAGCGGTCTGGCCGGATCCGGGTCGTTCAGCCCGGTGGCGAGCGGCGACACGTCGAGCGGTCGTCGGTGGGGAGACGGCGCCGACATTTCCACGGCGTTCTTCGCGGTGCTGCCGCCCAACAGCGTCACCTGTTTCGGCGCCGCCAACATCTTGGATGCCGCGCTTCCTTCGGCCAGCAGCTACCACGCGAACGGTGCGTACGTGGCGATGTGCGACGGGGCGATCGTCTTCATCAACGATGCGATCAACGCCGGCGACCCGAACGCCACCTTCAACAACTCGCCCTACAACTACGACTGGAAGGGCAACTCGCAGTGGGGTGTGTGGGGTGCCTTGGGGTCGATGGCCGGCGGCGAGGCCAGTGCCAAGCTGCCGAACTGACGTCCCGCGTTTCCTGGCTCACAACCGCAACAGTTCCATCTGGAGGTTTTTCGGAATGTACGTGTTCGTGCGTCGAGGCGGCGGCCCGCCGTACCGCGGCATGTCGCGCGGCAACATGTCGAAGGCCGCGGCATGTGTGATCGGGCTGTCGTTCTTCGTGGGCTGCGGACGATCCGGTCCGGACGTCGAAATGGTGGAGGGCACGGTGTTGCTGGACGGTACGCCGCTCGACAGGGCGACGGTCGGGTTTTCGCCGCTGACCCCTGGAGCGGGCCTGCCGGCTTCCGGGGTGAGCGGTGCCGATGGCAGCTTTCGGCTGACGGCGACCGGCGGCGGCGCACCCGGCCGAGGCACGGCCGTCGGCGACTATGCGGTGACGTTCTCGAAAACAGAACGCATCAGCGAGCCAGCCACTGAAGACCGGCCAGCCGCCCCGCTCAAGATTCGGCACGTCGTTCCGCCGGCATACGGAGCCCTCGCCACGTCGGGCCTCAAGGCCATGGTGAAGAAGGGCCTGAACAAGGGCGAGGCGTTTCGGTTTGAACTCAAGACCGACTACAAGCCAGAGTGACCAGCCCCATGCTGACGTGCCGTCGACCAGGGGCCTTCGTGCCACGTGGTCTCGGTCCCCTGGTTGTCGTGCTGGTCGCGGCGATGCATGCCTGGTGCGGGCCAATGGCCGTCGCCCAACCGCCACAGCCCGGCCACAACCTCATCGGCGCCGATGGCGGATTCGAGGGCCGTTTCGTCGAGCGGGGCGAGGACGCTTTTTCCGGAGCCTGGGGACGGTTTCCGATCGACGGGATTACCAGGAGCCGGATGACCGCTTCGCGGCGCGAGGTGCATTCGGGCAAATCGGCCCAGGCGATCACCGTCACCCGGCTCATGAACGGTAACCCGAGGCTCTCCATCCCGATCCCGGGAGGCATCTCAGCGGGCCGCTGGTACGAGGCGGCCGCCTGGATCAAGAGTCAGAAGCGGGAGGCGCGTGCCGTCGTATGCGTGCACGACGCACACGGCTGGTTTCCGACCAACCACGCGGCTACCGACGTCGAGGTGGGTCAGGTGTGGCGGTGCGTGGTGCTGCGGTTTCGCGCGGAGAAGGACGATCCCAAGGCTTGCATGGGGATCTCGCTGTACGAGGAAAACACGATCTGGGTCGACGACGCCGAGTTTCGCCTGCTCGAAGGCGAGGGTTGCAATCCGCTCCCGCCGCGGCAGGAGATGCGGCGCTGGAGCGACTCCAGCGGAACGAAGGATGTCGCAGGCCGGCTCGCGGCGGTGTCGGAGGATGGCGTTCGCATCGCCAAGGAGAACGGCCGGTTCGCCACCGTGCCGCTCGATCGCCTGTCGCGAGCGGATCGGGATTTCGTGGCCGGCGTCGACGTCGCCGTCCTCGGCGAGGAATGGCTCGTGCCCCCGCCGTCGGGCCGCAACCGGCTGCGGAACGGATCCTTCGAGACAGGGCGTGCCGGCTGGCATGCGAACGGCGTCAAACTCGCGACGGAGTCTGTGCCTGCGGCGCCCCACGGATTTCGCGCGGCGATCCTCGACTTCAACGGCATCGCCGGCTCCCGTCTCGACAGCCTCGGCATGCGGCTGGCCTGGGGGCGGCCCCACGTGCTGTCGTTCTCCGTGCGCGGTTCGGCGGAGGTGCCGGTGCAGGCCGCCATCATGTCGGCGAAAGCCACGCTCCACACGCAGTCCTTCACCGCCCATGCCGATCGGTGGGAGCGATGCTTGCTCGTGTTCACGCCGCCCCCCGTGCCCGACGGCATCTGCTACGTGAGCATCGTTCCACCTCCGACGGGCCGGATCATGATCGACGCCGTGCAGGTAGAGGAGGCGATGTCTGCATCCGCCTTTTCCACCGCCTTGCCCGTCGAGGCGGAACTGGTGCTCGATGGCGAACGTCGCCCCCTGTTTTTTCGTCCCGACGACAAGGTCACCGGCACCCTGAGCCTCTTCAATGCCACCGACCAGCCGCAGCGGATCTCAATGAGAAGGCGGATCTGCGACGTCTGGGAACGCGAGATCCCCGACTCTGTGAAGACCTGGGAACTCACGGTGCCGCCGGGCCACAAGGCGTTGAAGCTGACGTTTCTCGATCATGCGACACAGACCGGGGCATTCCGCGTCGAGTGCGCGGCGGAGGAGACCGACGGCCAAGGCGGGGAGCCCTATGCCGAGGCGCTGTTCAGCGTCTTGCCGCCTTCCTCGAAGAAGGTGCAGGCACCGCTGGGAGTGACGCTCGACTACAACATCGGCGGAGAGGTCGGCTATCGCGCGGCGGGATATGGCTGGAACAAGACCTGGTGGCTCGATTGGGTGCGGGCGCAGCCGACTGCTGAGTCGCCATTCGCATTCTCACCGCAGCAGGACCAGCGTGTGGCAGCCTGGCAGGCCGCCGGCCTCAAGACGCTCGGCATCCTGCAGCACGCGCCGCCCTGGGCGCAGAGCTTCCAGCCTGGCTGGGGCTGGTCGAATCCGGCTGACTTCACAAAGCAGACGGCCTATGCCGCCGAGGCCGTCCGCCACTACGGTGATCGCGTGGCGGTCTGGGAACTCCAGAACGAGCCGAATCAGGAGGTGCAGGCGGCAAAGGGGGAGAGCCGCGCCGTCGCCTACGCCAAGGAGGCGGCGGCCCTCGCCACCGGGGCTTGGCGGGCCAATCCAAACGTGAAGCTGCTGCTGGGGTCGCTCACCGTCCGTGATGAATTTGGACCGTTCTTCGATGAGATTCTCTCCTCGCAGCCGGTCCTCAAGGAGGTCGACCCGCAAACGGGACGGCCGCGGCTGTATGGCGTCAGCTTCCATTTCTATACAGCCGACCCGGCCCTCATCCGCCGCAGCGTGGCCGACATCCGCGCCGCGTTGGCCAAGCATCGTCTCGAAGGCCTGAAGATCTGGGACACGGAGTGGTCGCCCATCGACAACTGCCAGTCGCTCAAGCGGGCGGAACTGCGCGGTCCGACGCGGTATGCGGCATCGCCACGCCGGGGTGCGGCGCTCGTCGTGCAGGGATTCATTGCGCGTTTGGGCGAAGGTGTTGAAGCCAGCCTGCTCTACGATACCTATAACCCCGGCGACATGGGGCAGGCCGGCCACAAGGTAATGCTCGAACTCGACGGTAGCTTTCGGCCGGTGGCGGCGGCCGTGGCCACGTTGTCGCAGATGCTGCGGGGAGCGACCACCTGCGAGCCAATCACGATTCAAGATGCCTGGGGATACCGCGTCAATCGGTCCGGGATGCCGCCCGTTTCCGTGCTCTGGACCCACGACCGCCTCCCGACGGGACGGACGGTCGAATTCACGACGCCGGAGGCCGCCACGGTGACCGACATGATGGGGAACGTTATCGACGAGGTGGCGGCGGGAGGCGTGGTCGCCGTGGGGGCCGACCCGATCTACGTGGCAGCAAAGGCAGCCAAATTCGGCCCATCGGGGAAGACGACAGAAGACACTGCGGCGTCCCGATGAGGCTACAGCCTCAACTGAACGTTTTGCAGCTTCGGCGAGAGAGTACATTAGGTTTGGAACGTGTCCGCCTTGCAGCCGCGCCGCCGGTGTAACGCCCGATGGGGTCTGTCGATGATCACCCGTTTCCTCCAGCGCGGTCGTGTCGTGCTCTCGCTCGTCGTGGTGTCGTCATCGACGGTGGCCTGTCTTGGCGTCGAGCAGGCTGAGGGGGCGAGGTCCGCCACCATCGCCGCGGTACGGGCACTGCCGCTGACGATGCAAGGCGCATCCCGCGGAGCGGTCGAAGATGATGCGGTGATCGTGCATGGCGTCGTGACGTGGCTTACGCGAGGGGAGGAAACCCTCGATTACTGCGTCGTGCAGGACGACACGGCCGGCATCTGGGTGAACGTCAACATGGCACGCATGCGTGGCGTCTGGCGGGGCAGCGAGGAGGATTGGAAAAGGCTTACTCCCGGCATGGAGGTTGAAATCACGGGCAGGACCGACTTGAGCGGCTACGCCCCGATGATCATTCCACATGCGATCCGGATCATGCGAGACGGCCTCCTGCAGCCGCTGCCAGAGCCGCGGTTACCCGCCGCAGAAACGCTTTTTGCGGGATCCGACGATAGCCAACGGGTCTTGGTGGAGGGAATTCTCCAGGGCTATCGCGACGAGGGAACGCGTTGGGTTCTGGTGCTGGCGGGGACGTTCGGCCGATTCATGGCCATCATCCCCAAAACATCGATGCCTTTGCCGCCCGACGATCGGGTGGACGGCACCCTCCGTGTCGTCGGCGTGGCGGCTTCGCGGTTCACGACGCGAGGTCAGTTCGTGTCGCCGAGTATTCTCATCAATGACATCGACGACCTCTCCGTCGTCGAGCCACCGCACAGCAAGCCGTTCGAGGCGCCAGCCATCCCCTTGGAGGGAATCGCCCGTTTTCAGCCGACGGCGATCTCGAGCCACCGCATCCGTACGGAAGGCGTCGTGACGCACGCGATTCCCGGGCAGGTCATCTATCTCCAGCGCGGGGCGATCGGCGTTCGCATCGAGACGCAGTCGGTGCAGTCGCTGGCTCCGGGCGACGTGGTCGAGGCGGCCGGATTCATCGATCGCACCCGAGTCACGGCCGACGTATCGGCGGCGGTTGCGATCGTCGAGGCGGTCGTCCGCCGCCTTCGCACGACCACGCCACCTTCACCGCTGCCCGTTCAGCCGGACGCGATCGTCACCCTCAACAGAGATGCCCGTCGCTACGGCCTGCTTGCCCAGCCGGGGGACTACGATGGCTGCCTGATCGCGTTCCGGGCCAAGCTGGTGGAGATGCAGCGGACCGTCGAGGGAGGGGCTCTCCTCATGGTCGCCGGAGAATCGACGCTGGCGGCCGTGCTTCCGCGGGATGTGTTCGAGTCGCTCGCGGCCATCGAGGTCGGCAGCGAGCTCGCTGTGCGCGGCATCGTGCAGTGCGATCTGCATGCCCCCCAGAGCGTGCGGCCGATCTGGCACCATCCCTCGGTGGAAAGGATGACGATCCTGCCCCGCACCGCCGCCGACATCACCGTCCTCGCCAGACCTTCCTGGTGGAACCCGCAGCGGCTGCGTGTGCTTTTGGGCAGCGTGGCAGCTACGCTGGTTGGGGCGCTCGTCTGGGTGTGGCTGCTGCGCCGGCAGGTGGCGGCCACGACTCGTCGTCTCGCCGCCGAGATGCGGTCACGCCGCGATGCGGCCGTTGAATATCAGGCCACGATCGGCGAGCGGAACCGGCTCGCTGCGAACCTCCACGACACGCTCCTCCAGACGCTCGGCGGCATCGGTTACCAACTCGATGCCTGCGAGGCTGGCGGGCTCCTGAAGCCCGACGGACCGCGGCTCCATTTCGACGTGGCGAGACGGATGGTGAACCACGCCAACGGCGAACTGCAACGATCGGTCTGGGCGATGAGGAGCCTGCCGATATCCGACCAGTCGCTGTCGCAGTCGCTGCGAATTCTGGCGGCGAGACTCGGCGAGGGGCACCATGCCGCCATCACCGTCGAGACCTCCGCCGGCGTGGATGATGCACCGGCCATCGTGGCAGGCCAGATCCTGCTGATCGTGCAGGAGGCGATCACCAACGCCCTCCGGCACGGCCGCCCCAAGTCGATCCGTGTGGCCGTGGAGTCGAAGGCCGACGACGATACCATTCACGTGATCGTGCGGGACGACGGCGCGGGGTTCGAGATGGGAGAGCAGCGTGGCACCGAGAGCGGCCACTTCGGCATCCACGGCATGCGGGAGCGGGCGGAGCGGCTGGGGGGCAGCCTGCAGATCGAGAGCCATCCGGGAGAGGGCACGACGGTGCATGCCGTGGTCGCACGCCGGGCCTACGATGCCGAACTGACCGAAATGGGGGAATCATGAAACCGATCACGACCGCCAATCCGCTCGCGACCAGTGTCATGCTCGTCGACGACCATGCGGTGATGCGGGTCGGTCTCGCGAGTGTGCTGTCACTTGGCCACGGATTCAACATCGTGGCCCAGGCGGACGACGGTGCGTCGGCCTGCGAACTCTATCGAAAGCACCGCCCCGACGTCACGCTTCTCGACGTCAGCATGGATCGCATGGACGGCATCGAAACCCTTTGCAGGATTCGAGCGTCGTTTCCAGACGCGAGGATCCTGATGCTCTCGGCCTCCAAGGATCCCCGCGACATCCAGACGGCGATGCAGTCCGGCGCCTGGGGCTATCTCATCAAGAGCGTGGGCCA
>CAMCQY010000154.1 GCA_945877135.1 Candidatus Kuenenia stuttgartensis
GTGGAGCACGATCCCGGCGGCTTCCATCTCCGCAGCGAGGGAATCGTTTTCGTCTTCGGAGTCGTCCACATAAGCAAGCAACGCCTGCATCTCACTCTCGGAGATCTCGGCCAGCCGGAAGCTTCTGACGATTTCGGGCGCAGGATCGACGGGCTGCACGGGCCGCTGGGAAGCGGCCTCGTCGCGGCTCCGAACGTAGTTTTCACACAACGACACAAGGTCTTCGCGGACCATCTCATCCTCCCTGTTTGACGATTTGCGGCTTGACGATTTGCGGCGGGCGTGTGGTGGCCCCACGGCATTCCCTAGCCTGTACGGAGAATGTGTGAGGAATGTTCGCGGTCTGTGTGTTCTGTGTGTCCGGACCATATTCGGTAGGATGCGGCGACTTTGCCCTCCACGTTTTCTGGACACGCATGGCCCTCGTTCACCTCGACGACCTGACGATCGGCTACCGCGGGCCGCCGCTCCTCGATGGCGTCACCCGGCAGGTCGAGGCCGGACAGCGGATCGGTCTTCTCGGCCGCAATGGTTCCGGCAAGACCACACTTCTCAGGATGATCGCCGGGCAGGAGCAGCCCGATCGGGGAAGATGCGTGGTGGCTCCGGGCACCCGCGTTGCCTATCTCTCGCAGGAGGTGCCGCAGGACCTTTCCGGCGACGCTCTGACCATCGTGCGGCGGGCACTCGACGCCGCCGTGGCGGCCCACGAGGTCGAAGACTGGAAGGCGGACGAACGGGCCACTCGCACGCTCGAACGAATGCAGATCGACGCCACCGCCGATGTCGGGGCGATGTCGGCCGGGCTCAAGCGGCGGACCCTGCTGGCCCGAGAACTGGTCACGGAGCCCGACCTGCTGCTCCTCGACGAACCGACCAATCACCTCGATCTCGCGGCCATCAGTTGGCTGGAGGAATTCCTGGCGGCCTGGCCGGGCACGCTCATGTTCGTCACGCACGACCGGGCGTTTCTCCGAAAGCTGGCGACGCGGATCTGGGAGATCGACCGCGGCAGGCTCTTCGACTGGTCGTGCGACTACGACACATTCCTCGCTCGGAAGGCCGATGCCCTCGCCGCCGAGGAAAAACAGAACGCTCTCTTCGACAAGAGGCTTGCTGAGGAAGAGGTCTGGATTCGCCAGGGGATCAAGGCCCGCCGCACCCGCAACGAGGGACGCGTGCGGGCGCTCAAGGCGATGCGGAACGAACGCAGCCAGCGGCGAGATCAGGTGGGGCAGGCGAAGCTCGTGATTCAGGAGGCGGCACGCAGCGGAAATCTTGTCTGCGCGGTCGAGAACCTCTCGTTCGGCTACGGCGGGCGGCCGATTCTCACGGACTTCTCCACCGAGATTCTCCGCGGCGACAAGGTGGGCATCATCGGTCCCAACGGCGCCGGCAAGACCACGCTCCTCCGGCTGCTGCTGGGGCAGCTCGCGGCCGAACGGGGCACCGTCAAGTTGGGAACGCAGGTGGCCGTCGCCTACTTCGACCAGCTTCGCGGACAACTCGACGGTGACAAATCGATTGCCGACAACATCGCCGGTGGCAACGACACCGTCACCATCGGCGGCCAGCGGCGGCACATCATCGGCTACCTGCAGGACTTTCTCTTCTCCCCGGAACGGGCCCGCACCGAGGTGCGGTTTTTGTCGGGGGGCGAGCGGCACCGAGTGCTCCTTGCCAAGCTCTTCACGCAGCCGGCCAACGTGATCGTGCTTGACGAGCCGACGAACGACCTCGACGCTGAAACGCTCGAGCTGCTCGAGCAGCGGCTGGTGGAGTTTTCGGGCACCATCCTCATGGTGAGCCACGACCGTGAGTTTCTCAACAACGTGGCGACGAGCGTGATCGCCTATGAAGACGGCGGCGTCCGCGAGTATGTCGGTGGCTATGACGACTGGCTGAGGCAGCGGCCTGCACCAGCGACGAAGGCCCCGGAGCCGCAGCGGACCGCATCACCGCGGCGTGAAGCCCCACCGGAGCCCGCCCCCGCCGCGGCGAAGCGACGCTCGTATAAAGAGCAGCGGGAACTCGACCTCCTGCCCGCGACTATTGAGAAGCTGGAGACTGAGATCGCTTCACTCCACGAGCAGGTCGCCGCCCCGTCCTTCTACAAGCAGCCGGCCAATGAGATCGCCAGCATCCAGCGGCGGCTCAAAGACTGCGAATCGCAGCTGGCGGCGGCGTTCCAGCGGTGGGAAGAGCTGGAATAGCCCGCTCGCGGCATGCGCGCGGTAGAATACCAGGAGCCGTCGAGGTGACGGTGCGGATGCGAATGATGCTCACGGAGGTGCTGCCATGGTGGTGACGATGTTTTTCGGTGCTTGTGCCAGCCTCTGCCGCCGGAGTGCGGTGATCGGGTTCAACTGCCGTGCCCGTGCCGTTGTGCTCACACTCGTGCTGGGAAGCACCGGTGGCATGATGCTCGCGGCCGAACCCACGAAGGATTCGCTCGAGGCCGTGCAGCAGGCTGTCGCGGACCAGAGGGCCGTGCTTGTAGACGTGCGTGAACCGGACGAGTGGAACGAAGGGCATCTCTCGGGGGCACGTTCTCTGCCGCTGTCGGTGCTCGAGCAGGGCGTGAATCCCGACGCCCTTGCCAAACGGCTCCCCAAGACCAAGGTCATCTACGTCCACTGCCTGTCGGGTGGCCGTTGCCTGCAAGCGGCCGACATCCTCGCGCCGCTGGGCTATGACGTGCGGCCTCTCAAGCCCGGCTACCAGGCTCTCGTCGCTGCGGGCTTTCCGGCCGTTGTCGGCCAGTGAGTCCAGAGTCCCCCGGCTTCCGCCGGGGGCTTTTATTCCAGCGACGCGGCCCACGACAGCCTGCTGGACGCTACCAGTATTTTACGAGCAGGACGCCGGCGAAGACCATCGCCGCGCCGATGATTCTGCCGGTGGTGAGATCCTGCTGCGGCAGGTTCATCAGGCCGAAGTGGTCGAGCACGAGCGAGCAGATCAACTGACCGGCCACCACCGCCGCGATGAAGGCTGCCGCGCCGAGTTTGGGGGCGAGGGCCGCGCCGGCCAGCACGATCAGCGCGCCCAGTGGCCCACCGATCCAGTTCCACCACGGCGCGCCTCGCATGGCTGCGGCTGAGGGAGGACTTGGCCGGAGCACCAGCATCACGACCACGACCGTCATGATCGTGCCGCAGATCGAGAAAAAGGTTGCGTAGCGGGGGTCGCCGAGGTTGGTCCGCAGCGAGCCGTTGGCCGCCGCCTGCAGCGCGATGCAGCAACCAGCGCCGGCTGCGAGCAGAATCCAGACAGTGTCCATGAATATTCCTTTCCATGAGCCGCTACTATAGGTGCTCGATGGATTTCGCCGGGCGGTATTTTCCGCCCTGCTGCCTGATTGCACCATTGCGTGATTGCCTGCATGGATATCAGCATCGAGCGACGTGAGAACGCCCCGGATGCGTCCGGCGATGCGGTCGTCGAACTGGCCGTGAAAGGCCGGATCGATGCGGAAACGGGCGTGGAACTGGAGCATGCTGTCGCGGAGGAACTTCGCCATGGGCACCACGCCATCCGGCTCGACTGCACCAATGTGAGCTTCCTGAGTTCCGCCGGGATCCGCGTGCTGTTCAATGTCCACCGCGCCGCCAAGACCGCTGGCGCGTGGTGCCTGATCGGCGCGGCCAGCGAACCGGTGGCCCGCGTGCTCGAGCTGACCCGCCTGGCCCCGATGCTCCGGGAGCCGCAGCTTCAAGCGTCGCCGGGCACGGGCAGCCGCGGACACAGCCCGTCAGTCGATGCGGCTGCGGCAGGTAATGGCCCCACGGATGTGTGCGTGGGCCGAATTTTTTTCGTTGGCCTGGAACGGCCCGGCAGCGGCGGGCTCGCAGGAGAAGTCGTGGGAGCATTCGACGCCGCCCTGCTCGGCTCCGCTGCGGGACGACTGGTCGAGACACCGTCGCGGCCTGTGCCGCGTCATGCCTTCGGGCTCGGGCTCGCCGGCCTCGCCGATGACTCGCTCGCCAGCATCGCCGGCGAGATGCTGGCAGCCTGCGGGGCCGTCTTTCATCGGGCACCGCAGCCCTTTGCGGCGATCGACTATAGCCTGGGCGAGGGGAGCCTCGTGCCCACCGTGAGGCTGGCGTCGGGCCTGATCTGGGAGGGCCTGCCCCGTGGGCGGGCCGGCTTCGAACCGGCCGATGACGAGCCGGCCGTGCGGTTCGACGAACTGGCGGCGGCGTTGCTTGAGCGGTCGCAGACCGACTGCCTGGCGCTGGTGGTGGTCGCCGAGGTGCACGGCATCGTGGGCGTGGAACTGATCCGGCCGCTGGCCGAGGCGACCGCCACCGATAATCCCCGTAGCCGTGATCCCGCCGTAACCTCGCGGTGGCTGAGTTTTTCCCGTGAGCCCGTGCATGCCCGACACACCGCGTTGATCGTCGGCGTGGTCACGCGTGGAAATCCTGCCGGCACGCTGGCCCAGTTCGTGCGGCCACTCGGCGCCGGTGGTCCCTCCGGCCACGCCCATGCCGCCATCTTTCCGCTGCGGCCGCTCAAGCGCGGCACCGTCGATCTCGCCGCCACGGTCGCCGACCTCGCCGCTTCGGAGCCGTTGGCCGTGATGCACCTGCTCGGCGATCCCCAGCCTGTGCTCGGCAGCGGCCAATCGGAGCTTGTCCGCGGCTGTTGCTGGTTTGCGCCGCTCTCAGTTGCCGGATCGTCATCCTCCGTGGGAGACGACGCATGATCACACTCCTTTCCACCTGGACGTTTGGCGTGGCCCTCGGGTTCGTCGCCCTCGGGGTGTTTGTCAGCTACAAGCTCTTCTCGTTTCCCGACATCACCACCGACGGCTCCTTCACGCTGGGCGCCGTCGTCGCGACGGTGCTGCTTGTGGCGGGGGTCGATCCGGCGCTGGCGACGCTCGGCGGCATGCTGGCAGGTGCCGTAGCCGGCAGCTGCACCGGCATGCTGCACGCCATCCTCGGCATCGAGCCGCTCCTCTCTGGCATCCTCATGACGACGGCGCTGGCGAGCATCAACCTCGTGGTGCTCGGCCGTAGCAACGTGCCGCTCTCCGGCGTCAAGACGCTCCTCGATCGGGCCGAGACGACGTTGCTGCCGGCAGCACGCCTGCTTGCCTTCGAGGGAGCCGCGGCGGGCGAGGCGGCCAGGCTGGGCTTCATGCTGCTGGCCGCGGCTGGTGCCGTGCTCGTGCTCTATCTCTTCTTTCGCACGCGGCTCGGCACCGCCATGCGGGCCGGCGGCGACACGCCGACGATGGCCCGGGCGCTCGGCCGCAACACGGGGGCGTTGACGGTATCCGGCCTTGCGATCGCCAACTCGCTCACCGCGCTTTCCGGTGCCATCGTCGCACAGTATCAGGGCTTCGCCGACGTGCAGATGGGAATCGGCATGGTGGTATGGGGGATGGCGAGCGTGTATCTGGGCGCGGCCCTCGTGGGACAGGTGCGGCTCGGCGGAGCGCTCCTGGCCACGTTCGCCGGCAGCGTGATCTTCCGCCAACTCGTCGCCGCCGCGCTCCGGGCCGGCCTCGACCCCGACTGGCTCAAGTTCGCGACGGCCGTCGTCGTGCTGACGGCGCTCGTCGCGCCGCGGCTGCTCGTGCGACGGCATCAGGCCTCGGTAGCCCGATAGCACCAGCCATGCTGGGCGCACACACACCGACACAACAGATGCTCGAACTTCACAACGCCACGGTGACATTCTCCGCCCCCGGCGGGCCGCTGGTCCGTGCGGTCGATGGCGTGTCGCTGACGATTCCGGGCGGCCAGTTCGTTGTGGTCATCGGCACCAACGGCTCGGGTAAGAGCACACTGTTGGGATCGATCGCGGGCACCGTCCGCCTCGACGGCGGCAGCATCCATCTGGCCGGCCACGACATCACGCGGTGGCGGGAAGATCAGCGGGCCCGGCTGGTGGGCCGGGTGTTCCAGGATCCACGGGCCGGCACGGCGGCCAGCCTTACCGTGCTCGAAAACATCGCCGTCGCAGCCTGTCGCGGGCGGCGGGCTGGGCTCTCGTGGGCGACCAGCCGCAGCCTGCGGGCCGAGGCCGCCAGCCGGTTGGGTGGGATTGTGCCGGGACTGGAAACCAGGCTCGATCAGCCGATCGGCTCGCTCTCTGGGGGCCAGCGCCAGATCGTCACACTCGTGATGGCGACGTGGCGCCGGCCCGATCTGCTGCTCCTCGACGAGCACACTGCCGCGCTCGATCCGGCCGCGGCCGACCGCGTTGTGCAGGCCACGGCCCGGCTTGTTCGCGAACAAAACCTTACGGCGTTGATGGTGACCCACTCGCTCGCGCAGGCCGCGTCGCTCGGCGACCGGCTGTTGCTTGTGCACCGCGGGCGGATCGCCCTCGACGTGCACGGAGCGGCCAAGCGGCGGCTGTCGCCTGACGATCTGGCGTTTCGTTTCGATCGGCTTCGGTCCGCGGACCAGCTCGACGAGGCCGCCGCACGCTCTCTTTCCGAACTCTACGTATAGCCCCGGCATCAAGACGCCATGATCCCGTCCTCCGTGTTTGCCTTTCTCCGCCGCTGCGTGCCGACCGTGGCCCTGCTGGTGGGCACGTCGGCGCTCCTCCTGCTCACCGACAGGCAGTCGGCCAAGCGGGCGCTGCCGGCGATCGCCGTGCTGCAGCAGACGAGTTCGATGGTGCTCGAGGATGCCGTCAAAGGAATGATCGCGGGGCTCGCCGAGCGAGGCTTTGTCGATGGCACGACCGTGACGATCAGCCGTTACAACGCCGAAGGGGACATGGCCCAGGGCAACGCGATCGCCCGCGAGATCGTCGGCGGGCCGTTCGATCTGGTCCTCACCTCCAGCACGCCGTCGCTGCAGGCGGTGGCGACGGCCAACACCCGTGGCCAGCTCAAGCACGTGTTCGCGGCGGTCGCGGATCCCTTCTCGGCCGGCGTCGGCCTCGACCGGGCCGATCCCCTCGTGCATCCACCGCATCTGGTCGGATATGGCAGCCTGGCGCCGGTTCATGCGACGTTTCTGATCGCCCGGCGGGTGAATCCGCGTCTCGCCCGCGTGGGCGTGGCCCACAACCCATCCGAAAGCAATTCCCGCCGCTTCATGGAGCTGGCGCGGGCCAGCTGCAAGGCTCTCGGCATCGAACTGCTCGAGGCGCCGGTGGAAAATTCGTCGGGCGTTATCGAGGCGGTGCAGTCAACGATCTCGCGCGGGGCTGAGGCGATCTTCGTGCCGGGCGACACGACGGTCGTCAGCGCGGTCGATTCGGTCATCGCCACCGCCGGCAAGGCTGACATTCCAGTGTTCAGTGTGAATCCGGGTGCGCCCGACAGGGGCACGCTGTTTGACGTCGGCTTCAATTTCCGTGAGGTGGGCCTTGTGGCCGGCCGCCTCGCGGCCGATCTGCTCTCAGGCACCGATCCCAAGACGGTGCCGATTCGCGAGACGGCCCAGGAGATTCCGCCCTACCTCGTGCTCAATGTCGCCGTAGCGGCCGCGGCCCCCGACCGCTGGCGGGTGCCGGAGGATCTCAAGCCGCAGGCACGGTATGTGATCGACGGCGCGGGGCGGCACGACCAGCCCGACGCGGTGTTCAAGGGGCCATTCGACGAGGCCCCGGTGCGCTGAGCGTCCCGCGACGTCCGGATTCCCGTGCTTGCGCAGCGGGCTTGGATGGAGATCGGGCATGGAGAGGGAGGGTTTCCCATGCAAGCCCGCTGCGCAAGCGAGAGGAATATGCGATGCGGACCACAAATACCTCATCAATCCGAAATTCAATGAACGCGACGCGCGACCATCATGCCGTATGCTTCCGCTCCCGTCCCCATTTTCCCCAGTCTTCCCGAGTAGACCCCTTATCGTTTCGCAGGGCTTGAGGGGTTTGTGGGTCGATACACCATCGCATGGGGAATCGCAGCGAGCGGAAACCGTGTGCAGCAGGCTGTCGTCCGACGATGCGGCGCAGCCTCCGCGATCGGCGGCCCACAGGAGCGAAGCCGTCCTTGCGCATCGTTCCCGGTACTGGCGGTGATGACA
>CAMCQY010000155.1 GCA_945877135.1 Candidatus Kuenenia stuttgartensis
GTATTGATGTTTCGTCGTGGGCACGCTGTCTGAGGCGTTCCCCGACACCACCGACGCACACCACAGAAATGCCGCCGAATTTCTCACGTCATGAGCAGTTTCTCCGTATCTTCGCTTTGCTTGAGATTCTATCCACGACCCGACAGCCGCTTGATGACCAGTCGCTGATCGCCACTCTCAAGGAGCGGCTAGGGCTCACGCGGCTGTCGGTGCGAACGCTCCATCGCGACTGCGACTTTCTGCTCTCCTGCGGATATCCTGTTGTTCATGCGCAGTTGCCGGGAGACCGCAAATACGGCTGGCAGCTCTCGAAGCCCGCGGCTTCCGGCAGACAGATCCCAGCCGAGCCGCTCACGCTTCTGGAGCTCGTCGCCTTTTCGATGGGCCGTGACCTGTTGAAGACCTTCGAGGGCACGGTGCTCTGGACGGGGATCGAATCGTTGCGGCACAAGATCGAGCGGGACGTGCCGCCGGCCATGCTCGAACAGCTCAAAGCGGCCCGTGATGTATTTCACATCGCAGGGGGCGATCCGGCCCGTTACGCCGCGCGACCCCGCCTTCTGTCGACGTTGACAGAAGCCATCACCACATGTCGGGAAGTCGAGATCGAGGAACGGCCGGAGAACGGTGATACGACCGTGCGGTATCGGCTGCAGCCCCAGAAGCTGTTGATTCGGCCACCTCGGGTGCAGCTCGTCGGCTTCCCAACCGATGCGTCTGCTGACGGCCAGCCTGTGCTCGTCGATATCGAGCGCATCGGAAAAGTGACGCCTCTCGATGTGACATTCGTGCCACGGCCACTTGATCCGCGACACATCCCCGATGCGTAGCCCCGGGACGCCGGTCATTCCAGACGCCGGTCACTCCATCAGTCCGAGATCCTCGTTGTAGCCCGCCTGCACAACGGCGTTTTCACTCCGTTCGTGGGCCGTCATCCGGACCGAAAAAGCCTCGAAATCGTGCTGGGCACGTTCCCATGCCCCGGGATCGGTTGGAGCCGCCTCGAGATGATCGATCACATGATCCAAGTCTGAGAGCAGGCTCGGATGTTGGCCGAGAATCGCCTGCACGGCGGCCGACAGCCTCGGTATGCGTGTGACCGACTCCTCGAGAAATCCCCCCAATTCCTCCTGAGCGAAGTGATCCCGGAGATGATCGCGGAGGGCGTGCATCGACGCGAGCACGTCGGTCTGCCGCTCGACTGTCGGCGGCCCTCCGGCGGCGAGGGCCGTCCGGACGGAGAGGAGGAGATGAAAGAGATCGCGGTGTTCCGCAAGCACGTGGCTCAGAATCACCGGGTCGGCACGGTCGATTGATGCCATGGAACGATACTCCTTCGGAGATGGGACACCGGAACATGGGACGCCGTCTGATAAAGAGTATGCTCGCAGGACGACCGGGAGTCGGTTCTGAAGAACGGCCTGCGAACGCCGGCAGTTCACGGCAAGTGGACACCTGGCTGAAACGACGGCATGTTGAACGATCATCGTGATGGCACCACCATGACAGACGAATCAAACAGCATCTCGACCGCAGCAGTCGCGTCGCCCTCGAGCCACGGCCAGGCCAGCTTCCGCGCGCAGGCCGTGCTGGCAGGCACCGGTATCGATCTGGCCGCGCTCGGTTCAACCGACCGCACCGGGGCCGCGCCGCTGGCCGTCGAACTGATCGGCTCGCTGACCGGCGGCTCGCTGGCGGCACATTCCGCGGCCGGTGGCGGAGTGGCCTTCCTCTTCCGCTACGGCGCGGTGGTCTTCTTCGACGCCGCTCCCGCCGGCATCACCGAGTATCTCCGCCAGATCGGTCCCCACATCCGGCAGCCCTTTCCGCAGCTTGAACGGGAGACGGAAGTGCTTGATATCCGCCTCGACCCGGCGGGCAAAGAGACGATCGAGCGGAACACGCTCGTGCTGACCGATGGGTCGCTCCACAAACTACAACTCGTTGCCGACATCATGGCCAAGAGCGTGTCGCTGGCGCATCACGAGAAGGGGATCGAGCGGCAGTTCGAGCGGATCGAGCCCTTTGCCGTGAACCTCGACCACTGGGGCCGCGGCGGGCGGGCGGCCCGCGAACTGCTCCACAATCTTGGCGGCGCGCTGCTCGCTGAGCACCGCGTCGTGGCCGGCACCCGCGTGGACGATTCGCCCGAATTGCTCTGGGATCACCCCGAACTCGAGCGGCTTTGGGCGCGGCTCCGCGACGAATTTGAGATCCGCGAGCGGTTTGCGGCCTTGCACAGCAAACTCAACCTCATCTCGCGGACTGCGGAGACGGCGCTCGAACTGCTGCAGAACCGGAGGGCCCTGCGGGTGGAATGGGCGATCGTGGGGCTGATCGTGTTCGAGATCGCACTCACGCTCGTGCAGTGGGCGCTCGGTGTGGGGCATACGTGATCTGGCTGGCAGGCGGGGTTCGTATTCAGCGTGCGATGGTCTGGCGTGCACGTGTATGGAGCCCACCCTCGTCGATTGGAATATCGCGTTTTTCCGGTGCGGGGTATAACACTGGTTATCGTCGAGATACCTTGGAGCTTCCGTCATGTTTAAGCACGTCTTTCGCTCTTTGCTGTTGATCCTGTTGATGCTGCCAAGCGGTGTTCTGCTGTCTCCGCCGGCGCGGGCGCAGCAGGTCGCCGTCGAGGAGTTCAAGCTCGACAATGGCATGCGGTTTCTGCTCGTGCCGCGCCGCGACCAGCCCAACGTGGTCAGTGCGGGCTGGGTGGCGAAAGTGGGGAGCGTCAATGAGCGTCCCGGCATCACCGGCATCAGCCACTTCTTCGAACACATGATGTTCAAGGGAACCGACACGATCGGCACCCGCGACGCTGATCGTGACGCGAAGTATCGCGCCGAACAGAAGGCTGTTCGCGACGAGATCAATCGCATCGTCTGGACGAAGCAGTACGACCGTCTCAAGCGCGGCGAGATCGCCGATGCCTGGGATCCCGCCAACGACACGCAGGAGTTGCGGGTGCTTCGCGGCCGGCTCGACGCGCTGATCCGCGCCCAGCAGGGCCGCGGTGAGGGAGGTCCAGCAGCAGCAACGATCGTCAAGGACGAATTCGATCAGGTCTACACCAAGGCCGGCGGCAGCGGCATGAACGCGTTCACCAGCCACGATCTCACCTGCTACTTCATCACCGTGCCGGCCAACAAGCTGGAACTCTGGGCCTGGATGGAGAGTGACCGGCTCAACAACAGCGTGTTTCGCGAGTTCTATTCCGAGCGGGATGTGGTGCACGAAGAGCGGCGGCTCCGCACCGACAGCACGCCGACGGGCCGCTTTCAGGAACAGTTTGACGCCATGTTCTGGGAATCGTGCGGCTACTCGTGGCCCGTTATCGGCTGGCCGAGCGATCTGAACAGCTACACCTTCGAGCAGGCGATGGATTACTGGAATGTCTACTACCGCCCCGGCAACCTGTTTGGAGTCGTCGTGGGCGACTTCGATCCCGTGGCGGCGAAGGCCTTCATCACCCGCTATTTCTCGCGGCTCGATCCGGGCACAAAGCCGGTGCCGCCGGTCGTGACGCTGGAGGTCGATCAGATCGCCGAGCAGCGGATGAATGCCGAGGGCGACGTGCCGCCGGCCGTCGAGATCCGCTACCACACGGTGCCCGCCGGCCACGCCGACAGCTATCCGCTCGACATGCTCTCCGAACTGCTCAACGAGCGAACCGGTCGGCTCTACACCGGCCTGGTCGAGGGCCGGGCCATCGCGGGCTCGGCTCGGACGGCCTCCGACACCCGCAAATACGCTGGGCTCTTTTCCTTTGAGGCAGAGACCCGCGGCGAGGCGACTCCTGAGCAACTCGAAAAGGCTTGGTATGAAGAGCTTGCGAAACTGCAGGCCGCGGAGGTGCCGGAGCGGGAACTCCGCAAGGTCAAGAATCGAGTGGCTGCGGGCAATTATCGGCGGCTCGAAAACAACATGTCGCTCCTCATCCAGTTGGCCTTCTTCGAGACGCTGCTCGACTGGCAGGAGATCAACAACGGGCCGAAGAAGTACGAGGCGGTCACCGCCGCCGACATCAAACGCGTGGCCAACAAGTATTTTGCGCCTGCCAACCGCAGCGTGGCGGTCTACCGGCGGGCGGCGGCAGAGTTGAAGTCGGGGATCACATCTGGGGCACCGTCTGGGACATCATCTGGGGCGACATCTGGCGCACCCTCAAAATAAGGAACAGGCGACACAGTCATGAGTATGCGGGTCTTGGCAATCCTGTTGGCAATCGGTGTGACCGGTCTGGTGCTCTTTGCGCCGCGGAACGGCGCGCGTTCGGAGCCGCCTGAGGCAACAACGGCCGTGGCAGTCGCCGCTGCAGGAGTTCCCGGGAGGCCCGAGCAGATCGTCTTTGCTCCACTTGCCTTCGAGCCACCCGATGCGAGCACGTTTCGCCGCACGCTGGCAGATGGCACGGTTGTCTATCTCGCCCCGTCACATGAATTTCCCCTTGTGAATCTCGTCGTGACGTTCAAGGGCGGAGTGTCGCTCGATCCGGCCGACGTCCCCGGCCTCGCGTCGATGACAGCACGGATGGTTCGGGAAGGTGGCACGGCGACGATGAAGGCGTCGGAACTCGACGAGTCGCTCGACTTTCTCGCCACCGACGTGGGCGTCGCCGCCAACGAAACGTTCACTGCCGCCACGATGAACTGCCTCAAGAGCAACTTCGACGAGAGCCTGAAGCTCTTTCTCAGCATGCTCCGCACGCCTGCCTTCGACGAGCAGCGACTGACGACGGCAAGGAGCCGGGTGCTCGAATCGCTCAAGCAGCGAAACGACGATGCCTCGTCCATTCTCTCGCGGGAGTGGAAGCGGCTCGTCTACGGCACCGATCACTTTGAGGCGTCGGAGCCGACCGACCGCACGGTAGCGGCGATCTCCCGGGAACGGCTCGCAGAGATGCACCGCCGCATCTTCCATCCGGGGAACATGATCGTATCGGTGTCTGGCGACTTCGACGAGAAAGAGATGCTCGGCAAGCTCGAGAAGGCGCTTGCCGGCTGGGAGCGGGGCGGGCCGGTGGCCGATCCCGTCGCGCCCACGGCGGTGCTGCAACCCGGCCTCTACCACGTGCCAAAGGAGATTCCGCAGGGGAAGGTGGTGATGGGCAGCCGCGCGATCACGCGAGACGATCCCGACGCGATCCCGTTCCTCCTGCTCAACGAGATTCTCGGTGCAGGTGGCTTCACGAGCCGGCTGATGCAGCAGGTGCGGAGCAACGAAGGGCTCGCCTATTCGGTGCGGTCAGCGCTCACGCCCCGGGTGTTCTATCCCGGCGACTTCCGCGCCGGATTCGAGAGTAAGAACGCCACGGTCGCCCTGGCCGCCAAGATCGTGATGGAGCAGATCGCGAAGATGCGGAATGAACTCGTTACCGACGACGAGTTGGAGACGGCCAAGGCCAGCCTGATCGAGACCTTCCCGCGGCAGTTCGAGAGCCGGCCGCAGATGCTGCGGGTGTTCGTCAACGACGAGTGGACGAAGCGACCGAAGGACTATTGGAAGACATTCCGCGCCAAGGTGCGGGCCGTGACGAGAGAGGATCTCAAGCGGGTGGCCCAGAAGCACCTCGACCCCGAGAAGATGGCGATTCTCGTGGTGGGCGACTGGGAGAACATCGCTCCCGGCGACCTTGAAAAGCGGGCCAGCATGAACGACTTCTTCGGTGGCAAGGTGAAGCACCTACCGCTGCGGGATCCGCTGACCTTGGAGCCGCTGCCTGTGCAGACTGGAAAATGAGGGCGGCCACGTTGCGGTTCGGCACAGGCGGTGCGGGCGGCCGGTATTCCCTTGCTGGCGCTGCGGGCTTGGATGGATATGCGGGCTTGGATGACGAGGGGTTGCCATGCGGGTGACTGTGATCGCTGGCATCGTGGCGGGCATGCTGTGGGCAGGCACCGCCTGGGCCCAGCCGCCGGCGGCATTGGCAACGGTGCCGGCGGTGCCGATGCCCGAGCCTGGCAGCGAGCCGCAGATGCGGACGGCAGTGCCGCCACGAAACACAGGACCAGCCGCCCGGGCCCATTCGCGGTATCGCCGCGGCCGACACGGCACGACGCGGGTCATCCGCCGCACGCCCGAGGTGATGCGGGAGGATGCGGCCCGCGTGAAGCGTGGCGATCTCTTCAGCACTTGGTCCAACGAATATCTGCAGTGACATCGGGTCGTCATGTGTGCGAGAGCAGCACATGTCCGGCCGGGCGGAACTTTTCTCGCCGCAGGCCGTTGAAGATGGCGACACGAACCTGCGTGAGATGCCGTTGCCGGGCGCTTTTGCCCCGTTTCACACTGGGTTTCCAGTGCCGCTTTCCAAGGAGTCTGTGATGAGACGCATGCCGAGAATCGCGATGATGGTGGCCACGGCCATGACTGCCGTATCCCTTGTAACGGTGTCGGTCGCCCAGTCGCCCGAACGAGCTGAGGGATCTCCCGATCGCGGTGGCTCGTTTGAGCGTCCGGGTGGTGTCCGAGAGGGTCAGGGGCCCGGCGGTCCCCGTGAGGGGCGAGGCGGTCCTGGCTCCCGTGAGGGCCGCGGCGGACCGGGCGGCGGCGGGCCTGGCGGACCACCCTCGCCCGAGCGGTTCGTCGAGCATGCGATGAAGTTTGATGCCGATGGCGATGGCAAGCTCGACCGCGATGAGCTGACCAAGTTCGCGGCAGAGATCCAGCGGATGCGGGGCGGTCCGGGCGGCGGTGGGCCTGGTGGTCCTGGTGGGCCCGGTGGACGGGGTGAACGCGGCCCTGGAGGGCCGGGAGGCTTCGGCGGCCCTGACGGTCCCGGCGGCGCTGGTGGCGAGCGGCCGCGGCGTCCGCAGCGGCCGGAATGACCGTCGGGCGGGAGCGAGGCGGTCGATCTGGCGGTATGCTCTTGGGATCATGCCCATCGCCCTTCCCGCCCGTCCAGCTGAAGCACACGCCCTCGATGTCGCCCGAGCCCTGCTGGCCGCAGATGGCCAGCTGAAGGGTGAACGGCGGGTGATCTGTACGACGGCCGGTCGCGGGCAGGCGGCCTTCGAAATGGCTGAGGCGGATCCCGCTGCCCGAGTGACCGTCTGGTTTCTCGACCTCTTTCCGCAGGCTGCGGCCGTCGCGGCCTGGGAGTCGCCACCGCCTGGGTTGCATGCCGCCTGTGCCGCGGACATGCCGCCGGGCCCCTACGATCTCGCTGTTCTCCCGCTCTCGAAAAACGGCGAGGCGGAGCTGTCACGCGACATTCTCCAGGCGGCGTTCCAGCAACTCGCGATCGGTGGCCGGCTCGTGGCGGCGATCGACAACGCGCAAGATAACTGGCTGAGGGAGCAGCTCGCGGAGACGGGCGAGACGGTCCGCGTCCGGCCCGCGGCTGCCGGCGACACGGTGGCCTACATCGTGGAAAAGACCCACGAACTGACAAAGATTCGCGACTTCTCATCTGAATTTGTGTTTCGCGACCGTGACCGACTGCTCACGGCCGTGACTCGGCCGGGCGTGTTCGCCCATCGGCGGATCGATCCCGGCGCCCGCCATCTCTTGAACGCCGTGGATCTGGCGGAGGATACCCGAGTTGTCGACATCGGCTGCGGCTCAGGCTGCGTGGCGATGGGGCTGGCAGCCCGTGACAAGAGTGTGCACGTGCATGCCTTCGATGCGGCCGCCCGCGCCGTGGAATGCACGCAGCGGGGAGCGGCGATGAACAGCCTCGACAACCTGACCGTGGCACTTGAGTGCGATGGGAATGTGCCTGAGCCAGGCAGCTACGATCTCGCCCTGGCCAACCCTCCCTACTACGCCGACTTTCGCATCGCAGAAGTCTTCGTGGAGGCCGCGTATCGGGCGCTGGCACCCGGGGGCACGTTGCTGATCGTGACGAAGCAGCCGACGTGGTATGTCGAGAACCTGCCGAACGCATGGAATGACGTGGCGCGAGAGTCTGTGAAGACCTACCACCTCATCGAGGCGGTGCGTCCGTAG
>CAMCQY010000156.1 GCA_945877135.1 Candidatus Kuenenia stuttgartensis
GCGCTGCGGGCTTGGATGCAGGAGTCACTCGCCCGGTGCCTGCAGCCAGCAGCCGAGCGTTGCATCCCATGAGAGGATCTCGTCGGGCTTGAAATAGATCGCGATCTCACGTGTCGCCGACTCCGGTGAATCGGACGCGTGCACGAGATTCATCTGCCGGCTCGACGAGAAGTCACCCCGGATCGTGCCGGGTGCCGCCTTCAGGCCGCTCGTTGCTCCCAGCATGTCGCGAACCACCCGGATCACCTCCGGGCCCTGGAAGACCGTCGCCACCACCGGTGACGCCGTGATGAACTGCTCGAGCTGCGGATAGAAAGGCTTCTCGACGTGCTCGGCATAGTGCTGCTTTGCCAGCACCGGCGTCACACGGAGCATCTTCATCGCCAGCAGCCGCAGGCCCTTCTCCTCAAAACGACTCACCATCCGGCCCAGCAGACCGCGTTCCAGACAGTCGGGCTTGAACATCACAAACGTCCGCTCCATCGCGCATCGTCTCCAATAAAGAAGGGTGTAGAAAAGGTGGGGGATCGAGGTTGTCTGGCAGTCTTCGCCGCGTTTTGTAGCGGCTGGCGACAGCCATATCCAGCCCACCTTGCTGCCAATTCCCCACACGCCTACCCTCCCGCCCCATGACGGCGCCACGTGCCGTCACGCCCCGCGAACGGATCGTCCCCATGCCACGCCTCAGCCCGGTGTCTCCCGCCCGCACATGCCGGCCCCCATGCCGTCTCTTCAAGGCTCTCCAGGGGAGCATCGTCGCGATCGCTGCCCTCGTCGCCCCACCGTCGCTCCTGCCCGCTGCCGACCTCCCGCCCCACCTGATGGCCCGGTTCACCAAGCACGTGCAGCCGCTGATCCTGAATAAGTGCGCCGCGGGCGCATGCCACGGCGGCCCCACGGCCAACGCGCCCCACTTCAACCGCGGCGACGTCTCTGGCCGGATCGATCGCGGCGTAACGCTCGCCAACGTCGAGACCCTCTTCCGCTCAATCGGCAAGGATGGCAACGCCACGCCGTTCCTCACCACGATCAGCGCCCGCCACCCAGCTACCTCCACCGGCGCCAGTCTCACCATGGCTCCGCTGACGACCGCGGAGCGGGCCACGCTCGAACAATGGCTGACCGCTGCGACCGGCCGCCGTGATCTTGAGGCATCGCGACCAAAGACGCCGGCCGCCAACCCTCAGGCCTCTGCGACCCCCACCCCCAATCGCTTCCGCGCCATGCTCGACGCCGCCGCCAACCCGGCACCACTCCCGCCGCCCCAGGAAGCCCAGGGCATCATCCTCGGCAAGGACAGCGAGTAGCTAGGGGGCTCCTTGGCCAAAGCTCTGTCAGCACTCTGCAACGCCTGATGCTGAGGAGCCGGTCGGAGGCACGCGCAGGCGACGGTGAATTCTGCGACTCACGAGCGATTCAAGATTCGTCCGAGAGCATCCTGTAGCAGAATCCGCCGGCGACCGAGCATGCCGCAGCCGGCGAACCAATACGGCCCGTCAAGGCGTGCGCAAGGGGCAACTCTCACTCCTCCAGCCGCACATCACCGCTGAGCACGGCCTCCAGAAACGTGCGGTTGCCTTCGAGCAGAGTCGGCTCACGGATCATCTCTTCCGCAGAGAGCCAGAGGATCTCCGCCACCTCGACCGGATGCGGCACAAGCTCCGAGTCGCCAGACACCTCCACCGTCCACCACGCCAGCGACGTGCCCCACGAGGTCACACTCCGCCACACGCACTCGCGGGGCTGCACCAGCGCGGCGAGTTCCTCGCGGCACTCTCGCACCACAGCCTCGTGCTCCGCCTCTCCGGGCTCGATGTGCCCGCCAGGAAAACAGAGGCGGCCGGGGGCGGCGACCAGTTCTCCCCGCCGGATCGCGAGAAAGCATGCACCACGCCGGGCGACCGCCACGACGCCGCGTTTTACCGGCGTTTCAACTGGCTGCGTGTCTGCCATCGCTCCACCCGCCACGAATGACCTCGGGCACCCGCGGGGAACACGACGGTGTTCCAGCCAACACGGGCAAGTCGCTTTGCCAACTCTTCTCGTAGACTACACTATAAAGCCCTTTCTGAATTCGTCCGCCGCCTGCGGCTACCCCCAGCGAGCCACGCTTGATGACTACCGCTCCGGCCCCCAAAGACCCCTCCAACAAGGGTTCTGCAAACAAGGGACCCGCGAATCCGTTTTCGATCTTCGGACCGCCGCTGAACATGCCGGTGCTGATCATGGCGATCCTGGGCGCGCTCGCCCTCGCGACCATGTTTGCCCGCGAACAGGCCGCGGCACCGGCCACCGTCAGCTACGACGAGTTTGTCCGCCAGGTGAAGGCGGGCAACGTTGCCAGCGTCGAGATCCTCGGCAATACGCTGGTGGGCGAATTCCGCGACGCTCCCGCTGCCGAGAATGCGTCGACCACGCCGCGCGGCAAGGCCTTCCGCACCGAACTCTCCGCCTACCTGGGCGAGGGGCTCAACCAACTGCTCCTCGACCACTCCGTCCGCACCACGGTCCGCCAACCGAGCGACGGCACCGGCTTCCTGCTGGGCCTCTACATGCTCGTGCCGCTCTTGTTGATGGCCGGCTTCTGGATGACGCTCAAGCGGGCCCGTGATCCACTCGGCAACTCTGGCTTCCTCGGCAGCTTCTCGAAGTCGCCCGCCAAACGCTACGGCGCTGGCGACAAGCAGGTGACCTTCGCCGACGTGGCCGGACTGGAGCAGGTGAAGGCCGACCTCCAGGAGATCGTCGAATTCTTGAAGGATCCCAAAAAGTTTCAGCGACTCGGCGGCCGTGTGCCCAAGGGGGTGCTGCTGATGGGCCCGCCGGGCACGGGCAAGACGCTGCTCGCCCGGGCCGTGGCCGGCGAGGCGGGCGTGCCCTTCTTCTCGATCTCCGGCAGTGAGTTCATCCAGATGTTCGTGGGCGTGGGGGCCTCGCGGGTGCGCGACCTCTTCAAGACCGCCAAAGACGCCTCGCCGGCAATCCTCTTCATCGATGAGATCGACGCTGTCGGCCGCGTCCGCGGCGCCGGGCTCGGCGGCGGCCACGACGAACGCGAGCAGACACTCAACCAAATATTGAGCGAAATGGACGGCTTCAGTCCGTCTGAGTCGGTGATCATTCTCGCCGCCACGAACCGCCCCGACGTGCTCGACCCCGCCCTCCTGCGACCGGGCCGCTTCGACCGCCATGTCACCGTCGACCGCCCCAACCAGAAGGCCCGCCTCGCGCTCTTCAAGGTGCACACGCGAAACGTGCCGCTCGCCCCCGATGTCGACCTCGAACGGCAGGCCAACGGCACCGTCGGCCTCACCGGCGCCGATATCCGCAACTTGGTCAACGAGGCCGCGCTCTGGGCCACGCGCAATAATAAAGACGCGGTCGATGCCTCCGACTTCGACTACGCCCGCGACAAGGTGCTGATGGGGCCGAAGAGGGAGGAACTGCTCACCGGCCGCGAGAAGAAGATGACGGCCTACCACGAGGCCGGCCATGCGCTCGCCGCCTGGCTCTTGCCCGGCGTTGACAAGCTCCACAAGGTGACGATCATCCCGCGGGGCCGGGCCCTGGGCGTGACGCAACTCGTGCCCGAGGAAGACCGCATGAACATCGGCGAGTCCGACCTCAACAACCGCCTGGCCTTCATTCTCGCCGGCCGTGCGGCCGAGAAGCTCGTCTTCGGCGAGTATTCGGCGGGCGCGGAAAACGACCTGCAGCAGGCCACGCGGATCGCCCGCAAGATGGTGTCGCACTGGGGCATGAGCGAACGGGTGGGGCCGGTGGCCTGCCACGGTTCCAACGAGCAGCCCTTCCTCGGCCGCGATGTCTACGAGCAGCGTGAATACGGCGAACACACGGCGCAGATCATCGACGAGGAGGTGTCGCGCCTGCTCGCGGAAGCGGCCGTCCGCGCTTCCGCCTTGCTCTCTGAACAACGCGTCAAGCTCGACCGTCTCGCCAATGAGCTCGAGTCTCGTGAGATGCTCGACGACACCGAGGTCGTGGAAATCATCGGCCCGGCCACGCCCCGCAGCGGCGGCGATCCGACGGTGCCCGCGCAGGTCGCCACGTCGCACACCACATCGTGACGCAGCGACATCACGTACTCTATCCCTCCGGAGCCTTTTCATGATGCTCGCGCATTCGGTCTATTTCACGCTCAAGGATCGCACTCCGGCGGCTGCCGCGAAGCTTATCGCGGGCTGCCGCGAGCACCTCACGGGCCATCCCGGCATGCGGGCTTTCGCCGTCGGCACGTGCGCCGACTACGACCGCCAGGTGAACGACCGCGACTACGACGTGGCGTTGGTGATGGTGTTCGACTCACACGCCTCACACGACGCCTACCAGACCGCCGACCGCCACAACCGGTTCATCGCCGAGCACGCCGACTCGTGGGCCAAGGTCCGCGTCTTCGATGCCGATCTGGCGACGCTGGATACCTAGCCGCCCTACACCACCCGGCCGCGTGACAAACTGATCGCGCCGCCGAAACACGCCGCGACGTCGCCATCGGGCACCCGCATGCGCTCCTGATACCGCGACCGATACCGCCAGCCCTCCGGCTCGCTCGTATACCCCAGCGGCAGCGGCGACGGGTCGATCCGGCATTCCACCAACGGTGGGCGGGCAGCGGCCGTGCTCGCACCAATCGGGTGCGGAAAGTTCACGTTCCAAAACTCGCCGCCCGCCAGCGGCATGGGCAGCAGCTCCGAAAACACCTCCATCATCCACGCCGCCGCCCGCTGCCAGTCGATCGGCTCCTCGCGACGGTGGTAGTGCGAGGCCGCCAGCGCCCGCACGCCATGCAGCGCCGCCTCGCGGGCTGCCGCCACGGTGCCCGAATGATGGATGTCAACGCCGAGATTGCCGCCGGCATTGATCCCCGACACGACCCATTCCACGACAGGCCGATCGTCCGCTCCACCAGCGGGATCGCCGGGCGATCGCAGGAGCGTCACGAGTGCCAGCCGCACACAGTCGGCCGGCGTTCCATCGACATGAAACCGGTCGGGCCCCACCTGCTCGAGCACGAGCGGGCGATCGGTCGTCACCCGGTGGCCACAGCCGGAGTGCGGCTCCTTCGGGGCCACGACCACCACGCGGCCGGCCCATCCGCGGCAGGCCGCCTCCATCGCCGCGAGGCCCGGCGCATCGATGCCGTCGTCGTTGGTGAGGAGCACGATCATTGGAATGTTCTCCCTGTGGAAGGCAGCCCCACGGTCAAGGCCGCGCTGCGGACGAGAATGGCCCACACGCCCTCCGCGGCCGCAGCGGCTGCCCGGCAGACGTCCTCGGCATCGGTGCAGGCCGGGGCATCGGGCCGGGCGACGTTCGTGACCACGGAGACCGCCGCCACCCGCAGGCCGAGCTGATGGGCGACGATGGCCTCGGGTACGGTCGACATGCCGACGACATCGGCGCCAAGTTTTCTGAGCATGCGATACTCCGCGCGGGTTTCATAACTCGGCCCCATCAGGTGCGCGTAGACACCTGCTCGGGCCAACGCTCCCGCCGACCGCGCCGCCACGACGGCACCGATCATGAACTCTGGATCGTAACACGACGTCGCCGCGGCAGCCCGCGCCACCCCGTCCGCCGCCACGGGTTCAGTCGGATCAGCGACGAGCCCCTGCGTCCACGGCCTGCGCACCAGATCGATGTGATCGCTCAGCACGGTCAGTTCGCCGACCTGCATGTCGGGCCGCAGACCACCGGCTGCATTGGACAGCAGCACGGTCGTCACCCCGAGTGCCGCGAGCAGTTCCACACCGCGGGAGAGCGACTCAGGGGCATGCCCCTCGTAGCCATGCACGCGGCCCTGCAACACCACGACATCGCAGCCGCATCCCGCGCCGCCCAGTGAACCACAGACAAGCCTGCCCGCATGCCCGGTGGCAGTCGATGACATGAGCCAGCCCGTCTCGCGGGCCGGCATCGACCACGCATCGTCGAGCCGATCGGCGAGGCTGCCCAATCCGGTGCCAAGCACCACGCCCAGCCGTCGCCGACCTGGCTCCACCAGGTCTCGGAGCCCCCTCGCTTTGGCCACCAGAGCCGCGGCCGCCACAGCACCAGGCCGCAGCCGGCGACCACCAGACGCCTGCCCCCGTGGGGCCTCGGCGCCTGGCTGCATCGGTCCGCTCTGGAAGCTCTCTCCGGCCATGGCGTTGATCCTGCGATGACGATTCCCACACTGTTTCCTGCCCTGGCGTGCAAACCCTTTGCCGCCTGCGGTGGAAAATCATATCTTCCCGGAGTCATTGACCGGGGCCGATACCGCTGGCGAGGCGTCCTTGCCGGTCCGTCGCGGTTGGAGCCCTGCCACCTTGGAGCACCCCTGCCGATGTCCACGCGAGCCGAGAAGTTTGCCGGTCTGTCCGTCGCCATTGTCACCCCGTTCCGCGACGGTGCGATCGACACCAAGCGGCTGCACGAGCAGGTTGACTTTCAGGCCAAGGCGGGCGTGACCTGCATCTGCCCGGTGGGCACGACCGGTGAATCCCCCACGCTCACGCACGACGAGCACGAACGCGTGATCGCCGAGAGCATCCAGGCCGCCGCGGGCCGCCTGCTCGTCATGCCCGGCACGGGCAGCAACTCCACGGCGGAGGCGATCCGGCTCACGAAGTATGCCGCGAAGGCAGGTGCCAATGCGGCACTCGTCGTCGGCCCCTACTACAACCGCCCCACCCAGCAGGGCATCTACGAACACTTCAAGGCGATTGCCGAGAGCGTCGATATTCCGATCTGCGTCTACAACATCCCCGCACGCACGGGCCGCAACATCGAGCCTGAGACGATCATCCGGCTCGCGTCCCTGCCGGGTATCGCCATGCTCAAGGAGGCGACGGGATTGATGGACCAGGCCTCGCAGGTGCTCGCGGCCACCGACCTCACCGTGCTCTCGGGCGACGACAGCATGACGCTCCCGCTGCTGGCCATCGGCGGCCGTGGCGTGATCTCGGTCGTCGGCAACCTCGTGCCGGCTGACATGAAGGCCCTCCTCGACGCCTTTGACAAGGGCGAACTGGCCTCGGCCCGACGGCTCCACAGCAAGCTGTTCACCCTCTGCCGCGACCTGCTCGGACTGGCGAGCAACCCGATCCCGATCAAGGCCGCGATGGCGATGATCGGCCGCGACACGGGCGACGTCCGCCTGCCGCTGCTGAGCCTCGAAAAGCCGCTGGCCGACAAGCTCCGCACAGTGCTTGCCGATTACGGGCTACCGGTCGCCAACGCCTGATTCGCGTCGATCTCACGGACTTCGGCTCCTTGTGAATCGAAGCGGGCGATCAGCGTGTCGTACTGGCTTGCGAGTTCCGTCGTTGCAAACCGCTCCACGAGCGAGTCGGCCGCGTCAGCCGATTGACAACAGGCCATCACCGTCGGCCCCCAGCTGCTTTGGGCGCAGCCACGCACGCCCAACCCCTGCAGGCTTTCAATCAGATGCGCGGTGCTCTCCGCGTAGGACAGCACTGACGACGCCTGCTCGAACGGTTTGCCCGCGAGGAGTCCGTACCGCAGCAACGCATCGGAAAACTCCACGAACTGCCCATCGACCGCCGCGGGCCAGAGTTCCATCACCGCGATCCGTGACAACTCCGCCGAGATCTCGCGCGGCACCGGCGGGAGGCTGGCAAAGGCCTGCTTCTCGGCATCACCGTGCAGGCCCACCGCGTCTCGCATGCCGAACACAACGCACCGCCATGCCGCCGGCAGCTGCACGCATGCCAGCAAGGGTGAGAATGCTCGGGTGGCGTCGTCCTCGCGGCCACGGTCGGCCGGCACGTGCCGACCTCCTTCGATGATCAGTCCACCACAGCTGAAGCCGTAGACGCC
>CAMCQY010000157.1 GCA_945877135.1 Candidatus Kuenenia stuttgartensis
CCGCTGGGACTGAAGACAGCCGCCCCCAACGTCGGCAGCACGATTTGGAGAACGGTCTACAATCACAAGACGAAGACCATGTATTTCGACTCGGCGACCAGCCCCACCGTGTTCTGGATTCCGCTGGCCGACCTCGACTTCACTGCGGGCGCCCCGGTGAAGAAACTCGCCCTCATCGGCGGCGAGACCTACAACGGCAACGCCGCCAAGCAGTTCTCGCCGGTCGAGCCGTTCGCTTTCCTGCCGGCAAAGGCAGAGTGACCGACAGCCTTCTTACCCCTCTATGTGCATGCGATCGATGCGACATCTCTGCTTTTTATTCGCGACCGTGATCCTCTGTGCGCCCCTGCAGGCCGCGGAGACGGCATCCGTCGCCGAACCAATCCGCGACGTCGTGATCTATGGTGGCACGAGCGCGGCGGTGGTGGCTGCGGTTCGTGCGGCCATGCTCGGCACCAGCGTGGTGGTCGTCTCGCCCGATGCGCATCTCGGCGGGCTCTCCAGCGGTGGCCTCGGCTACACCGACAGCGGCAACACCCGCGCCATTGGCGGCCTCGCGCGGGATTTTTATCGCCGCGTCTGGAAACACTACCAGTCGCCCGAGGCATGGAAGTGGCAGCCGCGGGAGTCATTCGTAGGGCTCGGACAGGGAGTGAACAAGACCGACGTGGGCGACAACTCGATGTGGCTCTTCGAGCCGCACGTCGCCGAACAGATCTTCGACGCTTGGCTCGAGGAGCACCGCATCGAGATTGTCCGCGGGGCGCTGCTCGACCGCGAGAAGGGGGTGGAGTTGGGGCCACAAGGCGAGGCCGGTGCGGGCCCGAGGATCGTGGCGATCACGACGCTCACCGGGCCGGCTGGGCCGGCAAGACGGTTCGCGGGAAAGGTGTTCATCGACGCCACCTATGAAGGCGATCTGATGGCGGCCGCCGGCGTGAAGTATCACGTGGGACGCGAGGCAAACAGCGTCTACGGCGAAGAGTGGAACGGCAACCAGGTGGGCATTCTGCACCACAAGCACTACTGGGCCATGCCGGTCGATCCGTTCAAGGAGCCAGGCAATCCTGCCAGTGGTCTGCTGCCGCTTGTCTCCACCGACCCGCCGGGCACCCGCGGCGAGGGCGACGCCCGCGTGCAGGCCTACTGCTTCCGGATGTGCCTCACCAACCACCCCGATAACCGCGTGCCGGTTGCGAAGCCCGCCGGCTACGATCCGGGCACCTACGAACTGCTCGCCAGAACGTTCGCTGCCGGCTGGCGGGAAGTTTTCCGGAAGTTCGACGCCATCCCCAACCGCAAGACCGACACCAACAACCACGGACCATTCAGCTTCGACCACATCGGCGCGAACTATGACTACCCGGAGGCGTCGTACGCGCGGCGACGGGAGATCATCGCCGACCACCAGCGGTATCAGCTGGGACTGCTCTGGTTTCTCACACACGACGACCGTGTGCCGGCCGACATCCGCACGACGATGCAGACCTGGGGGCTGCCCAAGGACGAGTATGGCGACAACGGCCACTGGTCGCCGCAACTCTACATCCGCGAAGCCAGGCGGATGCTCGGCGACGACGTGCTTACGGAGCATGAATGCCTGGGCACACGCGACGTGAAGAAGCCGATCGGCATGGGCTCGTACACGCTCGATTCGCACAACGTCCGCCGCTATGTAACGCCCGCTGGCACCGTGCAAAACGAGGGCGACATCGGCGTGCACCCGAAGCAGGCCTACCAGATCGGCTACGGATCGCTCGTGCCGAAGCGGGGGGAGTGCACGAACCTGCTCGTGCCGGTCTGCCTGTCGGCGAGCCATATCGCCTACGGGTCGGCCCGCATGGAGCCGGTGTTCATGCTCCTCGGCGACGCCGCCGCGAATGCCGCCGTGCTTGCGGCCCGTGCGGGATCAGCCGTGCAAGACGTCGATTATCCCTCGCTCCGCGGTCTGCTCGCATCCCAAGCCCAGGTGCTCGAACTCGCCAAGTGATGTTCCGTCTGCGGCGGCTTGGGTATCATGCGACCGTCGCGTGCATCACGGTTCGGCACGCCCAGCCTCGAACAGGGAGCGTTTCTCGTGCCAGCTCATTCCCCGCGTCGTCTCGTCGTTCATGGTGCCGCCGGCCGCATGGGGCAGCGGATCATCGCCTGTGCCGCAGCAGAAACGGCCGGCTCATCGGCCTCGGCCTGGCAACTCGTCGCCGCCGTCGAAAGGGCAGGGCATCCGCAGCTGGGTGACGACGCGGGTTCGCTTGCCGGGATCACCGCCGCGGGCGTGCCCGTCAGCGAAACCTGGACCTGCCCGGCCGACGTGGCGATCGATTTTTCGCTCCCCGGGGCCGTTGCCGGCATCGCGGGTGCCTGCGTGCGGGCAGGCGTGCCGCTGGTCGTGGCCACGACGGGGCTCGAGGCCGCCGATCGACGGGCGATCGAGGATGCCGCGCGAACGATCGCGGTGCTCCAGTCGCCGAGCATGAGCCTCGCGGTGAACATCGCAATGGACCTGGTCGGCCGCGCCAGCAACCTGCTCAAGCGGGTGGGCAGCCGAAGCGACGTCGAGATCATCGAATGCCATCATCGGCACAAGGAGGATTCCCCGAGCGGCACGGCGCTCAAGTTTGGGCAGATCGTCCAGGATGCCTTTGGATTCACCCGCGTGGCCCACGGCCGCGAGGGCCGGCCAGGCGCCAGGCCCGCCGACGAGATCGGCTACCACGCCGTGCGTGCCGGCGACAACCCCGGCGAGCACACGATCCTCTTCGGTCTTGAAGGGGAGGCGCTCTCGGTCAATGTCCGCGCCACCAGCCGCGACTGTTACGCCAGCGGAGCCCTCGCCGCGGCGTCATTTTTGATTGGCAAGCCCGCCGGTCTTTATTCGATGCGCGACGTGCTGGGGCTGTCCTGACATGCCCGACATGCCGCACCACGAAACCACGGGCAAACAAAACCCGCTGACCGCAGTCTGGACCGGCCCGTATGGCGGCGTGCCGCCGTTCGATAGAGCGCGGATCGAAGACCTCGGACCCGCGCTCGAGGCCGGGATGGCCGACCAGCTTGCGGCGATTGACCGGATCGCCGCCGACACGAGTCCACCCACGTTCGACAACACGATTCTCCCGCTCGAACGCTCCGGTCGGATGCTCAGCCGCGTGGAGGCGATCTACGGCGTCTATGGCTCAGCCCTCAGCGACGACGCCGTGCAGGATGTCGAACGGACGATGGCGCCGCGGCTCGCCGCCTGCAGCGACCAGATCACTCAGAACGACCGGCTCTTCGCCAGGGTCGCCGCCGTCTACGAGGCACAGAGGCAGGCATCTCTATCGCCCGAGCAGCAGCGGGTCGTCTGGCTCACCTACACCCATTTTGTCCGCCACGGCGCGCGGCTCGATGCCGCCGCCAAGGCGGAGCTATCGTCGCTCAACCAAGAACTGGCGACGCTGGCCACGACCTTCAGTCAAAACCTGCTCCGCGACGAAAACGACGGGGCCATCTTGCTCGACGATGCCACCGATCTGGCCGGCCTGTCGGAGAGCCTACGCGGGGCCGCCGCCGAAGCCGCCGAGGCGCGTGGTCAGAAGGGCCAATGGGCCATCCCCAACACGCGATCGAGCGTCGAGCCCTTTCTCACCTATGCCGAGTGCCGCGATGCGCGGGAGCGGGTCTGGCGGATGTTCGTCGATCGCGGCGCAAGCGGCGGTGCCACCGACAATCACGCCACGGTCGCCGCGATCCTCGCGCTGCGGGCCCGCCGTGCGCACCTGCTCGGCCACCCCACCCACGCCCACTGGCGGCTGGAAGACTCGATGGCCAAGACGCCCGAACGCGCCATGGAGCTGATGGAGGCTGTCTGGAAGCCCGCCGTGGTAAGAGTCCGCGAGGAGGTGGCCGACATGCAGGCCATTGCCGATGCGGAGGGGGCAGGGATCAGAATCGCCCCGTGGGACTACCGCTTCTACGCCGAGAAGGTCCGCCGGGCGAAGTACGACCTCGACGAGAGCGAGATCACCCCCTACCTGCAACTCGACAACCTCCGCGAGGCGATGTTCTTTACGGCCCGGACACTGTTCGGCCTCGAGTTCCAACCCGCCGATCCGCAGACGGTTCCCGTCTACCATCCCGACGTGCGGGTCTGGGAGGTTCGCGACTCGGCCGGCGCGGTAGTGGGGCTGTGGTACTTCGACCCATTCGCCCGAACGGGAAAGCAGTCGGGCGCCTGGATGAGTGCCTACCGGCTGCAGGAGCGGTTCGATGAGGCCGTGCCCGCGATCGTCTCCAACAACTGCAACTTCACGAAGCCTCCGGCGGGCGAACCCGTGCTCATCAGCTGGGACGATGCCACGACGCTGTTCCACGAGTTTGGCCACGCGTTGCACGGCCTCTGTTCCCACGTCCGCTATCCCTCCGTCTCCGGTACGAATGTGGCCCGCGACTACGTGGAGTTCCCATCGCAAGTGCTGGAGCACTGGCTCTCCACGCCGGAGGTCCTCGATCGCTTTGCGTTGCACCACGAGACCGGCCGGCCAATTCCGCGGGAACTCGCGGCGAAGATCGAGCACGCCGCCACGTTCAACGAGGGCTTCAAGACGGTCGAGTTTCTCGCCAGCGCGCTGATCGACATGAAACTCCACCTCTTGAAGCTCGAGGTGGCGGGCGCTGCACCACTCGATCCGGCGAGGTTCGAACGCGACACGCTCCACGATCTTGGCATGCCCGACGAGATCGTGATGCGGCATCGCACGCCGCAGTTCGGCCACATCTTTTCCGGCGACGGCTACTCGGCCGGCTACTACAGCTACCTCTGGGCCGACACACTCACGGCCGACGCCTGGGAGGCGTTTACCGAGGCGGGCGGTCCGTGGGACGAGGCGGTGGCCAAACGACTTTACGACCATGTCTTTAGCGTCGGCAACACGATCGATCCGGCCGAAGGCTACCGGGCATTCCGCGGCCGCGACGCTCGTATCGGGGCCCTGATGCGGAAACGCGGCTTTCCCGCCTGAGCGGCCGTGGCGGTCAAGCCATTCGCCGCCTCGGCCTTCGATTGTGTGAAATCGATGTGCCTGCCCAAATCGGCGAATGAGGCCGAAAACCGGCATCCGCGCAGACGCGGCCAACAGGGTACATTTCCTCCCGTTGACTCTGGTCACGGATGGCCCTCGGGAGGCTTTGCCTGCATGAAGGACTCACTGCCCAAGCTCTTCGTTCTCGACACCAACGTCATCCTCCACGACAGCGGCTGCATCCGCAATTTTGAGGAGAACGACATCGCGATTCCGATCACGGTGCTCGAGGAACTCGACCAGTTCAAACGCGGCAACGAAGACATCCACTTCCAGGCCCGCGAGTTTCTCCGCCGCCTCGATGCGCTCACCGGCGACGTGCTCTCCGCCGAGGGCAGCCCGCTGGGGCAGGGGCTGGGTTCGATCCGCGTGGTGCTGGGGGGCGGGCCTGACAGCCGGCTGCACGAATCCTTTCTGCAAGACACGCCCGACCATCGCATCCTGCGGGCGACCCTCGGCCTCCAGCAGCAGTCGGCGCCGCGGCCCGTGATCCTCGTCTCGAAGGACACCAATTTGCGGATGAAGGCCAAGTCGCTCGGCCTCCGCGCCCAAGACTACACCTCCGACAAGGTCCAGGGCTTCGACACGCTCTACACCGGCAAGCGGACGATCGAGGGGATCGACTCCGAGGTCATCAACCGGCTCTACGCGCAAGGTGGCAGGCTGCCCGCCGCCGATCTGCCGATCGAAGAGCCGCCGCGGGCCAACGAGAACTTCGTGCTCCGCAACGGCAGCAAGTCGGCGTTGGCGACCTACCGCCGCGCCGATGCTTCGTTCGTCCGCATCGAGAAGCAGACCTGCTATGGCATCAGCCCGCGGAATGCCGAACAGTCGTTCGCCCTCCAGGCCCTGATGGACGACGACATCAAGCTCGTCACCCTTTCCGGCACCGCCGGCACCGGCAAGACGCTCCTCGCGCTGGCCGCCGCCCTCGAATGCCGGCAGCGCTACCGGCAGATTATGCTGGCCCGTCCGGTGGTGCCGCTGTCCAACCGCGACCTCGGCTTCCTACCGGGCGACATCGGCGACAAGCTCGACCCCTACATGCAGCCGCTCTACGACAACCTCACGGTGATCCGCCACCAGTGTGGCGAAGACTCGCAGGCCGCCCACAAAATCCTGGAGATGCGTGAGTCGGAGAAGCTGATGATCACGCCGCTGGCCTACATCCGCGGCCGCTCCCTGCAGCGGATGTTCTTCATTATCGACGAGGCACAGAACCTTACGCCCCATGAGGTGAAGACGATCATCACGCGGGCCGGCGAGGGGACGAAGATCGTCTTCACCGGCGACGTGGCCCAGATCGACCAGCCCTATCTCGACGCCCTCTCCAACGGCCTGAGCTACCTGATCCATCGCATGATGGGCCAGCCACTCTACGCCCATGTGACGCTCGAGAAGGGAGAGCGCTCGGCACTCGCCGACCTGGCAAGCGAGCTCCTGTAGGAAGTATCTAGGTTCACTGGAGTTCACTGGAGTTCGCCGGGGGAGCCGGGGGTCGGGGGAAGCCGAAGCGAGTCAGCGTATCCTCGCTTCGAGTCGGAGGCTTTCACCGCCACCGGCGGATTGGGCCGCTCGACGCTCTGCCGCCTGAGAAACCACCAACCGGCGGCGATCTGCACGAGCAGCGTGATGAGCCCGGCCCGCGGATGTCCCGACATCGCGAGCACCGCCCCAAACACCAGGCTGGCCACGAACCCGGAGAGCTTGGTACCGACCTGCATGAGTCCGAATGTGGCGCCAAAGCGACCGCGGGGTGCCATTTCGGCCACGAGCGCACGGATCACGCTCTGCACGCCACCCAGCACAAGCGCCAAAAGCGCTGCAAGCCAATGGAGCTGCGTGGGCGTCTGCACCAGACATGCCAGCGCGAGCACGACCATCCAGCCGAGCAGACACACGGCCATCGCACCATCGCGATTCCAGCGCGACGACAGCCAGCCGATGAAGAGCGCCCCGGGCAGTGCCACCGCCTGCACCAGAAGCACAAGCCAGACCAGTGCCGTCCCCTCGAGGTGAAACTCCTCGAGGGCGACGCTCGAAAACTGCGCGATCGCCGTCTGCACCGCGCCCAGCACGAGCACGCAGCCCAGCAGCACCCGGCCCAGCGAGCGGCCCACCTCGCCGCTCTCACGAGCGTCAGTCGTCCCCGCCAGCGACCGCGCGAAGGCGAGCAGTTCTCCAGCCGAAGAACTCGCGTGCACTTCCGCCCCGTCACCATCGGCTCTCCCGTCGGCGCCAAATCGGGCCCAAGCGGCCGGCAGCGAAAACAGGAGCCACCAGCAGCCGGTGAAGACAAAGGCCACCCGCAGAGCCTCTGACGCCGTCAGTCCCAGGCGATCGTGCGCTGCGACGACCGCCGTGGCGATCAGCAGTGCGACCGCGCCACCGGCATAGCCCGCGGCGAAGCCACCGGCAGAGAGTCGGTCGGCCTCCCGCCCTGAGGCGATCCGGGGCAGCAGGCTGCCTGTGAAAATCGCCGCCATGTCGAAGCCAACGACAGCGATAATGATGCTCGCGGCCACCGCCAGCTTTGCCGCGGGCGGCACACCGCCGAGCGCGAGCAGCGCCAGGCTGCCGGCGGCCACGCTCGCCAGCAGGGCGGTTTTGTGCCGCTGCTTCCGATCAGCCCACGCCGATAGGAAGGGAG
>CAMCQY010000158.1 GCA_945877135.1 Candidatus Kuenenia stuttgartensis
AGGATCACGCTGCCGGTGGGCCGCTCGAGCCGGATATAGGGCGTGAGGGCGGCGGTGGCCCGTGCCTTAAGACCTTCGAGCACCGGAAACTGCACGCCGCCGGTCACGCGAAAGATGCGTCCTCCGGGCGCATCGGTGCGCAGGTCATCAAGCCCAGTGCCAGTGACCTCGGCGATCTGAAGCTCATGATGGGTCGGCACACTGACGGCCCGCAGATTCTGGGGAATGTCGTATCGCTTCTGGAAGAGTGTCCGGATGGCTGCGCCGCGATCGGGCGATTCCAGCCGAATATCGTCGAAAAAGAGTGGCGCGACGTCCTCTGGAACCCAGGTGGCCGGGAAGCTGGAGAAGGTGATGTTGCCTGAAGCAGGAGCCCGTGAGGCTGGATTCGGGTCGGTGAATTTTAGGAGCGGCTGCTCGTTGCGGCTGAACTCGATATCGCGGTCATGCACGCTCAAGCGGAACCGGATGGGCTCGGCGACGGGCAGTTTGAACTCGGGAAGCTGCGGCGAGGCCAGTTTCTGCATGATTGGCGGAGACACAGTGTTGTCCCAGAAGGCCAGATCGACGCGATTGTAGGTGCCCATCCAGAGGGAGATACGGTAACCCCGGAGCCCATTTGGGTCGGTTCGGAACTCGACGTTCATGGTCGGCGAACGCAAGGCCCTGCGGTGCGGCTGGACGGTGAACGTGAGGTCGAAATCAGCGACCTTGGTCGCGACGAGCATGTGCCGATTGCCGTTGTTGACGGCATAGCGGCCCCCGATCGTTTCACCGGAATCGAGCTGCTTGTCCTGCACCTCGTAGATGGACGACGGCTGTTCGCCATCGGCATAACTGTTGAAGTTTTCCTCGTAGACGAGCATTGCCGGGGCGGGAGGGTCGCCAAGGCACAGCCCCGTCGTCGCCACCAGGAATGAGATCCCGATCGCCGTCCGGACGATTCCACTCATAAGATCGAGTCCCTGAAGCCGTCTCTCCACCGTTGCGAGCCGCTGAGACGCTCATCCTACCAGCGTGTGCTCGCTGAGGGGACGCAGCCCCACAGCCGTCTCATCGGATGGCGCGATTGCGGCCCCGGCTTGCCCGCTCCTGCCAGCGGAGCACGAGGATCGTGGCGAGCGTCGCCACGAAGATCTGGGCGGCGAGCGCGGCGTATGGGATCCAGAGCGACGGGTCGTAGTCGCCGAGATTCTTCCAGAACTCAGGCACCCCTTGGCCCTCGCTCCGACAGCCGCGATGGGCCCAGTAGAGCGGCGAGAAGAGCATCGCGAGGACTTTGAGCACGCCGCCCTTGATCGGAAGGATCGTGGCTCCGAGCAGGATCTGGGGGGTGATCAAGAGCGGCACCGCCAGCACTCCCTTGTCGGTCGAGCGGACGCAGGCGGAAACGACGAGCCCCATGGTTGCGCAGGCCACTGCCGCGAGCCAGTTGTAACTGGCGGAGACGACCGCGCCGCGCCGGTAGATCACGGCAGGCGCATCGCCGCCGAATGCCTCGCGAAGCGCGAACCCCAGCTCGACGGTGGCGCTGAAGATCGCGATCTGGATCGCGAGCACCACGGCCAGCGCCGCGACCTTGGCGATCACGTAGGCGACGAACAGCAGGCCGTGCCGTCGCTCCAAGTCGAGCATCGGCCGCTCCTTGACGATCTCCCGGAATCCGCTCACGAATCCCAGAATCACCATGCAGATGCTCATCAGCGAGAGCCACTTGAACGTGCCGCCTGGGTCGATGATTTCGTGATCCGGCGCGACGGGGACTGTGTCTGTCAGGGCGTCGCGGACGAGCCTCTCGGTGGACGGATCGCGCAGATGGGCGAGCATCTTTGGCTGGCTGTCGAGAAACACGCGGATCTGACCGGGAATGCTGGCGTCCTGCTCGGAGACCGAGTCGGTGGCGATCGCCTGGGAGACCTCCCCCCAGACGTCGGCCAGCACGCTCTTCTCGCCAGGGTCGAGGAACCGCGTCAGCATGAGCGGATTCTGGAAACGCGTTGCGTAAAAGCCGGCGAGCACGACCGCCGCGAGTGCGAGCGGCAAGAGCAAGCCCATCCGGAGACCCACGCGGTCGCGCACGGCGGTCTCGAGCTCACGGTAGAAGAACGTGGCGAACTGTCGAGCGAAGCCGGGAATCGAGACCGCGGCGAGGGACGCCACCCGTTCTGCGGTGGCGTCAGTGGCCTCACCGCCGATCTGCTGGGACTCTCTCATGCGGCGGTCTGCTGTCTGTCGCTCCCGCCAGCGGGCCGACCAGAAGCCGGGCGGCTGGTCCTCGATGGCAACGTAGACATCGGCGAGTCGCTGCACACCAAAGTGCGCGATGGCCTCCACGCGGGAACCGAACCAGACCACCTCGCCGTGTCCGAGAATGAGAACCTTGTCGGCCCGGTGGACGTTGTCGACATGGTGCGTGACCGCGATCACCGTCGTGCCCGCCTGGGCACGTTCGGCCAAGAGTTTCATGATCCGGGCCTCCGTGGCCGGATCGAGGCTGGAGGTCGCCTCGTCGATCACGAGCAGGCCTGGCGAGGCGAGCATTTCGGCTGCCAGGCTCGCCCGCTTCACTTCGCCTCCGGAGAGCGCGCCAATCGTCTCGTGCCGCACGCTGTCGAGGCCGACATCGGTGACGACACGATCGATTGCGGCCTGTCGTTCCGCGGTCGACGCCTCTGCAGGAAGTCGCACCTCCGCTGCATAATGGAGCGCCCGCTCAACCGGCAGGGCTTCTGGATTGACGTCCCTCTGGGGCACGTACCCGATCGAGCCGCGGAGGGCGTCGGCTTCACCAAACACGTCGTGCCCACCCACGAGCAGCCGGCCGGCCGCAATCTCCCGTTCGCCCAGCATCGCTCGCACGAGCGTTGTCTTGCCCGACCCGCTGGGGCCGAGCACGCAGACGAACTCGCCCGGCTCGATCCGGAAGTTGACATCCTTGAGAATTCTCTTCCGCTCCCGCCGGTCTCGGGCATCGGGCACCTCCACGGTCATGGTGTTGGCAACGACCGAGAGGCCTGTCTGTGCGGGGTGCTTCATAGGTGATTGGAGATCGGCGGGCGGGCGGATCGTCGTTTCATCAGGATGGGAAACGCTCCACCAGGATGGGAAACGAAATTCTAGCTGTGGGCAACGGAAATCGAGCAAGATACCATCGGGCTCCGAAACCTGTCCCACGCCGTCCGATGGCCGATCTCCATGTCGCAGCGACGCACCGATCTCGACGCCCTGCGCAGCTTCGCCATGCTGCTGGGGATTGCGTTGCACGCCTCGCTGAGCTTTTTCGCCTTTCCGTGGCCCGTGCACGACACGCACCGCAGCGATCTGCTGCCGCTCTTCCTGGTGGCGGTGCATGGCTTTCGAATGCCGCTCTTTTTCCTGCTCAGCGGCGTTTTCACGATGCTCGTCTTCCGTCGCCGCGGGCTCAGGAGCCTGCTCGAGCAGCGATGCGCGCGGATTCTCCTACCGCTCGCGATCGCAGTCGCGACGATCGTGCCGCTCGACATGGCGATCAAGGGGTTTGCCCAGCGGACGATCCGCCCGCAGCCTGCCGTCGCAGAGATCCTCTCTGGCGAAGAGGCTGCCGTGCGCCAGCGGCTCGCCGAGAAGGGGGCCGTCACGGCACGCGACGATTTCTACGGCCGCACGCCGCTTGCCTGGGCCACGCTCGAGGGCGATCCGGCAATCGTGGCCGCGGTGCTCGATGCCGGTGCCGACGTCAATGAACGGGATAGCAGCGGCAACACACCGCTCCATGCCGTCGCCTTCTTCGGCCGGGATGCGGTCGGCCGAGTGCTCCTCGAGCGGGGGGCGGACCCGCTGGCTCGAAACGTCGTCGGTCGGCTGCCGGTGGCACTCATGGCCTTGTCCGCCGACGTCGCCTCCGAGTCCGCGCCGCTCGTCGGCCTGAAGACGCTCGGCGTGGACGACATCCTGCGGGGACGCGAGCGGCTCCGCGAATTCCTCCCCACGGGTCCGAACGCGGAGGGCACGTTCGGCGGCCCGCTCGACCGGATGACACTCGGCTGGTTGAAGTTCGTGTCGGCGGAGTGGCTGCGGCTGCACGTCGGCTCGTGGTCGATCCACCTCGTCCAGACGAATCTTTTCGACCATCTCTGGTTTCTGTGGTTTCTCTGCTGGCTCGTCGCGATCTTCGCGATCCTCGCCACGACAGGCCTCCTGCCGTCGGGCCGCGGGAGGTTTGTGCTCGTGGCTCTTTCATGCCTGCCGCAGGCTGTGATGGGCATGTCGCTGGCGGGGTTCTACGGCCCCGACACCTCGTTCGGAATCCTGCCCAAGCCGCACGTGCTCGCGTATTACGCCTGTTTCTTTTTTTTCGGCGTTGCCACGGCTGCGGCGGAGGGGATCGATATCCGGCTCGGCCGGTACTGGAAGTTCCTCCTGCCGGCTGCGGCGGTGCTCTTCGTGGCCGGCATCGCGACGATGAACGACCGCGGGCTCGCCACCATCCTCCAGCCCGCCTACGCGTGGACGATGTCGCTGGGGCTCATTGGCCTGGTCTGCCGTCTGTTCCCGCATCCCCTCCCAGCCGTGACCTGGATGGCCGACGCGTCGTATTGGATGTATCTCGTCCATGTGCCGCTGGTGATGGCAGCGCAGTGGCTCATCCGGCTGTGGCCGCTGCCTGCGGAAGGGAAGTTTGTCCTCATCCTCGCGACGGTGACGCCGCTCTTGCTCGCGAGCTACCGCTGGTGTGTGCGATACACAGCGATCGGCAGCCTGCTCAATGGGCCACGCGATTTCCCCACGGATCATCCGGCCCGTTAGTATCGGTGGTCGTCGGGGTCGTAGTCGGGCGAAAGCACGACGTTGCCCTTTGGATCGGCGGCATACTTGAAACGGTGGTCCACCAGCCTCCGGACCAACCGCGACCGCACGAGCGTCGCGTAGAACTTTTTGAACGAGTCGCCCTTGGCATCGAGCGGCTTCTCGGAGGCAAACGTGAACATCGGCAGCAGCATCTCGTCGTGGATCGTCTCGTTGTGCCAGACATTCTGAGGCGGATTGAACGGGTTTCGCGGGTTGGCGGCTGAGTTGTCGAAGGAAACCTCCGCCTCGAATCGCGTGCCGGCCGGGAAGCGGCGGGGTTGCTTGAGGTTGTAGGGTGACTGCCAGTTGTAATCCCACTGGGGCACCCGCAGGAGCAGTTGCGGCTGCTTTTCGCCCGGCAGCGTGACTCTGATTTCGACCCAGCGAGCGAGCTGGTGCGTGTGGGGGACGACACCCACGAAATCCGCATCCTCGGGAAGGGTGTAGCTGCCCTTGACGCGGAAGTCGGTGACGCCCGGCGGCACCACCACAAAATCACCGGAAAGGTAGATCATGTTCGTTACGTTGCGTGGCGGCTGCTTCTCGAGCCAGATCCCGACCAGGCTCGAATCGGTCTCGAGCTTTCCGGTGCGGACATAGTGCACCTGAACCGTGATGTCGCAGCCCGCCGGAATCACGACCGCCGCATCGGCGGGGGCGACCAACGCCCGCACCCCCGGCACGTAACCGCCGACAAACGAGGCCCGCGGCTGCCCGTCGTTGCGAACGGGCGGTACTCGAAACCCGATGCCGTGCGAATCCTGAAAGCCTCCTGCCCGGTCGTCGGGATGGTCGAAGCCGTCGCGGCCGCCATGCTCCCGGATGGCCTCCGCTGCTATCTCCCGCGGCAGGTGGCCGAGCAGCGCGTGGTGCACGATCTTCCGATTGCCGGGCAGAAACTGAATCGCACGGAGCCGCAGATCCTCCGCACGCCTGAGCGGAAACACGATGTTGCGGTAGACGTCGTTCCCGTGGGAGCCGAGTTGCGTCGGCTCGGGCTGCTCGAGGATGATGTCCGGGGGGCCGAGATCCTCCTGAAAGACCGCGGAGTCGGGGAGTGGCAGGAGCTGCGGCGCATCGGCGGCGTTGCCTTCCGGCTTGCCGGCCGCCACCCACTCCCGCAGCATGGCGATTTCTGCCGCGGTGGGCGCTTTCGGCCCCGCGAAATCGAAGTCGCTCTCGATCTGCGCCGGTGGCATCCGCCGCGCGTCGATCTCCTCGAGTCCGATGTCGATCCATTCAACGGCATCGTCATAGGAAAGCAGGCTGAATGGCCCGGCCTGGCCGGGGCTGTGACACCGCTGGCATTGGGTATGGAGGAAGGGCAGCACGTCCCGGTAGTAGGTGACGCCTGCCTGGGTGGGATCGGCGGGCGGTGCCGGCCGCTCCGGTCGATCGAGCGGGCAGCCCACGGCCTGGGTTCGAGGCATGCGGATCGGGCGGCCGGCGACGAGATCGAGGATCGCCGCCCGCAGGTCGTCGTGGGGATCGCCAGGCGACATCACGCCGCGGACCTTGTAGCGGTCGTCGATCCGACCCGCATAGCGAATGCTGCGATCGCGGTCGACGAGCACCACCTCGGGCGTGATCGTCGCGTCGAGGGCCTCCGCCAGGCGGAAGTCGGCGTCTGGATAGATTGGAAACGGGATGCTGTATGCCTTGCGGTAGTCCTCGATCTCGGCGGCTTTGTCGTACTCGCAGACCACGCCTACGAAGCGAATGCCCTTGTCGGCATACTGAGCCGCAAGTTCACCCAAGACGGGGCCGTATTCCTGTGAGAGCGGGCAGGCGGGATGGAGAAATGCAAAACAGACCGCCCGGCCCTCGGAGCCAAGCAGATCAGCAAAAGGAGTGCTGTCGCCATTGGCCGCTCGCACTCCCAGCCGGTCGGCCGGGATCGGCGAGGTGTCTGCCTGGCCAGCCGTTGGCACAGGGGCGACCGGATCAGCCGCCAGCATCACGCTGGCAATGAGGCAAGGCAACAGCCACAGCGAGCAGTTGGTTTTGATCATGCCGATCAATAGAGCCGATCAGCCGCCGCCGCGCCAATAAATAGGTTGGCACGGCCGACTGGCAGGGATCAAGGGCAGTCCAAACGGTTGACGACCGCCAGTCTCCTCTGTATAATGAACAGATGTTCAGTTTAAAAAGCGGTCGCCGTAAGGATGTCGCCATGACGATGGAGTCGATTCGCGAGTTCATTCGACGTGCACCGTTTGAGCCCTTTGTCATTCGGCTCTCGAACGGCGAGGCCCACGAGATCCTGCACCCGGAGTGCGTGGCAATTACGAAGTCGAAGGTGGTGATCACCTATCCCGACGAGGATCGCGTCGTCCACTGCAGTCTGATCCATGTGAACGCCGTCGAGTTGCTTCAGCGGGCCTGAACATCCGAGAGATGACAGTTCGGCCTGGCTGATGACGCGAAGCCCCGCTGAGGAGTTAGCAAAGCCTCGGCTACTGCTTCCCGACCGAAAATTGGAGCCGAAAGTCAAACGTGTTCGTGCGATTGGCAACGACGTCTGCGGAGAGGTCGGTGTTTGAGTTGTGTCGCTCGGGACGTCCGGCGGTGCTCCACCCCGAGCAGACTCCGTCCTACGCGCGGGTTGTTGAACCCAGCACTCTCCGCAACTCCGACGGGCTTGTGCGTCCCTCCCTGACAAGGTCGGTCGCCTGCATGAGCAGCGTCGCCATGCCCGCCTCCTGAGC
>CAMCQY010000159.1 GCA_945877135.1 Candidatus Kuenenia stuttgartensis
GGTCGCCCGATCCGGATGCTGACGGCTGGCAGTCATGGACGAGTTCACTCGGGAGTGCTTGGCGATCGATGTCGCCAAGAGGCTCACGAGTGAGGACGTGCTGGAGCGGCTGAGCGATCTGTTCGTCCACAGGGGTGTGCCGGAACACATCCGTAGCGACAACGGAGCCGAGTTCACCGCCAAGCGCGTACGGGAGTGGTTGGGGCGAGTTGGCGTGAAGACGTTATTCATCGAGCCGGGGTCACCGTGGGAGAACGGCTATGTGGAGAGCTTCTTTCGTCTTGCTCCGAGACGAGCTGCTGGCACGGGAAGCGTTCGACACGCTGCTCGAGGCCAAGGTGCTCATCGAGAGATGGAGGCAGCACTACAACACTGTCCGGCCGCACAGTGCGCTGGGGTATCGCCCCCCGGCTCCCGAGGCGCGGCAGCCCTGTGCGGTCGCCTCGGCTACGCCTCGGCAACCGCACAGGGCTGGTCTGTTGGAGGGCAAAAACCTAACTTAGAAACTGGCGTCATTCATGGGGGCATGTCACTATCGGTCGCAGGCTTTCGCCCCATCCAGCGCGGTCCCTTGGCGGGCGGCATGCGTCTCTTAAAGCTCTTGCGTTTTGTCACAATTCTGCCCCTTGGTAGCGACGATCGCGGCTATCCGTAACCTGGGGAGATTAGTCGCCCCGCACGCCCGCGGAAAATACCCGGTTTCGGGTACGAGCCGATGTTTTGTGATGAGCATGAGGCCCGAGTACGTTGCAGCGAGCCGTGGCCAGGGAGTACCCTTTTGCGGTGATGGTCGCCCGTCTCAGGGCGGACCTTTGGCCAGATTCACCGGCAGCAGAAACGTACGGACCTCGCACGATGCGAAAGGCTTTTACGATCGTCGAGCTGCTGGTGGTCGTCGTGATCATCGCGCTGCTTGTCGGCCTCGTGCTGCCCGCCATCGGGGCGGCCCGCGAGGCCGGGCGGCGAACGGCCTGCCAGAACAGCCTGCGACAGATCGGGCTGGCCATGCAGACCTTCCACGACGCCCGCAAGCAGCTTCCCACCAGCGAGCACTACGGCCGGCCCGATCAGGCCCAGCGGTGGGGCTGGCTCCCCAAGATTCTCCCGCAGCTCGACGACATGTCGCTCTTTACGCGGCTCAACTTCACGATCGACTCCTGGGACGGTGACAACTACGCACTCCTTCGCGAGCCCTATTCGGCCGTGCTCTGCCCGTCGAACCCGTTCGCCCGCCTGATGCTCGAGGAGGAGAACTTCGCGGGCCCCGACTGGATTCTCTCCCAGGCCGATTACGCGGCCAACATCGGCGACCATACGAATCTCAGCGGCCCAGGCGCCATGCCCCCCTTCGGTAACGTGCCCTCCGGCAGTCCGTTGGCCCGCGGCGTGATCAGCCGCACCGGCTGGTCGGCGCGGTTTCAGGACGTCACCGACGGGCTTTCGAAGACATTGCTGGCCGGGGAGTGCGTCGGCGCCCTCTGCATCACGCAGAACTTCGCCAGCCAGTGCTTCGCCACCACCGCGCATCCCATCAACCACATGAACGACTCGCTGGCGGCTGATCTGCCGACGATCGACAACCCGCGGTGGGACGAGTCGGTCGGGTTTCGTAGCTTCCACCCGGGCGGGGCGGTGTTTGCCACATGCGATGCCGCCGTGCGGTTCATCGACGACACCATCGACGGCACGGTCTACCGCGGCTTGGCATCCCGGGCCGGGGGTGAGGTCGCCGTCGATCCATGATGCTCACGCGGCAGGACACCGTGAACAGACATGCCATGACGAGCATCACGAGCATGACGAGGTCCGAGGCATGCCGTCGGCGAGCGATGGCCGCGACGATTGGGGGCCTTGCCACCACTTTGGCCGCCATGCTGGCCGGGTGCGGCCCACGAGCACCCGCGCTTGCCAAGGTGTCGGGCACCGTCACGCTCGACGGCGAGCCACTCGCGCGGGGCACGCTCACGTTCGAAGCGACCGGCCGCAGGCCGGCCACCGCGAGAATTCTCGACGGCCGCATCATCGAGGTGACGACCCATCGCTCAAACGACGGTGTTCCGGTCGGCCACCAACGCATCGCGGTATTTTCGCGAGAGGAGCCTGCCAGCGGCCCGGCTCAACAGTCGCAGCGACGCGGCCCTCCCGCCACCGCCGGATTCCCCGCGAGCATGGCGGGGAGGTCGCTGCTCCCGGCGCGATACAATGATTCGGCGACGTCCGGGCTGTCGGCCACCATCCGACCCGGTCACAACGAGTTGTCCCTCACGCTCACCCACGGGCCCAGTACCGGCCACGATCCGCAATGAACGGCCCGCAGACGACGCGCGTGAGTCTCATGGCTCGGCTGGGCGATGCGGGGACCGGCGCCGATGTTTCGGCATGGCCGGATTTCGTCCGGATCTACGGCCCCCACGTGATCCACTGGTGCCGGGCCCATGGGCTGCAGGACGCCGACGCGCACGACGTGTCGCAGGACGTGCTGGTCAAGGTGTGGAGGCAGGCTGCGTCGTTCCGATACGACCCGTCCAAGACGTTTCGCGGCTACCTGCGGCGTGTGGTGCTCACGTCGGTCTGCGACTGGGCGGATCAGGCCAAGCGTCGGCCGCAACTCGCATCCGGTGGGCCGGTCGGCCGACTCCTCGACGACCTGCCGGCCCGCGAGGACCTCGTCGCCCGGCTCGAACGTGCCTACGACACCGAACTCCTCGCCACGGCGATGCAGGAGGTGGAGCAGCGGGTCGAACCGCACACCTGGGCGGCCTTTCAGATGCTCGCGCTTGAGCACCGCAGCGGTGCCGAGGTGGCCGATCGGCTCGGCATGCAGGTCAACACGGCCTATGTCGCTCGGAAGAAGGTGCAGCGGATGATTCGCGACACCGTCGCGCGGCTCGACCACGATTCGCCCATCACTGCCACCGACGCGGAGAGAGCAACGTGACCGCGCCTCCGCCATCCATGCATCGATGCCCCGACCGTGATACCCTGCAACGGCTGCTCGAAGAGCGGATCGAAGCGGCCGAGCGACCGGCGCTCTTCGGGCATCTCGACGATTGTCAGGCATGCGGACAAACCTTCGCGGCAATTGCGTCCGAATGGAGCCTCGCAACACTCTCCGATGGCCGCCCGCGCGAGGGACAGGCCACGCGAAACCTTCGGGAGCGGATCACGGGAAGCCATGAGTTGCCCCCGCCTCCTGTGATTCCGGATGTCACAGAACTCGTGTTCGCGGGTCGCGGCGGGATGGGCGCAGTCTACCGGGGCCGCGATACGCGGCTCGACCGGCCAGTCGCCGTGAAGGTGCTCGCCGGCTCGGGCAGCTTTTCTGCATCGTCGCGTGCACGGTTCGAACGCGAGGCGCGGGCGCTTGCCCAACTCGATCACCCCAACATCGTGCGAATCCATACGGCCGGCGTGAGCGACGGCGTGCCCTACATCGTCATGGAATGGATCGATGGCCACACGCTCCATCGACGGCTGCGCGAGGGCGTCCTCTCCCCGCGGGAGGCGGCGCGGATTGCTCTGTGCCTGGCGGAGGCGGTCGCGGCAGTTCATGCGGTCGGCATCGTGCATCGCGACATCAAGCCAGACAACGTCCTGCTGGCCGCCGGGAGCGAGCCACGGCCTGCCGAGGTGCCGAAGCTGGTCGATTTCGGACTGGCGCGGCCGGATGATCCCGGCGTCGGCTTCACGCATACGACCGCGGCGCTGGGCACCCCTTGCTTCATGGCCCCCGAACAGACGGGACTCGAGCCAGCTCTGGGTGCCGTCGGCCCCGCGACCGACATCCATGGTCTCGGCGGGGTGCTCTATTGCATGCTCGCGGGCCGGCCGCCCTACGACGCGCCGACGCCGGGCGAATCGCTCCGCCGAGCGGCACGCGCCGATTCCCCGGCACTGGCGACGCTCGCTCCGGGGGTGCCCGCCGACCTTCGCACGATCGTTGAGACCTGCCTGCGCTACGATCCGCATCATCGGTATCGTTCGGCGACGGCCATGGCCGAAGACCTCTCCCGATTCCTCGTATCCCGACCGATCGCCGCCCGACCAGCGGGTCCACAATCGCGTCTGCGGGCGTGGGTCCGCCGGAGGCCGGCACTGGCGACGGCCGCGGTGCTGGGCGGCCTACTCGCAGTGGCGGGAATCGGCGGCAGCGTCTTCCATGTGGTAAACCTCTCGGCGGCCCGGGGTGTCGCCGCCGCTAGCCGTGATGCGACACGCGCCGCCCGCGAGCACGCCCGCACATCGCTCAACCGCCTCACCGACGACACGATCGAGGCCATGCTGCTCCGCGGCCCGGCGCTCGGGGAAGGCGACCGCGCATTTCTCCGCTCGATCCGTGATGAGTTTCGCCACTGGCCGCTCGAGCCGGATGCAGCGGACGGTCTCGCCTTTCGGGCCGACGGTCTCGACCGGGTTGCCGAGCTCTTCAACCGGGTGCATAGGCCCGACGATGCGCTCGAATGCGTCGAGGCAATTCTCGAGACGCTCGACGAGATGGAGCGATTGACGCCCGACGACGACGCCATCTTCAATCGCCGCGTCGTCGCGCTCGAGAAGCAGCGGCACTATCTCTACCAGGTGGGGCGAATCGACGACTCACAGGCCTCGGCACGGCAGGCGATTGCCGCCCTGGAGCAGCGTTCGCTGACGGCCCCCGCATTTCAGGTGCCGCTGGCGGTGGCTATGCTCGATCTCGCCAACAGCATCGATACGGCCGAAGGCAGCGAAGAGTCACGGGTGCTCGCCGCCCGGGCGATAGCGATCCTCGGCGAGGCCGCCCGAGAGAAGCCTGACGATGCGGGGAGGATGGATGCCGAAGTGACGGCGCTCTACAACGCCTCGCTCCTCTCGGCGCGTCATGGCCGCGCCGACGAGCGCCGCGAGCGGCTCACCCTGCTCGTGGACAGGTGCACGCAGGGATTACGGTTATTTCCCCTGGAAGACGCCACCTGGCATAGGTGCCTGTTGCTCGGACTGACGGCGCTGGCCGCCGCCGAATTCGAGGCCGGGAAGATCGACGAAGCACTCGCGATGGCGGAGCGTCGTCGCGTCGCGGCGCGGGCCGCCCAAACCGCTCACCCGACCGACCCCATTTTCACTGCTGAAATGGTGGAGGCTGCAGTGCAGGTGTATTGCTACCGGCATGCGCTCAGCAGGGGGGCCGAGTCGGCCGTCGATCTCGACGAGGCGGTGCGGATCGCGACCCAGGCCCTCGAGCGCGAGCCGGCCGTGTACGACCGATCCTGGCTATTGGGGCTCACGCTTGAAAAACGTGCGCATCTTCATGAGATCCGCGGGGAGTCGGCTGCAGCGGTTGCGATGCGCGACCGGCTCGCCGCCGTGCTCGCCCCCTGGCAGGATCGCGAGCATGTTGCAGGCAGGATCGCCGAACAGTGCGCGGCGTCGGCGCGGCTGCTGGAGGCGGCGGGCGACCGCCCGGCCGCGGTGGCGAGGCTCGAACGGGCCGCAGCCGTGGCCCCCGCGCAGATTCGACCAGCCATCCTTACCGAACTGGCCGCCATGAAGGCCGCTAACGCTCCGTGAGGCCGCGCCGCTGCGTTTTCAGCCACCCCCCGGCGGGAGAGTCGTGCGGGAGCCGGGGAGGAATTGAGTGGTGAGTTTCGCGGCCATCACATGAGAATGTGAAAGTGACGGCGAATCATCGCACTCGTCAGGCCGCTTTCAGCCGACGACGCTCAAGCAACCCCAGCGATCCCAAGACGAGTGCCAGAACGCTCCCGAGGCTATTCGGGTCGATCTCTGGGACGGGGGAGGGAGAAGTGGCGGTCGCTTCGATACTGAACAGCAGAGGCAACCCATCATACGAGCCCCAGCTGCCGCCGCCATCGGTGGTGACGGCATAAGTGTTGGTCGATGGGATGCTCCACACCCCGGTTGATGTAATCGACCCAGTATAGTCGTAAAACCAACCGTAGCTTCCGTCCCCGGAAGACACGCCCGCTACGAGCCAGTAGGCCGTGGATGGGGCGAGACTGATGCCGGTCGAGGTGTAGGTGTACTGTCCTTCCGACGCGGGGTTGTCGGAACCACTCAATGTGCCAAGTGAACTGCCGGGTACGTCTGTCGCGTTACTGTACAAATTAACGAACAGATTTCCTGAAGTGTTATACGCTTTGAAGAACAACGTCGCACTCGTAAGCGTCCACGCCTGGCTGTTGGTCACGAAACTCTGGGCAATCCAAGGGTTAAGAGAAACGTCATTAGCATCCGTATCGGTCACAGTCAGATTCGAAAGCACGACTTCCGCCCGTGCAGGGACGACGAGACAGGCCAGTGCAGCCAGCCAAAGGGAAAGCGTCTTGAACGAGATGCAAATCATGGTCATGGCTCTTGGGATGCAATGTTTGGGATGCGATGTTCTGAACGTGACTCTGTGTGCCTGACCGTGTGAACCTCTGCGCGTGTCAGGCCGCGTTCAGCCGACGACGCTCAAGCAACCCCAGCGACCCCAGCACGAGGGCCAGAACGCTTCCGAGGCTATTCGGGTCGATCTCCGGGACGGCGGAGGGCGCAATAGCGGTCGCGTCGAATTCCATCAGGAAGGGACCGTAATTAGACAGCGTCCAACTGCCACCATAATTCGATGATTGCGCGACGATGCCTCCGAAGCTCCCGCCGGATGGATAGCTCCACAAACCGGTCGCCGTGACAACATTGGCGAGGGTGAAATTATAACTTGATGTTCCATCCGACACGCCCATGAGAACCCAGTATCGCGAGGACGGATCGAGACTGATGCTCTCCGCTGTGTATGAGTACACTTGCGAACCGTCTGGATTGTCCGTGCCGATCAACTGGCCGAGCGACGCTCCGGGAATGCGGCTATCCCCGGTACCGGTGCTCGCGTGGACAAAGGCGAAGAAGTTTCCCTTTGCGAAGCCGGGGTTTGTCCCATCGGCGGTCACGGACACAGAGTTTAGGGTCCATGCCTGCGCATCGGTATCGAAGCTTTGGGCAACCCAGTAATTCGCCCTGGTGTAATCATAATCGTAATGGTTCGCCGTCAGGTTTGACAGCACTGTTTCAGCCCGGGAGCTCATCCCAGCCGCCATCATTCCGAGTGTCACGGCCATTGTCGCCAAGCCGCGAAGACCGTCTCTCATCGAAATTCGTCTCATGCTTGATTGCCGCTTGTAGTTGGTTGGGGTCGCAGATCGCCGCACCCTTATCCGTGGGAGCCTCTTTCGCCCGCCGTCAGCCCGTTCAATGCGGTGTTGGGGTGAAGTATCGCCCAGTCTCCCTGTCTCGAAAATCGCCGAAAGTGGGTACAACCTCGGAAATATTTGATTCAGGTTCGATGGACTTGGGCTGTTGTGAGCAGGCCCATAAAGGCTTTGCAGGACGAGTCTGTCCCCCGCCCCCCGGCAAGCAAACGACGTCCCTCATCAAACCCTC
>CAMCQY010000160.1 GCA_945877135.1 Candidatus Kuenenia stuttgartensis
ACACCTCGACGCCCGCGACCACGTTGACGAGCATGCGGAACCGGCCCGCCCATCGGATATCGCCGTGAGTGCCGGCAACCCTGGCAAGGCCCAGGCTGAGCTGGGGTGGAAGGCAATGTATGACCTCGACATGATCGTGCGGGCGCTCGCGCGGTGACCCGCCCCACGCGTCCGGAGGCGGGACGGGGTCCGAGGCTTACGACTTCGGTGCTTGCGATTCCGGCTGCTTCCGATCGAGCATAAACAGCACGCCACCGATCAGGCCGCAGAGGATCGAGCAGGCGAGCCAGAGGAGGCCGATGGCCACTGCCCGCTCCGGCAGCACGCCATGCGGTTCGAGCATCAATTCGAGCCCCTGCTCGCGGATGCCCAGGCCAAGCATGCTGATTGGGAGCACCATCGCCAGCGTCAGAACGGGCACCACGGCGAACCACACGGCCAGCGACAGCGACACCCCCAACGACCGGGCGACGAGCGCCACGGCCACGGAGCCGCCTATCTGGATCAGCAGGCTCCAGGCGATCGCGCGGGTCATCAGGCCAGGCTGCTGTTGGTATGGCAGCAATCGGGCAAGGAATTGGCGGGCCGCATGCTGCTCGGGAATGAGTGCCAGGAGTCGATCGATCGAGCCGACGCCGAGCCAGAAAGCCAGCATCGCCGCCCCCAGCAGTGCTGCTCCCACGGCGAGCGAGGCGGGAAGCGACAGTTCACCTCGCGTGGCCAGAAGAGCTGTGCCTCCCAGCACTCCCACCGCCGCCAGGCCGGCGAGCCGGTCGGCGACGATGGTGCAGCCGGCCAGCAGCCGGCTGGACGTCGAGTCGGCCAGCCTGAAGGCTTTGAACACGTCGCCGCCGATCGACGATGGCAGACAGAGATTGAAAAACAAGCCTTCGAAGAACCGCCAGAGAAACGTGCCGAGCGAAAACGGGAAGCCAATCGGCCTGGCGAGGAAGGCCCAGCGTATGGCGGCGACTGCTTGCACGAGAACGCTGACTCCCAAAGCCGCGAGCCACCAAAGCCAGTCACAGTCCTGCAGGAGTTTGAGAAAGGCCTCCCACTTGATCCCCGATAACACCATCGCCATCAGTGCCATCGTCACCACCACCCGCAGCAGCGGCATGAGCCAGCCCGGCAGGCGGCGGCGTGGGCGAGCATCGGTGGCCTCAGCGCCGCGATGAGCGTTCATGAGTGCACGCTCTGTTCGGACGCGGACTTCCCGTGGCGGAGATACCATCGTGTGGCCAGCTTGCGGTAGGTGAACATGAACCAGAGGTTTGGCCACGAGAACAACGCGCGGGTCACGATCCCCCAGAAGCCGCGTTTGTGTTCATACTCGATGTGCTCGCGGATTTCGGTGACGTTCGCTGACACCGGCACGAATGTGTGCGTGTGCTCCCACTTCGCGGCCGGGCCCTCGGCCTGAACGTCGGTGAACCCGCGGTCGCTCACGTTGCGATGCACCGCCTTCCACTTCAGCGGTAGCGGCCCCACCCAGAGTGTGAACCGCGACACCGACCCCTCGCCCAGCGGCTCGATCGAGTGCAACTGCACGATCGTCGGCGGTGGCGTCAGTTTCTTGAGCGCGCTTGTGTCGTGATGGAAGTCGCGGACCGCCTCGAGCGGCGCATCGACGGTGAACGAATAGTCGAAGACGGGCATGGTGCTGCGGCTGCCTCAAACAAGTGAGTGGAGCCTACCATGCTAGAGCCCATGCGCCGTACGTCGAGTGGTCTGTGCCGCCGGGGGCGGTGAAAGACTGCGTCCGGCGCCCCGGCGGCGGAAGGGCTCCGACTCGAAGCGAGGATACGCTGACCCGCTTCGGCTTCCCCCGACCCCCGGCTCCTCCAACGAAGACTTCAGCCTTTTTGTTCAAGCCTGCTAGGATTTCGCGGAAATCATCCAAGAGGCGGCAAATCGGAGTGATCCCGTGAGGCACGCGACGACCATTGCATTGATAGCACTGAGCCTCTTGTCGGTTGTCCCAGCGGCGTCTGCGGTTGCTCAGACGGCGCAACTGTCGCCCGCTCCGCTTGTGGCTCCGCCCGCGCCGGGGGACGTCGATCTGACCGCGAGCCGCGTCCATGTGTTCGTCGGCAAGACCGGGCTCGGCCACAACCATGCCGTGTCGGGACTTCTGCAGACGGGCCGGATCGTGCTCGGCGCGGCCGATCAGGCAGGCACGCTCGTCTTCGACATGCGGTCCTTCGCCGCCGACACCGCCGAGGCCCGCAAGGCGTTGGGCCTGCCCGGCGAAACGGATGCCTCCACGCAAAAACAGGTGCAGGCCAACATGACCGGGCCCGACGTGCTCGACGTCGCCCGGCACCCCACGGCCACCTTTCAGATCCGCTCCGCCCTTTCCTCGAAGCAGCAGGTGCAGGGTCGTCCTCCCGTCTACGAACTGATCGGTGCCTTCACGCTGCATGGCGTGACGCGGGAAGTGATGATCCCCGTCGAGGTCGAGCAGCGGGGCGAGTGGCTGCGGCTCCGGGGCATGTTCGTCATCAAGCAGACCGACTTCGGGATGAAGCCCTACAAGAAACTGGGGGGCGTCGTTGGCGTGACCGACGAGCTCCGCATCAACGGCGACCTTCTCGTGCGGGCCACGCCGCCGGGTGGTGGATTTGTTGCGCCGCCAGCCGGGGGCCTGGGCCGATGATCGAAACGACTCGGTGGCGCGGCCACTGGCCCGGCCGTTCGTGCCGCAAAGTGTCGAGCGATTCCTGAGGCACCCGTTCCACCTGAGCTTCCTGTACCTTGTATGGCTTGTGCCGGTTGTGACACTCGACAGAGCGGTTTGGATCGGGTTTTGGACCGCTTCAATCTACGTGGGTAGCGTGCGCAAGGGCCGGCGACTGCTCTTTTACGTCGGAGATGAGTATCGTAGTCACGAGGCTGCCGTACCGTTGGGCACGGCACTCATAACGCGTTGATCCTGACCCGGATCCCGATTTCCGCACCGGACCTCGGCTTTGCCCATCATGGATGTGTCTGACGACGCCACGCCATCGGCCCAGGAAGGGCCGCGTTGGACCCGGTGGTTCATCATGAGCGTCTGCACGCTCGCACTGATGGCGGCCGCCGCGCCCTTGATCGCGTTTTCCGCGTTCAAGGTGCTCTCGGTGGAGGCGACGACGCCGATCGACTGGGTGCCGATGCAATTTGCCCCGCGGCGGGCCTACCAGGAATTCGTCAAGGAGTTCGAGAGCGGCGACGTGGTCGTGGTGTCGTGGCAGGGGTGCGAGTTGGGGTCGCCCGCCCTCGCGCGACTGGTGGAGGCCGCCACCGGGGACAAGTCGCCCCGTGATCGGCAGGGGCGGCCCTGGTTCGAAGGCATCGCCACCGGATCGACCGTACTTGAACGGCTGATGGAGCCGCCGCTGTCGCTCCCGCGTGAGACGGCCGTCGAGCGGCTGACAGGCGTGCTCGTCGGGCCCGACGGCAAGACGACTATGGCAGTGATCGGCTTCACGCCGGAAGGGCTGGCCGATCGCAAGCATGCCATCGCCTGGATCAGGAATACCATCCGGCAGACCGCCACCGTCGATGACGACGCCGTACACATGGCAGGCCCCGTGGTGGACAATGTATCGGTGGACGTCGCCAGCAACGAATCGCTCGACACCTACGCGGTGCCGGCGGCAATCATCATTCTGCTGCTCACCTGGTGGTCGCTCAAGTCGTTTGGCTATGCGTGCATGGTGTTCTTCGTGTCGCTGTGGTGCGTGGGTCTCTCGTTCGCCACGATGTACCTCTGTGGCGACCGGATGAATCCCGTGCTGATCGTCATGCCATTGCTCGTGCTGGCGCTCGGCGTCTCGGGAGGCATCCATCTCGTGAACTACCTCGTCGAGTCGCTTGCCTCGGGTGGCAGAAGCGGCGTCGCGGCCCGGGCCATCCGCCTCGGTTGGCTGCCCTGTCTGTTGTCGGCAGGCACGACCTCGATCGGTCTGGCATCGCTGGTGGTCAGCGAACTGGAGCCGATCCGGGCGTTTGGATTCCATGCATCGATCGCCGTGATGACCGCGCTGATCTCACTGTTTCTCATCGTGCCCGGTGTCTTCGAGCGGTGGCCGATTGCCGACCGAAGGCTGCAGACCGATCAGGACGCGGCGACGGGATCGGGCCACGGCGGTGGTTTCACCGCGGGATTTGCCACGTTCTGCATCCGCTTCGCGCCGGCGATCGTGGCGGTATTCTTTGCGGCCATGGCCTTCGCCGGGGCGGGCGTTCCAGGCATCCGCACGTCGGTCCGCATCGACACGCTCTTTCCATCCGAGAGCCGCGTGATCAGCGACTATCGCTGGATCGAGGAGCACATCGGTCCGCTGGTTCCGATCGAGGTGATGCTGGAGTTTTCCAAGGATTCGACCGTGCCGCCTGCGGACCGGCTGGCGCTCCTGGAACGCGTGGCCGACCGGCTTGGGCAAACGGTGGGCGCAAGCACGGTGATGTCGGCCGCCCTGTTCCTGCCCGACACACCGCAGGGCACCGGGCCGCTGGCGTCCGCGCGGCGGCGGGTGGTGGCCAAGAAACTGGAACGCAGCCTCGTCGCCATAGACGACATGAAGTACATCCGCAATCGCGATGGCGGACAGCTCTGGCGGGCCACGGCGAGGATTTCAGCGCTCCGCGAGGTGGACTACGGCGTTCTGCTCGACCAGGTGCGGAAGGACATCGAACCGGTCGTCGGCCAGGCAGGGGGGGCGGGCCTTGGGATCAGTGTCGCCTGCACAGGGATCATGCCGCTGGTGCATGCCATCCAGAATACGCTGCTCTCCGACCTGTTTTGGAGCTTCTTGTCGGCCTGTGCGTTGATTCTGGTGGTGATGATGATCGTGGAACGGGGGTTCTTCGCTGGGCTTGTGGCGATGATCACAAACGTCTTCCCGATGATTTTGATGTTTGGGTTCCTCGGCTGGACGCAAACGCCCCTCGACATCGGCAGCGTGATGACCGCGTCGATCGCGCTGGGCATGGCGATCGACGGCACGCTGCACTTCCTCACGTTCTACCGACGGTCTATCGACTCGGGCCTCGAGCCCACCGCGGCGGTGTATGCGGCGTTTGAACACTGTGCCGCGGCGATGACGGAGAGCACGATTGTCTGTGCCCTCGGCATCCTGATCTTCTCGCTCAGTTCGTTCGCGCCGACGAGCCGGTTTTCCTGGATGCTCGCTGCTTTGATGATGGCGGCGCTGGCCGGCGACCTCGTGCTCCTGCCGGCGATGCTGGTGGGCCCGCTGGGGAAATGCTTCAAGGCCCGGCATCGGGTGTAGTGGGACTCACAAGAAGCCCCGGACGGAAGTCCGGGGACACCGGGTGGTTGGGCGTTCCCGGATTGGCATCTACCCGAGACCGTGGCGGATGGCCCAGACGGCCGCCTGCGTGCGATCGCCGACCGACAGCTTGCGGAGCAGGTTTTGCACGTGCTCCTTGACCGTCTCGATGCTGATCTCGAGCGAGTCGGCGATCTCCTGATTGGAGAGCCCCATTGCCACCAGTCGCAGCACCTGCGTTTCGCGGGGTGTGAGCGGCAAATCGATGTCGTCAGGGAGCGATTTGTTCGCCATCGAACGGGAGATCCGCCGGAACTCACCAGAGCGGGCCGGTGGCAGGCCATGGGCGGCGTTCGTGACCGCCTCGATCAGGTCCTTTCGGGAGGCGGTCTTGAGCACGTAGTCGGAGGCTCCTGCCGAGACGGCACGGGCGATGTAGGTGGGACTGTCGAACGAGGAAAGCATCACGATCCGGGTGTCGGGGCAGGCCTCGCGGATCGCCTTGATCGCGTCGAGTCCGTCGCCGGCCCCCAGCCGGACATCGAGCGTGACGACGTCTGGCCGCTGCTCGCAGGTGAGTGTCACCGCTTCTGCGGCATCGGTCGCCTCGCCCACGATGCAGATCGCGGAATCCTTGAAAACACTCTTCAGCCCATGTCGGACGATCTCATGGTCGTCGGCCACCAGGACGCGGATCGAGGAGGATGTCGTGGATGGAGGTGGCATGGGAATGCGCGGGACGCGGGGGAGAATGCCCCCCAAGGATTGAATAGACGGGGAGTATAACAACCGGACATGTGCGAAAAAGGGACCAGCGCAACGACGCGGGCCTTCGCGGCATGGAGGATGCAGAGGTGACGGTCATGAATGAGCGGTCGGACATGCCTGAGGACGTGGTGCACGTGATCCGGGAGGCAAACGGCGTGGTCGCGGTCTGGAAGCCGGCAGGCTTGGCCACGCAGGCGCCGCCCGGAATTCCATCGGCGGAGGCGTGGCTGCGGCGACAACTCCACGGAGACAACGCTGGTGGGTATCTGGGCGTGCCACACAGGATCGATCGCGGCGTGTCGGGTGTGGTGCTCTTTGCCGCCACGCCGCGGGCGGCGCGGAAACTCTCTCGGCAGTTCGAGCGGCGGGAGGTTCGCAAGACCTATCTGGCGATCGTGACCTGCGGTGATGTTGCCAGGGAGACAAGAGAGCGGATGTCGGCCGAGGCGGTGACATGGCGCGATATGGTGGAAAAAATCTCCGACGAGGCGAGGACACGGATCGTGCCCGACGACCAGCCCGGCGGCCGCGAGGCGGTCACGCTCGTGAGACTTCGCTGCCGGCTTCCGGACGACAGGCTGCTTTTGGAACTCTCCCCCGTGACGGGCCGGATGCATCAGCTGCGACTGCAGGCGGCCGCCCGCGGCCTGCCGATCGTGGGAGATGATCTTTATGGCGTGGCCGACCACGCTTGGACGCGACCCAAGCAGATGGAAAACCAGCAGACGGCCCCCCCACAAACGAAAACCCCGCAGACAGGCGCTGCCATGGTGCCATCAGTCGACGATCCTCGCCTGCGGCCGATCGCGCTGCACGCCTGCCGGATCACCTATGCCGATCCCGATACCGCTGCCGAGGTGACGATCGAGGCGGAACTGCCGACCTATTGGCCGGAGTCAACTCGCTAAAAGTCAGACGCTGCCGAGCCAGCCGGCATGGGAGAGCCACTGCTGAATCCACGGCGTCGTCCACGGGCTCCACGTCGGGAAGGCGACCGACACGACAGACAGGCCCAGCAGGGCGAGCGCCACCACGCGGCCCACGCGGCTGCCCGCCAGCCTATCGGCGGCAGGAACGGTCGCCATCACCCACAAGGGCGCCAGCCAAAACGCCCAGCGGAATCCACTTGACCCGCCACCGTAATTGCGGTCGAGCTG
>CAMCQY010000161.1 GCA_945877135.1 Candidatus Kuenenia stuttgartensis
CCAGAAGATGCCCCGGCCTGGGTGTGTAATTGCGGAGTACACACCCAAGCCGTCGGGGCACCCTTCTGGATTGTGGAGGCCGCTCGTGGGCGGCGGCCAGCGACGTCTGCCGACTCAGTTCAGGTGATAGGCTGATTCACCATGCTCGACGATGTCGAGACCCTGCGCTTCGACATTCCGCCCGACCGAGAAGCCGATCGTCTTGTCGATGATCAAGCCCAGGATCAATGTGCAGATGAAGGCATAGCCGCCAGCCCAGAGCACACCCTGCAGTTGGATCATCAGTTGGTCGAAGCTCCCCAGCACGGGACGCATCGAGAACACGCCCACGAGCAGGGCCCCGAGCACACCGCCGACGCCGTGCACACCAACAACGTCCAGCGAGTCGTCATAGCCGATGACCGACTTCATCTGCACCGCGATAAAGCAGACGAGGCCGCCGAGAATACCGATGATGACTGCACTCAGCGGGCTTACGTGACCAGCACACGGCGTGATCGCCACGAGTCCAGCCACCATTCCGGAGGCCAGGCCGAGCGCCGTCGGCTTGCCAAATCGAAACCACTCGGCAAAGGCCCACGCCCCGGCCCCGACACTGCCCGCCAGTGCCGTCGTGGCAAAGGCCAACACGGCCACGCCGCCAGCGACGGGGAGGAAGTCCTTACCGACCGCGATCGCCGAGCCGGAGTTGAAGCCGAACCAGCCCACCATGAGCAGCGCGGCGCCGATCAGCGTCCAGCCTACGCTGTGCGGCACAAACTGCGGGCTGGGGTAGCCATGCCGCTTCGGCAGAATCAGGAGGAGTGCCAGTGCCGACACTCCCGCGAGCACGTGCACCACGGTGCCGCCCGCAAAGTCGAGCACGCCCTTTTGAAAGAGCCAGCCGTTGACGTTCCAGACCCAGTGGCAGACCGGGTTGTAAACGATCGTCGCCCAGAGCACCGCAAACAGGCACCAGGCGGAGAACTTCACCCGTTCCGCGACGGCGCCCACGATCAGGGCCGGCGTGATGATCGCGAACATCATCTGGAACATGGCAAACATCAGTTCGGGAACACCGTTCGGCGCCGCTTCGACCGTGTCGCCCGATGTCACGATTCGCTCGTAGGCGTTTGGACCGTCTACGCCCATCTCGGCAAACGACTTCATGAACACGAGCCCCGGATCCCAGCCCAGGTAGCTGTGTTTCGGAAGATCCTTGCCGTCGGGGCCCTTGCCGGCATCGAACGCGATGGCGGAGGGCACGGCAAACGCCATGTTGTAGCCGTAGGCCACCCATTCAATCGCGATCAGCGGCACGCAGATCATGACGAGCATGAACATGTTGAGCACGTTCTTGGCCCGCACCATGCCGCCGTAGAAAAGCGCCAGGCCAGGCATCATGAAGAACACGAGGGCTGAACTGACGAGCATCCAGGCGATGGAACCCGTATCGACCGTGCCGGCCAGATGGGCCGCCGGAGCCGTTGTCGCAGACGCGGTAGCCGCGGCGGCAGCCGGCTCAGCCAAGGCCGTCTGGGCCCAGGATTCATGACACCACAGTGAGGCGGTGAGGAACGCCGCCAGCAAACACATAGAACGAACCATTTCGCAAAGTCCTTTCGTCTCGACGGGGAGAACCCATCCGATCGCGACGCACGGAATACACACCGTGCCAACATTCGCAGCCGGCTGGATCCGGAAGGGGGGGCGATGTTGCTGTCAGAAACCCATCGCACCGCCTCCCCGCCAAGGCGAGGAGAACAACGAGAGGACAGCCGGTGGCCGCGTGGCCAACCGGACGCAGAGAACACGCATCACTCACCTCCAGAAGGAAACCAGGGAGAACCGAGAAGGGTGCCTCCGGAGCACGGTCTTCACGGTTGAGGGCAATAGCCTCCAGCAAAAAATTGCAGCAAAAAGCGTGCCAAAAGCACGTTACCCCTCTCCGGCGAGTGGTGCAGGCAGCCTCGGGTTGGCGTGTTCCGGTCGATTTTCCAGAGTTATTTTCGCAGCCGCCTGAGGCTCGCTGCGGTGCATCTTTGCCGCAGCGAGGGTATGGGCTGCGCGTTTCGTGGGCATCAGGCTGCCCACGCTCAAGGCAAAACGTAGGGTTAGCAGGTCTCTGTCCAGCCAACCATCCCCAACCTAGCCATCCCCCAACATCGGAGCTAGAATGGTTAGCGAGGGAGGTCGACCAGACCGAACTCTCCCCTTCCCGCCGATCGATCGTCAGACCGTGAGCCTGACGGTCCGCGATTTGAGCAGTCCTCCATTCATGGGATGCTTCGAATCGGCGACGCGGGTGACCCTGACAGGAAACATGTTTCCATGGGTTGCTCGAAAGCAGTATCGAGGAGATGTCGCTCGAATGCCGTTTTAGCGGCCTTCATGGCGGCGGTCTGGGTCCCGGCCGGGCTTCTCGCGGCACCGGTAGAGCCGCCGGCACGGATCTCGTTCAACCGCGACATTCGTCCGATCCTGTCGGACAACTGTTTCGCCTGCCACGGTCCCGACAGCGGCAATCGGCAGGCTGGCCTGCGGCTCGACGTTGCCGAGCAGGCCTCCGCTGAACTCGACAGCGGCGCCCGCGCGATCGTGCCGGAGGACGTCGATGCGAGCGAACTCGTCGCCAGGATCATCTCGACCGATCCCGATTCCGTGATGCCGCCGCCGGAGGCCAAGATCGGCCGACTCACGGACGAACAGGTCGATCTGCTCAAGCGATGGATTGCCCAGGGGGCACCGTATGAGCCGCATTGGGCGTTCGTGCCGGTGGCGAAGCCGGAGCTGCCTGAGCCGGTTGGGGCGGCGGGCCAGCCGCAGCCAATGCATCCGATCGACAGGATCGTGCGGGCCAAGCTGGGTAAACGCGGTATGAAGCCGCAGCCCGAGGCCGACAAGGCCACGCTCATTCGTCGCGCCACTTTCGACATCACGGGTCTGCCCCCCACGCCCGCCGAGGTTGCAGCGTTTGCCGCCGACACCTCTGCTGATGCCTATGAAAAACTCTTGGACAGGCTGCTGGCGAGCCCACGGTATGGCGAGCGAATGGCGGCCGACTGGATGGACCTCTCCCGCTATTCCGACAGCTACGGCTTTCAGGTCGATCGCGAGCGACCGATGTGGCCCTGGCGGGACTGGGTTGTCGCCGCCTTCAACAAGAATTTGCCGTGGGACCAGTTCACGACCTGGCAACTCGCTGGCGACCTCTTGCCGCATGCCACTGACGAACAGATTCTGGCCACGGCGTTCAACCGTCTGCATCAGCAGGAGTGCGAAGGTGGGTCGGTCGAGGAGGAATATCGTGTCAACTCGATCAATGACCGCGTGACCACGTTCGGCACGGCGTTTCTCGGGCTCACGCTCGAATGCTGCCGTTGCCACGACCACAAGTTCGACCCGCTTTCACAGAAAGAGTTTTACCAGTTCTTCGCCTTCTTCGACGATGTCGATGAGGCGGGGCTCTATTCATATTTCACGCCGGCCGTGCCCACGCCCAAGCTGCGGATTGTGGACGAGAAGATGGCGACGGCCCTCGCGAAGGCCGACGAGAAGGCTGCAGAGGCGGCCGCCGACCTGGAGCGGTGCGAGGCGGAGGCCCGTGGTCGCATGGCCGACTGGATCGCTGGCAAGGCGGAGATGCCCGCGGCATTGGCGGCGGCCGAGGCCGGCACGATTCCAGGCGAGATCGTCCGCTATTCATTTGACGAACGCCGCGCCGACGGCAAGTTCGCCAGCCAGCTTGCGGCCGACAAGGCTGCGACGTCGCCGTCAGAGAATACGCTCGTCGAGGGGCACGCCGGCCAGGCCGTGCACCTCACGGGCGACCATCCGGTGCAGACGCCGGTGGGCAACTTCCGGCGGAGCGAACCGTTCACCGTGTCGCTCTGGCTCAAGGCAGCGAGCCGCTATGAGCGCGCGGTCGTCTTCCATCGCTCGCAGGCCTGGACCGATGCGGCGAGCCGTGGCTATGAACTGCTGGTTCTCGACGGCCACCTGCAGTGGTCACTCATCCACTTCTGGCCCGGGGATGCGATCTCGGTCCGCGCTGCTGAGCCGCTGCCGGTGGGCGAGTGGGTGCACGTGACCGTGTCGAATGACGGCTCCAGCAAGGCCTCTGGTCTGAAGATCTTCGTGAACGGGCATCCGGTGGCGACGGAAGTCGTCCGCGACAGCCTCACGCGGGAGATCACGGGCGGCGGTGGCGACACCATTCGCATTGGCGAGCGGATGCGGGACCACGGCTTCAAGGATGGTCTGGTAGACGACTTTCGTGTCTTCGACCGGCGTCTGTCGAGCCTGGAGGTCCGCGACCTCTTTCAGCCGGGGGCGATCAAGGATGCCGTCGCGGCGAAGCAGGATGGCGAACTGATCGGTGGCTATGTCGCTGCCGCTTTCGACGCGGAGGCCGCCGCCAAACGGGCGGCGGTCGAGGCTGCCCGGCGGGTTCGCGACGACCTCGCCGAGAAGCCGCAGGAGATCATGGTGATGCGGGAGTTGCCGCAGCCGAAGATGGCCTACGTGCTCAACCGTGGCGATTACGACAATCGTGGCGAGCCGGTCGAGCCCGACACTCCGGTGGTTCTGCCCCCCTTCCCTGCCGATCAGCCGAAGAACCGGCTGGGACTCGCACGCTGGCTCACCGATCCCGACCATCCTCTTCTGGCGCGGGTGACCGTCAACCGGATCTGGCAGTCGCTCTTCGGACTCGGCCTCGTGAAGAGCCCAGAAGATCTCGGCAGCCAGTCGACGCGGCCGGAATATCCAGAGCTGCTCGACTGGCTGGCGTGGGAGTTTTCGCACGGCTCTGATGACATCGGTCCGGCCGGCGCCCCCTGGGACATGAAGCGGCTTCTCAAGACGATCATGCTCTCGCAGACCTACCGGCAGCGGAGCATTGCTGATACCCAAGTCATGGCGGACGATCCGCTCAATCTCTGGCTCGCCCGCGGGCCTCGCCACCGGCTGCCGGCGGAGATGATCCGCGACGGCGCACTGGCCGCGTGCGGGCTCTTGGTTGAGAAGGCCGGTGGGCCACCGGTGAATACCTACGACCTCCCGGAATCGTTCAAGCCGGCAGCCGCAGGCAAAGGAGAGGCACTCTACCGTCGCAGCCTTTATACGTTCTGGCGGCGGACAGGCCCCGCCCCGGTGCTCGAAAGCTTCGATGTGCCGAAGCGAGTGGTCTGTGTGGCCAAACGCGATGCCACCAACTCGCCGCTTCACGCGTTTGTGCTGATGAACGGGCCACAGTTTGTGGAGGCCTCGCGGGTGCTCGCCGAAAAACTGCTGGCCGAGACTTCCAGTCAGACGGACCATGCCCTTCTCCGGGCGTTTGAACTCCTGACAAGCCGCCGCCCTGACGATGAAGAGATGGCGATCCTGCGGCGGATGCACGCGGAACAGGCGGAGTGGTATCACTGCCGCCCCGAGGAGGCCTTCGCGGTCGTGGGGGTCGGCGATAAGAAGCCGTCATCGACCGTGTGGGCCGCCGACACCGCGGCTTTGGCTGGCGTGATCAATGCCCTGATGAACTACGACGGCTGTGTCGTCAAGAGGTGATCTGATGCAGGCATATCCAATGAATCATCTCAATCGGCGGGACTGGCTCAACTCATTTGGCATGGGGCTCGGCGGCATGGCGCTGGCCGACATGCTGGGGCGGGCTGCTGCTGCTGAGCAGACGCCAGCGGACGGTGCTGCTGGCGTGCTGGGTGGATTTCATTTCCCGCCCAAGGCCAAGCGGGTCATATACCTGTTTCAGTCGGGCGGGCCGTCGCAGCTCGATCTCTACGACCACAAGCCCTTGCTCGTCGAGAAGAGCGGCGAGCAGTTGCCCGACACCGTTCGCGGCGGTCAACGGCTGACTGGCATGTCGGGCAACCAGAGCTCGATCCCGCTCGTCGGCTCCCCTTTCAAGTTCTCGCAATACGGCGACTCCGGCGCATGGCTCAGCGAGCTGCTCCCGCACACGGCGAAGATCGCCGACAAGCTCTGCTTCATCCGCACGATGTATACCGAGAGCATCAACCACGGCCCGGGCGTGACGTTCATGCAGAGCGGCTCGCAGATTCCGGGGCGGCCGAGCATCGGTGCCTGGCTCGACTACGGCCTCGGCAACGCCCACGACGATCTGCCTTCGTTCGTGGTGCTGGTCACGAAGAACAAGGGCGGCCAGCCGTTGATGTCGCATCTCTGGGGCGCGGGCTTTCTGCCGACGAAGCACCAGGCGGTGCGGTTTCGCTCCGGCGGCGACCCTGTGCTCTACGTCAACAACCCGGCGGGCGTGTCGCCGGAGAACCGCCGGCAGCTCCTCGATGGCTTGCGGCAGCTGCACGAGCATGAGTTTGCCAGCATTCCCGACGCCGAGATCACAGCTCGGATCGCGAACTACGAGATGGCCTTCCGCATGCAGTCGAGCGTGCCGGAGGTGACCGATTTTTCAGATGAGCCGGCCCACGTTCTAGAACAATACGGTCCCGATGCGAAGGACCCAGGCACCTTCGCGGCCAACTGCGTGCTCGCGCGGCGGCTGGCCGAGCGAGGCGTGCGGTTCATCCAGCTCTACCACCAAGACTGGGACCATCACGGCGGCCTGCCGGGCGGCATCAAGCGGGAGTGCCAGCAGACCGACCAGCCGGCCGCGGCGCTCGTGGCGGATCTCGAGGCCCGGGGCATGCTCGACGACACGCTCGTGATCTGGGGCGGCGAGTTTGGACGCACGAATTACTGCCAGGGCCTCTACACGCCGGGCGGAAGTTTCGGCCGCGACCACCATCCGCGGTGCTTCACCACCTGGATGGCCGGCGGCGGCACGAAGCCTGGCACGACCTACGGCGAGACCTGCGAATACGGCTACAACGTCGTGAAGGACGGCGTGCACGTGCACGATTTCCACGCGACGCTCCTGCACCTGCTCGGCATCGACCACGAGCGGCTCAC
>CAMCQY010000162.1 GCA_945877135.1 Candidatus Kuenenia stuttgartensis
TCAGTGCGTGAGCTTCTTGTGGCGGAAGCGGTGCGGCTCGTCGGCGGCCACGCCCTGCCGCTCCTTGCGGCTCCGCTCGTAGACCTCGAAGTTGCCCTCGCAGACGTGCACGTAGCCATCCCCCTCGAAGGCGATGATGTGCGTGGCGAGCCGGTCGAGAAACCAGCGGTCGTGGGTGATCACGACGACCGAACCGGCGAAGCTCGAGATGCCCTCCTCGAGCGACCGCAGCGTGTCGACGTCGAGGTCGTTCGTCGGTTCGTCGAGCAGGAGCAGATTCGCGCCACCTCGGAGTAGCTTCGCCAGGTGCACGCGATTGCGCTCGCCGCCGGAGAGCGTGCCCACCTTCTTCTGCTGGTCGGGCCCCATGAAGTTGAACTTCGCCACATAGCTGCGGGCATTGACCGTCCGCTTGCCCAGTTCAATCGTGTCGTGGCCGCCCGAGATCTCCTCGAACACCGTCTTGTCGGCGTCGAGCGCGTCGCGGTTTTGATCGACGTAGCCAACGTCGACCGTAGCCCCCACCTTGATCGTGCCGCTGTCGGGCTTCTCCTGGCCGACGAGCATGCGGAAGAGCGTCGTCTTGCCTGCGCCGTTTGGCCCGATGATGCCCACGATCCCGCCCGGCGGCAGCCGGAACGACAGGTTCTCGAAGAGCAGCTTGTCGCCAAACGCCTTGGAGATGTTCTCCACGTCGATCACCTGGTCGCCGAGTGAGCGGCTGGCGGGAATGAATATCTCGATCTCCGAATCGCGGACGGCGGCCTGCTCCGCGGCCAGCTTTTCATAGGCCGACACGCGGGCCTTGCTCTTGGCCTGCCGTGCCTTGGGTGACATCCGAATCCACTCAAGCTCCTTGTCGAGCGTCTTCTGACGGGTGCTCGCCTGCTTTTCCTCCATCTCGAGGCGGGCCTTCTTCTGCTGCAGCCATGAGGTGTAGTTGCCCTCGAAGGGAATGCCCCGGCCGTGGTCGACCTCGAGAATCCACTTGGCGACATTGTCGAGGAAGTAGCGGTCGTGCGTCACGGCCACCACGGTGCCGGTGTATTCGGCGAGATGCCGCTCGAGCCAGTCGACGCTCTCGGCATCGAGATGGTTCGTCGGCTCGTCGAGCAGGAGAAGATCGGGCTTCTCGAGCAGCAGCTTGCAGAGCGCCACGCGGCGGCGCTCGCCGCCGGAGAGGTTCGTGACCGCCCAGTCGGCGGGCGGCAGGTTCATCGCGTCCATGGCGATCTCCACCTGCCGGTCGAGATCCCAGAGGTTCTTGGCGTCGATCTCGTCCTGGACCGTCGCCTGCTCGGCAAGCAGTTTCTCCATCTCGGCGTCGTCGAGCGGTTCGCCCAGCCGGGCATTGATCTCCTCGAATCGGCGGAGCACGGCACGGGAATGATCGACCGCTTCCATGACGTTTTCGAACACCGTCTTCTCGGGGTCGAGCTGCGGCTCCTGTCGGAGGTAACCGACGGTGTAGCCGTCGGCGAGGCGGGTCTCGCCGTCATACTCCTTGTCGAGCCCGGCCATGATCTTCATGAGCGTGCTCTTGCCGGCGCCGTTGCGGCCCAGGAGACCGATCTTCGCCCCCGGATAGAAGGCAAGGTTGATGTTCTTGAGCAGCTCGCGCTGGCCGAATTTCTTGGTCAGATCGGTGATCTGGAAGATGAAGGCGGGACCCATCGGTAGGCAGTTCGCTCCGTGAAAGTGGCTGGTGTTCGAAGGTGCGAGGGGCGGAGGACGACGCCCCAGCACGAGGCCTCGCTTCCCGTCAGCTTACAGGAGCGGCGTCGCTTCAACGAGGGCGGCGCGGGATGCCTGCGAACTGTCCTCACCGCATCCGCAGCGCCACGTCGCCTCGTTGCAGGCCGGATGGCGATGGGCTACTATTCAGAGCTGTTTTTGAAGAGTCCTGCAGCGAAGGAGCTTCGGTCCATGCCCGACTACGCACACCCTGACGTTCTCGTGTCCACAGCCTGGGTCGCAGACCATCTGACCGACCCACAGGTGCGGATCGTCGAATCGGACGAGGACAGGGCGCTCTACACGCAGGGCCACATCCCCGGCGCCGTCGAAATCGACTGGCAGGTCGATCTGCAGAATCAGGTTGTGCGGGATTACATCGACCGGGCCGCCTTCGAGAAGCTCTGTGCCGAACGCGGCATCTCCAACGACACGACGGTCGTCTTCTATGGCGACAAGAACAATTGGTGGGCCTGTTACGCCTTCTGGGTGTTTAAGCTCTACGGCCACAAGGACTGCCGGGTGATGGACGGCGGCCGAAAGCGGTGGGAACTCGACGGCCGGGCCTGGTCGAATGATCGGGTCAGTTACCCGCACGCCCACTACAAGGCGTCCGAGCAGGACAGTTCGATCCGGGCCCTCCGCGATGAGGTGCTCAAGCACCAGCGGGCGGGCAAGCAACTGCTCGACGTGCGGTCGCCCGAGGAATACCGGGGCGAGCGCATGCACATGCCTGACTACCCCAACGAGGGTGCCATCCGTGGCGGTCACATCCCCGGTGCCAATAACGTGCCGTGGCCGATGAATTGCAACGAGGACGGCACGTTCAAGTCGGCCAAGGAACTCGAGAAGCTCTACATCCGCGAGCTGAAAATGAAGCGGCGCTCTCCCACGATAGCCTACTGCCGGATTGGCGAGCGTTCGAGTCTGACCTGGTTCGTGCTCACGTATCTGCTCGGCTTCGGCAACGTGAAAAACTACGACGGCTCATGGCTGGAGTGGGGCAACTGCGTGGGAGTGCCGATCGTGAAGGGCGCCGCCCCTTCCCATCCAACCGCATGAACGGCGTCAACGAACGACTCAACGCGATCATCGGCGAGTTCGCCGATCTGGACGGCCGCGAGAAGCTGGAACTGTTGCTCGATTACGCTGCCGGCCTGCCACCGTTGCCGCCTGAGTATCAGGCCCGCAAGGGCGCTGAGGACCGGCGGGTGCACGAGTGCCAGACGCCCGTGTTCCTCTGGCCGGAGGTGACGGATGGCACCGCCAAACTCACCGCCGAGGTGGCGCCTGAGGCCCCGACCGTGAAGGGATTCGTGGCGATTCTGGCCGACGCGGTCAACGGAAGGCCAGTGGCGGAAGCGGCCACGCTCCCCGACGACATGCTGGAGCGGATGGGTCTCGCCGACGTGCTGGGGATCCTGCGGTCGCGTGGCCTGCGGGCGATTCTTGCCCGCATCAAGCGGGAACTGGCCGGAACGGCTCCGGCCTGATCATCGAGAGCAGGGAGAGGCGGGATCGCGTGACAAGCACAGCAAAATCGGTCAAGGTCGTCGCAGGCGTCGATCTGGGCGGCACGGCGATCAACTACACCTTTCTTGACCAGCGTGGTCAGTTCCTGATCGAGGGTCTGTGCGAGCACCCGGCCCGCAGCGTCGAGGGACCCGACGTCTGCCTTGGCCAGATTGCCGACGGCCTGGCCATTGCCGCCGAACAGGCCGGCATCCGCGTGGAGAACGTCGTGGCCATCGGCCTCGACACCCCCGGCCCCGCGAGTGCCGCGGGCGTGCTCAGCAAACGAGGTTCAACGAACTTTGTCCACGCCGAGTGGGCGGGCTACGACATCAGGGCTGGCCTCGAGCGGCGGCTCGGCCGGCCGGTGACCTACCTCAACGACGGCAACGCCGCCGCCCTCTGGGGCCATGTCGCCATCTTCGGGTCGGAGAACACGGCGACGAGCGTCTCCGCGATCATCGGCACGGGGCTGGGCGGCGGGGTTGTCACCGCCGGTAAGGTCATCACCGGGCGGAACGGCTTCGGCGGCGAATTGGGGCATGTGCTGATTCCATACGGACAGATTCCCGACATCGAGGGGATCGTTCCAGCGTGCAACTGCGGTCGGACCGGCGACCTGGAGTCGCTCTGCTCGCTGACAGCCATCCGCCGCACCCTGCTCCCCTTTTTCCTGGCGCGGCACCCCGACCATGAACTCACCAAATCACACGATATCGCAGACGCTGCAAAGCGGGTTCGCGGGCTCGCGGAACGGGGCGACGATCTCTGCCGCCAAATCTTCCGCGTCCAGGCCCGGGCGCTCGGTCTCTTTTTCGACGAGATGATCAACGTGTTCGACCCCGACGCACTGGTGGTGGGTGGCGGCGCGGTGGAGACGTCGGCAGCGTTCCGGTCGTGGTTTCTCGACGAGATCCGCGAGGGCATGCCGACGCAACGCGAGGAGCAGGCGGGAATCCCGATCCACGTGATACCCAACGGCGACACGGCTGGCGCCCGGGGTGCAGCCCTCGACGCCGCAAGAGTCGCCCGCGAACGCGGACTGTAGCGTCATGCCACGCGGTCGAGGATCGGCAGCGAGGGCAACCCGTTGGGCTGCAGTTGCATTCCCGGGGCGGGCAGGGGCGTGAGCGACTCATCGCCAGCCGGCCGCGTCCGCGGTGGACCGAGCAGCATCAGCCGCGCCGTGCCCAGGAGTCCGCGAAGCGAGCCGAACGTGGCCTCGACTGCGGCAGGTTCGTAGCCGCAGTGCACCATGCAATCCTGGCACTTGGCGTTGCCGCTGGCACGACCGTAGGCGTCCCAGTCGGTCTGTTCCATCATCTCGCGATAGGTCTTGGTGTAGCCCTCATCGAGGAGATAGCAGGGCCGCTGCCAGCCAAACAGGTTGTAGGTGGGCGTACCCCAGGGCCGACACTCAAGCTCCCATGCACCCTTGAGGAACTCCAGAAAGACAGGCGACTGGTTGAACTTCCAACGCCGCGGCGCGTCGGCCAGGATTCGTCGGAACAGCGACTGGCTCCGCTCACGCGGTAGAAAGTGCGACTGATCGGGCGCCTTCGCATACGAATAGCCGGGCGAGATCATCATTCCCTCGACGCCCAGCGCCATCACCTCGTCGAAAAACGCTCGATACCGCGTCGGATCCGCGGACGCGAAGAGCGTGGAGTTGGTGGTCACACGGAAGCCCGCCTTGCGGGCGGCGCGGATCGCGGACACGGCCATGTCATAGACGCCCTCGCGGCAGACGGCGTGGTCGTGCTCCTCGCGGGGACCGTCGAGGTGCACCGAAAACGCCAGGTACGGTGAAGGGGAGAAGTGCGGCAGCATCTCCTCGAGCTTGAGCGCGTTGGTGCAGAGGTAGAGATACTTCTTGCGGGCGACGATACCGGCCACGATCTGCTCGATCTGCGGATGGAGCAGCGGCTCGCCACCGGGAATCGAAACGATTGGCGCACCGCATTCATCCACCGCGGCGAAGCACTGCTCGGGCGTGAGGTGCGACCGCAGCACCTCCGTCGGATGCTGGATCTTGCCACAGCCACCACAGGCGAGATTGCAGCGAAAGAGCGGCTCGAGCATGAGCACGAGCGGATAGCGGGCATTGCCCCGCAGCCGCTGCACGGCCACATGACTCAGAACGGCCATCATCTGTCCAACGGGCACACTCATGCGACGCGCTCCATGACGCTCCGGCTGCAGGCAGTTGCCGAGGAAAACCGGGCCAGCGCCATGAGCGGAAAATAGATGGGGTAGTAGTGATAGCGGAGGTAGAAGACCTTTGGAAACCCGGTGCCGGTGAACTCCAGCTCGTCCCAGCTTCCGTCGGCCGACTGGCGTGTGGCCAGCCAGTGCACGCCGCGACGCGCCTCGCGCGAGTCGTGCCTGCCCGCCGCCACGAGCCCGGCCACGGCCCATGCCGTCTGCGAGGCAGTCGGCGTGCCGTAGCCGGCCAGCGTACGATCGGCGTAGCTCTCTGGGGTTTCTCCCCAGCCGCCGCACGGCTGCTGATGCCGGGCGAGCCAGTCTGCACCGGCCAACACGGCAGCATCGTCGGCCGGCAGCCCGATGGCCCGCAGCCCCTCGATCGCCTGCCAGGTGCCATAGACGTAGTTCACACCCCAGCGGCCAAACCAACTGCCGTCGGCCTCCTGCGTGGACCGCAGATACGCAACGGCACGGTCCACAGAGGGATGACCCGGCCGCAGTCCGAGCTTTCCATAGGCCTCGAGCACACGGCCAGCCAGGTCGGGCGAACTCGGATCGATCATCGCGTTGTGATCGGCAAACGGCACCTTGCAGAGCAATTCCATGTTGTTGTCGCGGTCGAAAGCCCCCCAGCCGCCATCGGAACTCTGCATGGATTCGAGCCACGCAACGGCTCGCCCGATCACCGCCTCAACCCGGGCCAGCCTCCGTGCAGACCTCTCGGCAGACTCGCCGCAGGCGACCACAGACTCTCGCCACGTCGCCAACGCGATCAGGACCATCGCCGTGTCATCGACATCAGGATAGAAGCGATTGGCATACTGGAAGCACCAGCCGGAGGGCGCGACCGCAGCGGCGGCATGCATCCAGTCGCCAGGCCGGCGGATCTCCCGATCGAGCAGCCAATCGACCGCGGCCACGCACGCGGCGGCGGAATCATCCGCGGGCACGACGCCCACGGCGTCGGAGAGGGCGCGCAACGAGATCGCGGTATCCCACACGGGCGAACGACAGGGCTCGAGCCGCGTGGTGCCATCCGGCTCGCGTTCCACGAGCCGCTCCAACTGCCGCCAGCACTCCTGCACCTCGGCCGAGTCCTCATCACAGCCCATGGCACGCAGGGCCAGGATGCTCCAGACAATGGGCGGGAAGATCGCCCCCAGGCCGTCGCTGCCGTCGAACCGCTCCAGCATCCAGCGCCTACAGGCGGCCACGGCGCGGCTCCGCAACGGGCGAAAGCCGACGTTGTCGCACGCCTTCAAGATTGAATCGACACCACGAAAGAACCGGGCCCAGCCAGCGCTGCCTCCGACGGGAACGGGACCATTCCGGCCCACCTGTGAGGCAAATAGTTCGCCGATCCCCTGCTCGGGAGCGATCACACGAACCGGCTTGAACGCCCACATCAACGACAGGGGCA
>CAMCQY010000163.1 GCA_945877135.1 Candidatus Kuenenia stuttgartensis
GACAATCTGGCTTCTTGGCATGCAACCGTCTCACCACATTCCTGGGGAACCAGCCACGGCATCGCGTTCGCTGGAAAGCGGGTAGGGACGGCTGCACCAACGCGATAACTTCCCCGCTTCTCAGTCAGCCGGGTACAGGGATCCGTCAGCCCCTACTCCTCCATCAGCTTCACGATCCTGGGGGGGTTCTCCATGTGGTACTCCGTCATGTCCAATTCCTGGGCGATCGCCTTCCGCGTCTTTCCCTGCCGCCGCTGGTCAAGAATCAGCGTGGCATGCCGGACGAACTGTGGGTAAAACGAAACGTCCAGACAGAACGACCACGTGAGCACCGATCCCGTGGTAGCCGCTGGTTCGGCATCACCGCCGTCGCCCGTGTCTCGCCCTCCCGGATTACCGAGAGAGCGGCTTGGGCTTCTTAATTCACCCCCGGCTCCCGCACCACTCTCCGCACCCGACCGCCACTCACCCCTTCTGACCGCGAATACACGCCAGCCCGATCTGCCGATAAACATCTTCCCGAAGCCCACTGCCGCAACCCTTCGATCTTGTCGCCCGCAGTGACAGCCACGGGTACGACGTTCTGCGCAGCCTGAATGAGCGGCACGTCCAACAAAGAAGCCAGCCTGCAGCACGATTTGATCTCAGCGCCGGTCCAGTTGGTGTCATCCGGGCGGGCCTGCTTCGCGTCCAGTCCGTAGTGCCGCGTGTAGATACCCCAAATCCCGTCCTTCTGGTCACGCCCGGGCAGATCGACGAAGAACACGCCGTCGAATCTCTCAGCCCGGGCGAACTCTGGCGGCAACTTCGAGGCGTCGTTGCAGGTACCGACGAAGAAGACGTCCGACTCGTGATCGTTCAGCCACGTGAGCAGGCTGCCGAACACGCGGGCCGTCACACCGGAATCGGTCTGGCCCGATGACGTGGCCCCGGCGAGCGCTTTTTCCAGTTCATCACAGAAGACAACGCACGGGGCCATCGCGTCGGCCAACTTTAGTGCCGCCCGGATATTGCTCTCGGACTGGCCCACCAAAGAGCCGAGAAGGTTCCCGACATCCAGCACCACAGTCGGCCGGCCGGTTTCGTTGCCGAGCGCTTTCGCGAACTGACTCTTGCCGCAGCCGGGAGGAGAGAGCAACAGGACGCCGCGGGGCCTGTTGCTCACCGTACCTTCGCTCTGGCGTCGCATAGCCCGGAGACAAAACGCCTTCAGGTTGTCGAGGCCGCCGAGTTGCTGGAACGATTCAGAGCCGCGGTGAATAGAAACCAAGCCAGACTTCTTGAGTTGCCCGGCCTTGATCTCCCACAGCGTCTCGGCCTTCAGCGTGCCGTGCCTGACCAACGAGAGTGAGTAGGCATTCTCGGCTTCGCTACGGGTCAGGCCCTTTGCAGCGTCGATCACCCGTGGGAGTTCGTCGCCGCTGGGAAGTTCGCCGTCCTGTGTGGCAACTCCGCGGGCGATCTCCTCGAGTTGCGCGTGATCCGGCAGTTCATGGTCGACGCACACGAAGAGTTTGTCGAGTTCCGGGGGTATCTGCGTCACGGGGGCCAACACGACGATGAAGGCCCGGTTGTGCTTGCCCGCGATAGCCTGCCTCGCGACGGCTTGGATGAGTTCCACGCTGCCCAAGAATCTATGCAGATTCTCGAACAGCAGAACCGTGGTGCCGGCGCCCTGTGAAACCTGCGGCAAGGCTCGGACGACAGCCAGCGGGTCCTGAGTCTCTGTGACGCCCGGGATCGCGATCTGCTCGATGGGGAACTGAATTCCAGAGTCACAGTTCCAGATTCCCAGCCGCCAGTTCTCAGCGCGGCATAGGTCAGTGATTTCGCGGGCGGCTTCGTGGGGTTCGTGAGTTTGAATCCAGATGCCAGTGAAGCAGGCCGAGATGAGTTCGTGAAGGCGGGTGGAGAGGGTGGTGCTGTTGGTGGTGCGCAGGGTGGGTGTGTTGGATTTGGCCATGGGTGTTTCCTGAGGTGATGGGGCGGGCTGGACGGCGGCGCAGATTTCATCGCCGCCGTCCAACACCGTGGATTTCGTAGTCGCTGGGCGCCGGTGCCTACGTGCCCTGTCTGAGTTGCTCGCCGGTGCTGGTCCGGTTGAAATACTCGGGCAGCAGGCTCTCCCGGCCGGACACACCCAAGGCTCGCTCGATGTCCCGGGTGGCGTCTTTGCATGAGCTCCCAGTGAACCCCGTGGTCTTGATGCTCGTGGCTCCTTCCCCAGTAGCTGTCGCGTTCAACAGCCTGACGGTCTTGTGTTCGGAAGTGGCGAGCTGGAGACGGACACAGGCAGCCCGAATAGCCTGCTCGTCTCTGATTTCAGTTTTGATTTCGACGAGGTGGCTCAAAACGCGATCCCTCCTTCATCGTTGGGTGTGGTGGTGGATGAAACCTGCTGGGCATCACCGGGGAGCAGCACGCATGGCCCCGGGGTGTCGCTGATGTTGAAGAAACCCAAACTCAACCTGCCGTGTTCGCTGGTGGCGCTCTCGACCAGCACCTCGGCCAGCTCTGCGTCTCCAGCGTGCTCTCGATAGGCCACAGCGCACCGACGGCCAGCACAGCCGCAGCGACGAGCACCGGGCTGAACGCAGTGAGTGCCGCGGCCCACTGGGAATCCTGCGTAGCCAGTTCGCCAATGTGCTGTAGATGGCCGGCGAGTTGGGCACTCTCCCAATGGAAGGCTGCCAAGCTATAGTGCCACTCGGTTTTGCCCCGGCAGCGGAGCCTATCTCGTTCATGAACATTCCGGCAGACGCGGTGATCGCGACGGATAAACTGACAGGCTATCTGCTCATCGCCAGGCCGCTTGACGACAAGTCGAAGTTTTTGGCGAGTGCGGGCTTCACGCAGTCGAACTTTGAAATCCTGGAGGCGGCCATACGGAACCTTGCCACGGTCGCCCCGGCTGAGGAAGATGGTAGAAATGACTACGGCATCTTTTGGCGGGTTTCAGGCCGGTTGCAGGGGCCGACCGGCACATTGCAGGTCGTGACAGTCTGGCTCCAGTGGCACCTCGATGGCCGTTTTCGGTTCATCACGCTCAAGCCCTTGCGAAAGTGAATGACCATGGAGACACAAGTCTTTCATCGCGTCGCCTTGCGACATGACGTGAAGGGGCATTGGCTGCGTGCCGGTGACGTAGCGTATCTCGTCGATCATGTTGAACATCCTGCGGGAGGCGAACGCGGCTGTGTACTCGAAGTGTTCAACGCGTTGGGCGATTCGATCGCGACGGTGACCGTTCCCGAGTCGGCTATCGAACCGCTGGCCGCCGACGAGGTGATGACGGTAAGGCGGCTGCAAGCCTCATAGATAAAACGGTTGCCGATACGGGCCTCCCATCGGGCCGCCGCGGAGGAGATCCTCCACAACCAGCCACGCCGCGGGAATGATCCCCTGCCTGCGAGCATGAAGCACGATACCCAGCGTGCCGGTGACCGGGATGCCGGGCGGCGCCGCGGATTTGCGCACTGCGAGGTCGTCGATCACCGCACGACAGCACGACAGCCCCAAGGCCTCAGCCATCGGCTATCTCACGGGCAAGCTCGTCGAGACCGACGTGGAACGAGTCTTCGCCGTGCCGGGCGAGCGTTAACAGGAAATCGGTGCGGTCGAGCCCTGCGACGCTCGCCGCCACCTCCTGGGAAATCGCGCCCCTGCGATACCAGTTCATCGCGGCCGCCAACCGCAGTTCGCTGCCAAAATGAGTCGGGTCTTCCCGCATCGCGGCGAAAACTTCGTCGGGCATCTGCAACGTCACGGTCGTCATGCGGCTCTCCTCAACCAAAGTCTACCCGCCCGCATCGCCGCCGGGACACGAGCGGCCCGTCCAGGGCTTATTCGCTGTTTTTCGGCCGTTCAGGTGGGCCCCCGAATAACGCCTGCGGGGCGGCGATGGCTGTCTCGGCAGGGGATGGCAAGCCACCGGCCACTGCGGGCTGAGGGCAAAGTCTCGCCATCCGGGCGAGCCGTGCCGGAATCACCTGTGAATCACGGGAGTTCTTGGCCTTCTTCGCTGGTCTTGGTCCGACTCTTCTTCCGGGCCTTTGGAGGTCACTCATACAAAAGCATCTCCATGGAAAGGGAGAAACGGACAGGGAACACCGGGACACCGGCCGCCAACGGAGCGATCCGAAAGAAGGGAAACACGCCCGGCAGCCAGGGGCCGACGTTGATCAAACCGCAGGCGGCGGCGAGACTTGGGGAAGGTTTATCGCGATGCCCGCCGAGCGTTATCCAGCAAGCAACGGGTGTTACACGGTTCGGTAGAAATACAAGTTCTGGCAATCCGGTATATTCGAACTGCACAAGGAGGCACGTATGTCAACTGATATCTCGATTGAAACGATGTCGGTCGCCGAAAAGGTGCGGCTCCTTGAAAGCGTTTGGGAAAGCCTTTGCGCTCGCCCCGGTGATGTGCAGTCGCCTGAGTGGCACCGCGAGGTTCTCGAGGATCGCAAGCGTCGGCTCGAGGATGGGCGCGCGACGGTGTCAGCTTGGGCTGACGCTAAAGCCCGCTTGATGCAGCTCGGGCGATGATGGTCAGCATTTCCTCCGATGCGGAGGCTGACCTCGCCGAGGGCTATTGGTTCTATGAGCGGCAGTCGCCGGGGCTCGGCGACTATTTCCGTAGCTGCTTGATCGCCGATATCGATTCCCTTTCGTATTACGGCGGCATTCATGAAATCGCCCTTGGATACCATCGGTCATTGTCCAAACGATTCCCCTTCTGCATCTACTACACGCTGAGCGAAGGCATGCTGGTTGTCGTTGCGGTCATAGATGCTCGCCGCGATCCCTTGTGGATTCGGCGTCGACTGGGATAGCGGGGTAGCCAGAACCAGGCGCTGGATCAGACGGCGGATAGAATCCAGCGGCTACGCGGCGTCCGTTGGTCTGCCGCTGATCAGCTTCAGCGTTGGTATCAATGCCGGAGTGGAGTCCAAGAAAGCAGATGTATCGTGCTTGACATCACCATCAAGATTGATCGGCCCCGTGTTGAAGAGTTGTTCGCACCGTACCGAACTCTGATTGGCCACGACTTTGATGGCTATCGAAACCACGTGTACCGTTGCATCACATACGCGATGCACTTTCTGGCGGTTGGGGATTAGACCCAGACGCTCTGCGAGGCGCGATCCATTGGCACCACAAGGTGTTCAAGTACAACGGAATTCACACGGACGTCATTGAGGCATGCCGTAAAGCCGACTGGATAGACGCAACGCAAGGTTGGTGCCGCAAGGGAATGCCCAGATCGGCCCTAGCCAAAGTTGAATCCACATCTCCTAATTGCGGGTTTCACAAAACCCTCCTGCGATTGGAAGCCTGATCGGCCATCGAGGCGACCATGGAGCCGCCTGTCACCGAGGGCGGACAATCGGGGGCGGAAAGTGCCGGTGAGAGGGCGAACGGCCCCTCTCAATCAACGGCTGAAAACGGCGGGAAAACTGCCCCCAAAACCATGATTTACGGGCATTTCAAGCATTGTGACCAATTATTTGACACGATTGGGCCCGGATGCAAAAACAGAGCGAGTATTCTGGCCACGCCGTCCGTCGCATCGCAGGAGCCACGATCTTGATTCGTATCTCGAAAACAGTCGTTGAAAAACAGGAGCCGCTCCCCATGAAGTCTCTCGCCCGTTCGCAATCCGCCCGTCGCCGAGCCGCCGCAACGGCCGCCTTGGCGAGTGTCGGGGCTGGCATTCTCGGCACCCATTCTGCCGAGGCGGCGATCGTGACCATCGATATCGGTCCGTCAGGGTTCAATATCGAGGGAGTCAACGCGGGAGGAGTAAATGCCCAGATACCTAACTTCCCAATAAGCGGATCCGGAACGCTCGATTTAGTCAATCAGGAGTATTACAAAGGAGTCGGCGGCAGTTCTGGCTTTTTATTTGCTACCCGTGCATACCTATATTTCGGCCCATTTAAATTCTCTGGCGGTGACACGATTGGGGCCAGCACTGGGACTTGGGACGCCACCGCATTATCTGTATTTCAAGACGGCACCAACTTTTCACCCAATTTTGGAGCCGACAGCTACTTAGGCTTCAGGACGGCCCAGGGTAACTACGGCTGGATGGAGGCGACCTGGAATGGCACCGATTTTCAGTTCTATTCGGCCGCGTATGAGGATGTTGTCGGCGCATCGATCGTGGCCGGTGCCACTGGTTCGGTCGCCGTCCCCGAGATCGATCCGAGTGGACTCGCCAGCGCCCTGTCGCTTGTGATGGGATCGGCGGCGATGCTCGAGCAGCGTCGTCGGAAACGGGCGGCGGTGGCCGCAGCCGCCGTGACGGCCTGATCCGATGGGCGATCGTCGCCAAAAGGTGCTTCTTGTCGGCTGGGATTCAGCCGACTGGAAGATCATCCATCCGCTCCTCGATGACGGTGAGCTTCCGGGCCTCGCCCGGCTCGTCGAGACAGGCACCAGCGGCAACCTGACGACGCTCGAGCCGCAACTCTCCCCGATGCTCTGGACGAGCATCGCCACGGGGAAGATGGCCTATCACCACGGCGTGCCGGGATTCACGGAAGTGGACCCCGGCACGGGCGCCGTCGTGCCCGTCTCCGCCGCGACACGAAAGTGCCGCACGCTTTGGGAGATTCTCGGAGAACGTGGCCTGCGGAGCCATGTCGTCAGCTGGTTTGCCACGCACGGCGAAGAGGACCATCCCGGCTGCGTCGTCTCGAACATGTTCTGCCATGTGCAAAACACGAAGCCCGGGCAGGACCCTTCCGAATGGCCATCGCCCCCACCCGGCACCTACTGGCCGCCGCAACTGGCCGCGGTGATGAACGATCTGCGGGTCAGCCCGCACGACATCGATCCCGATGATCTGATGCGGCTCTTCGTGCCGGA
>CAMCQY010000164.1 GCA_945877135.1 Candidatus Kuenenia stuttgartensis
CGGGTTCGGCCGTGCTCTCTGCACGGGCTGCGGCCAGGGGTTTGTCATCGCGTTCTCGTGCAAGGGGCGCGGGGTGTGCCCATCCTGCAATGGCAGGCACATGGCGCAGACCGCCGCCCATCTCGTCGATCACGTCATCCCGCCGGTACGTGTGCGACAGTGGGTGATCTCCGTGCCGAAGCGGCTGCGCTGCTTCCTCGCCAACCGCCCCGAGGCCGTCGCCGCCCTCACGAAGATCTTTCTTGCTGCATCTGCACGTGTGTGCAGCCGACGGCGTCTTCATGCCGGCTGCTGGCGGAGCAGGCTGCTGCGTCTCGCCGGCGTTCCTGCCTGCACGATCAATCACGCAGGCTGATCTGGCCACGGTCACCGAGCGGGTACGGCGCCGCGTGATCCGCTGGTTCAGGCTCGCTCACCTGCTCGACGCTTCTGCGGCTGCCGACATGCTCAAGTGGGGGAACAGCGGGTTTTCCATCGACGCGAGTGTGCGGATCGCCCTCATCGACCGCGATGTGCCGAACTATTTTCGGAGTCTGGAACACCTTCTGCGATACTGCGCCCGGCCGCCATTTGCGCTCGAGCGACTGTCCGTAACCCACGACACAAGCGGCCGCATCGCTGGCGTTCGCTACGTGCTCCCCCGGCACAAGGCCGCCACCTGGGTCGGCCCGGGCCGCGGCCGAAAGTCCACGCGGCCAGGAGCCAATGGCGTCGTCGAGCTCTCGCCGTTTGAGTTCCTCGACCGGCTCGCCGATCTCGTACCGCCGCCGCGCAAGCACCGGCATCGGTATCACGGCGTGTTTGCGCCGAATCACTCGCTCCGGCCTGCCGTCACGTCGCTCGCGATCGGGAACGTCGGCAAGCGCCAAGAGGCCGTGGCGGGCGGGCACGCAAGTGACGGGCACGGCACGGCAGGCTTTTGCAACGCGACTCACGAACATCAAAAGCCCCGCTCCCACGACACCTCCCGGATTGCGTGGGCCAAGCTGATGGCGCGGGTCGGGGAGGAGTTTCCACTGGAGTGCCCGAACTGCGGCGATGACATCCGACTGATCGCGTTCGTCACGGAGCCGGGGCCGATCCGGAAGATCCTCACACACTTGGGCGAACCGCTGGAGCCGTTTCCGCTTGCACCGGCTCGCGGCCCGCCCACCGAGTGGGGCGCGCTCGTGCAGGCGCACGACGACCGGGCATTTTTCCAAGCGTCGCCCGACGAACTGCCCGCGATCGATATTCACAGCCTCTGAGCGGTGCCGGACGCGACCCGCGTATGTCGGGGAACTGCGAACTGGGACGCGGTCTGCGTAGACGCGAGAAAAACGCCACCGAAGGGGGGCCGGGCGTTTCGAGAAAACCGCTCCGGACGCCCGGGCCGCTCCTCCCGAGGCTCACGAGTCGCTCATCAGCCGGAAGACCGGTGCGGAGGTGCCATCGACCGGGCTATCCTTTATCCTTCTTTGCTCGGGCAGTTGCGGAAGTTGACGTAATTCGGCGGAAGCGTGTCGTCGATCCGCGTCCATGTGAGGCCCCCGTCGATGCTTTTGGCCATTGGCCCGGCGTGTCCCCCGTGGCCGATGTTCCAGACGCAGAACATCGTCTTGCCATCTCTGAGCAACGCCGTCGTCGGATGGGCGTGATACGCCTCCGGCTCGGGCGTGCCCTGAGCGATGACGACCCGTCGCTGTACGTCACCGGAAAGATCGACGTTTCGAATCGCATCCCGCTCGGCCTGCCAGGCCGCCTGCATTTCTGGCGCCGCATCCATCCACGCCCGGCGGGCCTGCTTTATGGCATTCGCGGCCTCGGGCTTGGCAAGGGGCTCTCGGGCGAGCGCGACGGTGGCCGCAACCGCACAGGTGATCGAGACAAGGACGGCTCTGGCGGCGGAACGATCGCAGGTCATGGCGTGGGCTTCCGAGTGGGAAAGGGGCGAAATCACGTGGCATTTTCAGATTGACGGCGACGCTCCCTCTAATATACTTCAGAAATGGCGGGCTTTGTCAGTGCGGGGCTGGGCGTTGGCTGCCTCCAGCCTTCCTTCCGGACAATGGGGAGAGATCCATGAAACGACTCGTGTCAGGCCGTGGCAGTGGCTTCACGCTCGTGGAGTTGCTCGTGGTGATCGCGATCATCGGCGTGCTCGTCGGCCTCCTGCTGCCGGCCGTGCAGGCCGCCCGTGAGAGTTCGCGGCGGAGTGTCTGCACCAACAATCTCAAGCAGATCGGCCTGGCCATACACGGCCATCACGACGCCCGCAAGGCGTTTCCGCGCGGCTCCTTCGGCGTCTATCCTGGCTTTTCCGGTAACCCCTGGAGCGGTGGAAATGAGTACTCGTGGTCGTGGGGCGCGTTGATTCTACCCTTTCTCGAAGACCAGGTCCGATACGACAACTTCAATCCATACAGCCAACGGCTCTCCGATGTCCCCAACGGTGCAGGCTCCATCGCACAGATCTATCTGAACGGTGCCTACCCGCCCTTTCGTTGCCCATCGGACGCGAAGGCCGAGGCGACCAACACGATCACCGGTATGAACATCAAAATCGGTGGCAGCGGGTCTGTGTCGTGGAAGTGTCCCACGTCGAATTACGTCGCCAACAACACGAGTTGCCGGTCGGGGCCTACGGGAAGGTTTGTCAACGCATCGAGCACTTCCTGGCAATGGGGCACCGCGCCCGCAGTGAACGGCATCTTCTGGCGTGACTCCGCGGTGACTGCGAAAGACATCACCGACGGCATGAGCAAAACCATCCTCGTCGGAGAAAAAGCCTGGAAAACCAACGCGGCCCTCGCTTTTGGAACGGATAACACCAACGAGCAGCTGACGCCCCGCAAGTCGCTGGGCACGGCCGCCGAAATGCTCAATAACCCGGCTGGCGGGACGTACGCCTACTCCAGCGAGCATGGCGGCCTGGTCCTGTTTTTGTTCTGCGACGGCGCGGTGAGGCCCGTCAATGACACGATCGACCACAAGCCGGACAACACATATGTCTCGGGAACGCCGACCGTCACGAGCCTGTTCGAGCGGCTCTGTTCGCGCAACGACGGGCAGACGACGGAGGTTCCGTGAGCGCCCGCAGCGTGCACCTGACGCCCCTCGCGACGGTCATGCTTTCGGCCGCCCTGACGGTGTCCGGGTGCTCGGGCCGCACCGCAGGCTACCCGCCGCTGGCAAGCGTGTCGGGAACAGTGACGCTCGGCGGCGTGCCGCTGCCTGAGGTCAACGTCTATGTGCGGGCCACCGGTGGCGGGCGGACGGCCATGGGACTCACCGATTCCAAGGGCCGGTTCGAGATGCGCTACAGCGAGGTGGCTTCAGGAGCGGCCGTCGGCCCCAGCGTGGTGTCGTTTGCCCCACTTCCTGGGGCCGAACGCTCCCCCAAGGAGCTTTCGCGTACTTTCGATGTGGACGTGCAGCAGGGCAAGAACACATTCGAATTCGAGTTGAAGAACGCTCCCAAAACCAACTGAGTCGATCCTGCCGCCCATCGCCGCCCCCACTGGACCAACCCGATGAGGCTCGTTTCCCTCCTGCTCCTCACATGGCTCACGCTGCACGCTGGCGAGGCCGCAGCAGCGCCACGGCGGCCGAACATTCTCGTCATCTATTCCGACGACCATGGCTGGGCCGACCTGGGTGTGCAGGGTGTCGATCCCGACATAAGAACGCCCCACCTCGACCAGTTGGCCCGAGACGGCGTGCTGTTCACCCGTGGCTACGTCTCGGCGCCGCAGTGCGTGCCGTCCCGCGCCGGGCTGCTCACGGGCCGCTACCAGCAGCGGTTTGGCGTCGAGGACAACAACCACGGCCCGCTGCCGCTCCGGGAGCGGACCATCGCTGAACTGCTCGCCCCCGCGGGCTATACGAGCGGCTGGGTGGGAAAATCCCATCTCGACATCGGCGGGAAAAAAGGCAAGGGCGAGGGCTACCGGCTGCTCCCCGATCACATGCCGCATCACCAGGGGTTTGCCGAGTATTTTCGCGGCGAGCTGCGGCGCTACCACGCCTCCCACGGCCTCGACGGGAAGCCGTTCCCCGATGCCCCGCGGCTCGTCGCAGACAACCGCTTCCGCGTGAAGGTGCAGACGGAGGCGGCGCTCTCGTTTCTCGAGCGGCGGGCGGCGACGCCGGAGCAGCCGTGGTTTCTCTACCTCGCCTGGTATGCGCCGCACGTGCCGCTTGAATCCCCCGAGCCGTGGTTCAGCCAGACTCCCGCATCGCTGCCGCTCGAGCGGCGGCAGGCGCTGGCGATGATGGCGGCGATGGACGACGGCCTCGGCCGGCTCCGGGAGAAGCTCCGCGGGATGGGCGTCGATCGCGACACGCTGATCTTCTTCATCGGCGACAATGGCGCGCCGCTTGGCAAGGCCTGGAACGGTTCGCTGAATCGGCCGCTGGCCGGGCAGAAGGGCATGCTGGCGGAGGGGGGCATCCGCACGCCCTTTCTCGCCGCCTGGCCCGGCACGTGGCCCGCGGGCGTCACCTACGAGCAGCCGGTGATCAATCTCGACGTGGCTGCCACGGCCGTCGCCGCTGCGGGCCTGGCTCCCGATCCGGCGCTCGACGGCGTCGATCTCGCCCCCTTCGTCACCGGCCGCGAGGCGGGACCGCCGCACGAGCGGCTGTTCTGGCGGTGGGAGACGCAGGCCGCCGTCCTGGAGATGCCCTACAAGCTGATCACCCTCGGAGATGCTTCCCCTCTGCTCTTCGACGTGACGACCGCTGACGGCGAACACGGCGACCGCAATCTCGCCTCCCGACATCCCGAGGTCGTCGCCCGGCTGCAGAACAGGCTCGAGGCCTGGGCGGCGGAACTCCAGCCGCCCGGAATCTCGCCCGCCGAATCGGGCCGCGGCAAGCATCACGAGAAACTCTTTGCCGAGCACGAGTTGACCGCCGCTCGTGCACCGCGGCCACGGACCAAGGCCGACGCGCCGGCGGGCAAGACGTCTGCGGCGATGGGCAGGCCTAACGTCGTTCTCTTTCTCGTCGATGACATGGGCTGGATGGATTCCACGCCCTATGGGTCGCGGTATTACGAAACCCTCAACATCGCCCGGCTCGCCAGCCAGGGCATGCGGTTCACGCGGGCGTACGCTCAGCCGCTTTGCTCACCCACACGGGCCAGCCTGTTGACCGGCAAGAACGCCGCCCGGCACGGGATCACGTCGGCCGTCGGCCACACGCCGCCCACGGAGCGTTCGTTACCGGAATCGGGCCCGCCGAACCAGCAGTTCGTCTATCCCGCCAGCAAGACGTTCCTCGACCCGGCCGAATACACGCTCGCGGAGGCTCTTCGCGATGCGGGCTATCGCACCGGTCACTTCGGCAAGTGGCACCTCGGCCTCACCGAGCCCCACTGGCCGGAGGCGCAGGGCTTCGACGTGGCGTTTCATTGTCATCCGGACGCCGGGCCGCCGGGCTCCTATTTTTCGCCCTACGGCGTCGAGCCGCCGAACACCGCGCGGAGCGCGAGGCCGCAGCGGGGCCGCAGACAGCCGGTCGGTACGATCACCGACGGCCCGCCCGGCGAGTACATCACCGACAGGCTGACCGACGAGGCGGTCAGGTTCATCGAGACGAGCGTGCACGAGCACGCAGGCAGGCCATTTTTCCTCAACCTTTGGCACTATGGCGTCCATGGGCCGTGGGGCCACAAGGAGTCGATCACGGCGAAGATGGCCAAGCGCACCGATCCCAGCGGCCGTCAGGACAATCCCGTGATGGCCTCAATGCTGAAGAGCGTCGACGAGAGCCTCGGTCGGCTTCTCGACACGCTCGACCGGCTCGGGATCGCCGACAACACGATCGTGGTGCTCATGGGTGACAACGGCGGCAACACGCACAGCCGTGGCGGACCGAAAATGAGGGACGGCAAGGCTGATTCACAATCCGCCAGCTACCGCACCTGGGCCGGTGACAGACCGCCGACCAACAACTCGCCACTCCGCGACGGCAAGGGCACTCTGTATGAAGGCGGCGTGCGGGTGCCGCTGATCGCGCGGTTTCCCGGCCGGATCACCCCCGGCACGACGAGCGACGCGATCGTGGGCTGCACGGACATCTACCCGACCGTGCTGGACCTCAGCGGCATACCTGTCGATCCGGCACAGATCCAGGACGGCGTGTCCTGCGCGGACGTTCTCCGCGGAAAGTCGGTATCGGCTCGTGAATCGTACGTGATCTGGTTCCCCGGAAGGGCCCACGGCGCCGCAGCCTACACTGGCGACTGGAAGCTGATCCGCCGCGAGGAGCCCGCTCCGCAGGGCGACGGGGCAACCCGAGAACTCTACAATTTGGAGGACGATCTCGCGGAGACGAGGAACATCGCTACGGAGCATCCAGACAGGGTGCTGGAACTCGAAGAGATCATCGACCAGCTGCTCGTCGACTCGGGGGCCGTCGTCCCCCGACCAAATCCCGCCCGGCGGAAAAAAATAGTTGACGAAGTCGAGGCTGCTGCCCAGTGAGAGGCCGCGCGGGCGGCGAACTCCCAGACTCGCTCCTTTCCTCCTGGGTCGGTGAGCCGGTTGTAGCTCAGGCCGTCGCGGACGTTGACGTAGTTCGACGGGAGTGTGTCGCCGATCCACGTCCACGTGGTTGTTTCTGCGCCCCTATCCATTCACGGGGGCAAGGGAAGAGACGTCGCACCATTTTCAGATTGACGGCGACGCTCCCTCTAATATACTTCAGAAATGGCGGGCTTTGTCAGTGCGGGGCTGGGCGTTGGCTGCCTCCAGCCTTCCTTCCGGACAATGGGGAGAGATCCATGAAACGACTCGT
>CAMCQY010000165.1 GCA_945877135.1 Candidatus Kuenenia stuttgartensis
CCGTACAGCGTACCCGCTGCATCGTAGGCGACGGCAAACGGCTCGTTGACATGCCCCGCGCCAGGGGCCTTCTCCGTGCGTCCGGCCGCCGAACCGGCGATGACCACGACCTCCGCGTGGAGCGGTCGCGGGCCAACGAAAGGGAACGCCACCATGGCCACCATGACAACCTTGAGAATCAATCGCACGCCGGGAACAAACCGCATGTCGTACCTCTTTTTCGAAGAAACAGCCTTCCGGGACCTCTTTGGCCCGGGACAGACAGATGTCAATTATAATGCGAGGTTAAAGTGTGAGGTGACGGATCGGGCGGCTCCGGTCCGATATTCATAGCTGGTTCTGGCTGTCCAACGCGGCATCCTGTCAGGCATTCTGAACGTCGTGGCTTTGAAGGATTAGGCATGATCCGGCACAACCTCCACAGCCTTCTGATAGTCGTCCTGGTCGCATCTGCTTCGACCACAGGACGGGGGGCTGAGTCCACCGCTGATCGAGTCGCCTTCTTCGAGTCGAAGGTTCGCCCGGTGCTCGTCGAGCGGTGCGTCGGCTGCCACGGCCCCGAGAAACAAAAAGCCGGGCTACGACTCGATAGTCTGGTCGGCCTGCTCCGCGGAGGCGAGTCGGGGGCGGCAATCGATCTCGACGCTGCCGATGCAAGCAACCTCGTGGCCGCCATTCGCCACGAATCGTGGGAGATGCCCCCCGACGGCAAACTGCCTGACGACCAGATCGAGGCGATCGTCTCTTGGCTGAAAGACGGCGCCGCCTGGACCGGCTCCAAGCCAGCCGCGGAACTGCTCGCCGCCGGCCTGCCGGAAATGGACGACGCGGAAGCCGCAGCCACAGGCCCGAAGAAGCGATCCAAGAAAAGTGGCATCACCGCCGAGGACCGCGGCTATTGGGCATTCCGTCCCATCGTGCGGCCCGTGCCGCCCCCGCTTCCGTCGGGTGACACGCTCCCCGCCGGCCTGGCCGGATCAGTCGTCCACAACGCTATCGACCACTTCATCCTTGCCAAGCTCGCTGAGGCCGGCCTGGAGCCCGTAGCTGAGGCCGACCGTCGCGCGCTCATTCGACGGCTGTCGTTCGATCTGCTCGGAATGCCTCCCAGCAGCGACGATGTCGAGGCGTTTGTCAACGATCCCTCCCCCGGTGCCTACGAGCGGCTAGTGGATCGGCTGCTCGGCGATCCTCGCTACGGCGAACGCATGGCCCGGCACTGGCTCGATCTGAGCCGGTATGCCGATAGCGATGGCTTCCGGCAGGATGCCTTCCGGCCTACGGCCTGGCGGTACCGCGACTATTGTGTACGGGCCTTTAACGCCGACATGCCCTACGACCAGTTCATCCGCGAGCAACTCGCCGGCGACGAGATCTCCCCGGACGATCCCGATGCCGTCGCCGCCACCGGGTTCCTGCGACAAACGCCCTACGAATACAACATCTCCGACATCGATCGGTCGTGGACCGAGGTGCTCAACGAGGTGACCGACGTCACCGGCGACGTCTTTCTGGCGATGGGCGTGGGCTGTGCCCGCTGCCACGACCACAAGTTCGATCCGATCCTGCAGCGTGACTACTACCAACTGCAGTCGTTCTTCGCTGCCCTTCGCTGGCGGGACGACGTGCCGCTCATCCCGGCCGACGCAGCCGGCCTGACCGATCCACAGCGTGCGTATGCAGCGAAGGTCGCCGAACTGCGAGGCCAGCTCCGGGAGATCGAGCGGGCCGCCCGCACGGCCAAGGCCTGGGCGGGCAGGCTGCCCGCCAACCGTTTCCCGCCCGAGATCCAGGCGATCCTCTTCAAGCCGGAAGCGGAGCGGACACCTCGAGAGGAGCAGCTATCGCAGTTCGCGATGCGGCAGCTGACGTTCACTCCAGCCGGACTGCCCGACGAAGAGCGTACCCGCTACGAAACGATCGCCAAGGAACTCGCCGACTTCGAGCAATCGCACCGCGCCGACAAGCCCGAGCCGGCTCCGACGACGCTGACCGTGGGAGACATCGGGGCGACCGCCCCGCCGATCGCCATCGCCGGGTCGAGCGACACCACCCCCGTCGAGCCGCGAATTCCCACCGTGCTTGGTGGAGAACTCGCCGAGATCGTTACCGCCCACGACGGCAGTTCCACGGGCCGTCGCTCCGCGCTCGCCCGCTGGATCGCCGATCCCGAAAACCCGCTCACGGCCCGGGTGCTCGTCAACCGTCTCTGGCAGTGGCATTTCGGCCGCGGCTTGGCCCCGAACACGAGCGACTTCGGCCAGCTCGGAGGCCCGCCGAGCCACTCCGAGTTGCTCGACTGGCTGGCCGCCGAGTTTGTCGAGAGCGGCTGGAGTATCAAGCACGTCCAGCGGCTGATCGTCTCGACCGCCGCCTATCGTCGCGGCGTCCATCCGGGCACCGCCAGTTCGGCGGCGGCGGCAGCTGATCCACTGAACACTCTCTACTGGAGATTTGACTGCCGGCGGCTCGATGCTGAGCAGGTTCGCGATGCGGCCTTGGCAGTCTCGGGCGACCTCGATTTGACGGCGGGTGGCCCGAGCGTACCCCCGACGAAGCCGCGTCGCGGCATCTACACGACCGTGCTGCGAAACACCCGCGACGCCCTCTGCGACGCCTTCGACTCGCCCGACGGCTACAGCAGCTGCGCCCAGCGCAACACCACGACCACGCCGATGCAATCGCTGTTCCTCATCAATGGCGATTGGATGCTCACCCGCGCCCGTTCTCTGGCACTCGCCCTCGACCGGGCCAACATCGCCGACGATCGGCTCCTCGCAGCGGAGGCGATCCGTCGGATCACCGGCCGTGAGCCGACAGCAGGCCGGCTCGAGGCAGCCACCCGATTTCTGACGGAGCAGCGAGGCCGTCTCGACGACGGATCCTCGACGCTCTCGATGTCGCTGACGCAGCGGATGCCTCAACGGGAGGGTCGGGCGGCCGTGATCGATCCGGCGATGCCGGCCGCCGTCATGACTGTCCGCGACAGCGGACTCAAGAGCCCACCGAAGGGGGTCACAGCGCCTCCCGCGGGCCCCTTCCCTGGCGACGACTTCACGATCGAGGCCCACGTGATGCTGCAGTCACTGTTCGCCGACGCCACGGTCCGCACCATCGCCTCCCAGTGGACCGGCAATCCCAAGCAGCCCGGCTGGTCCTTCGGCGTGACGAGCGAGAAGTCGAAGTACCGGCCGCGAAACCTGATCATCCAACTCGCCCGCGGCGGCTCCGGCGAGTCGGGCGACTATGCCGTCGTGCCCTCCGACATCCATCTCGACCTGCAGCGGCCCTACTACGTCGCCGCCAGCGTGAAGGTCTCGGATTCCTCTGACCGAAGCGTGACCTTTTACGTCAAGGATCTCTCCGACAACGACGCCCCGTTGATCGTGAAGCGGGTAGAGCACACCTTCGACGGCACGCACTCAGCGGGATGCGAGTTTGCCATCGGTGGACGGGATACGAAAACAGACACGAAAACCAGCGCGAAGACGGATGGCGGACGGAGCGTCTGGGACGGCCTGATCGATGATGTGCGGCTGTCGGTCGGGGCGCTGGCCCGCGGCGAACTGCTCTGGGAGCGCGGCTCCGGCGGAAAGGTCGTCGGCTACTGGACGTTCGAGGAGGCGCCCGGGTTTGCCGAGGACGTCTCGGGACAGTCGCGGTCGCTCGCCCGCGGCGGCATGAAGCTGCCGGCCGTTCGCGATCTCCGCCGCTACGAGGCGGTGGTCGATCTCTGCCACGTGCTCTTTAACTCCAGTGAATTCCTCTACGTCGAATAGCCGCGCCGGCGGTAGCTCCAGAGAGACAATTCCATGTCGTCACTCGCCACTGCTTTTGGCCTCCCGCATCATGCCACCGCGACATCGCGCCGCGAGTGGCTCGCCCATGCTGGTGCGGGGTTCGGCGGCCTGGCCTTGGCATCGCTCGTCGGCGGCAACTCGGCTCAGGCCGCGAGTTCCGACCCACTCGCCCCACGGCCACCACACCATCCGGCCACGGCGAAGAGCGTGATCTTCCTCTTCATGGAGGGGGGCCCGAGCCACATCGACCTGTTCGACCCGAAGCCGCTGCTGAAGAACCTCGCTGGCAGCCCGCTCCCGGCCAGCTTCGGCACGGTGATCACCGCCATGGGCGAGGCGGGCTCGCCGCTCCTGGCCGACCAGCGAACCTGGAAGCAGCACGGCCGTTCGGGCACCTGGGTGAGCGACTGGCTGCCGCACACCGCTGAGATCGTCGATGAGATCGCGGTCATCCGCTCCTGCGTCGCCGACGGTATCAACCACTCCGGCGGCGTCTGCCAGATGAACACCGGTGCCGTCCTCGGCGGTCGGCCGAGCCTCGGCGCCTGGGTGACCTACGGCCTCGGCAGCGAGAACGACGATCTTCCTGCCTTCGTCGTGATGCAGGACACCGACGGCCAGGTGGTGAACGGCCCGCGCAACTGGGGGGCCGGCTTCATGCCGGCGGTCTACCAGGGGGCCCGCATCAGCGGCGGCAATCCGCCGATTCCGAATCTCTTCACGCCGCAGGGCGTTGGCATGGCACGGCAACAGGCGAAGCTCGAACTGCTCGACACGTTCAACCGCGAATTCGCCGCGGTCGTGCCGGAGCAATCGGAGCTCGAGGCTCGCATCCGCAACTACGAACTCGCCTTCCGCATGCAGGCCGCGGCACCGCTGGCGGTGAACCTCGACGAGGAGACGGCGGAGACGCAGCGGCTCTACGGGCTCGATCAGAAGGAGACCGCGTCGTTTGGTCGCAACTGCCTGCTCGCCCGCCGGCTGGTTGAGCGGGGCGTGCGGTTCGTGCAGCTCTATCACGGCGCGGGCTCCAAGTGGGACAGCCACTCGAAGCTCGAAAAAGGCCACGCCGATCTCTGCAGGCAGATGGACCAGCCTGTTGCGGCGCTCATCAAGGACCTCCGTCGTCGTGGGCTGCTCGATTCGACACTCGTGGTCTGGGGGGGCGAGTTTGGCCGGACTCCGATGAGCGAGAAGGGTGACGGCCGCGACCACAATCCGACCGGCTTCACGATGTGGATGGCCGGCGGTGGAGTGCCGGGAGGAATCACGATCGGTGCGACCGACGAGGTCGGCCTGCGGGCGGTGGAGGAGCGGATGCACGTTCACGATCTGCATGCCACGATCCTGCGACTGATGGGGCTCGACAACATGGGCCTGGTCTACACTTTTAAGGGCCGCCCCGAACGTCCGACGCTCAACGAGGGAGAACCGAATCGCAGGCTACTGGCCTCCTCTGCTGGAGGCGTCTGATGCCGTCATCGCGGCGATGGCGCCCGCCCCGCGCGACCCGCCGTAGGGCCGTTCAAGCAGGCAGCCTGGCGATTTTGGCGGCAGCGGCTGGCAGAGGGGCCGTTGGCAAAGCACCCAAAGCAGAGCGTCCGCAGCGGATCCTGCTGCGTTCGAGCTGGCAGACTGTCAACATCGGCGACATCGCCCACACACCCGGCCTGCTCGCCACGCTGGAGCGGGAGCTTCCCGAGGTTGAGGTCACACTCTGGCCAAGCAGCCTCGCGGGGGGCGTCGAGACGATGCTTCGTCGCCGGTTTCCCAGACTCCGGATCGCGACCGATCGCGCCGCGATCGACGCGGCCTTCGGCGACTGCGACCTCCTTCTCCACGGCTCCGGGCCGTCGCTCGTCGCCGAGAAGGACGTGGCCCGCTGGCGTGATACGACCGGCAAGCCATTCGGCGTCTACGGCATCACGCTGCCGCGCACGCAATCGACCGCCACACGGCCCGAGGCCCTCGATGCTCTGGCCAGCACGATCGATCTGCTCGGCAGCGCGGCGTTTGTCTTTTTCCGCGACACTCCCTCGTTCGCGCTCGCCCGCACACTCGGCTGCCGGTGTCCGGTGATGGACTTCGGCCCCGACGGCGCCTTTGGCACCGATCTCCGCGACGACGCCCGGGCCGATGCCTTTCTCGCTGCCAACGGCCTCGAAGCCGGCAGGTTCCTCTGCTGCATTCCCCGCCTGCGATACACGCCCTACTGGTCGATCCCTGACAAAAAGCTGCCGTTTGATCCGGTCAAGCATGCCCGAAACGAAGCGATGCGGGAGCACGACCACGCACCGCTGCGGGAGGCGATCACCCGCGTTGTCAGGGAGACGGGGCTCAAGGTGCTCGTCTGCCCTGAGGATCAAACGCAGGTGGCCGTCGGCCGGGAGCGGCTCGTCGAAAGGCTCCCCGACGATGTCCGGCGCGGGGTCGTCTGGCGGCCCGACTACTGGCTCACCGATGAGGCGGCCTCGACCTACGTCAGAAGCGCCGGCCTCTTCGGCAACGAGATGCACTCGCCGATCATCTGTATCGGCAACGGCGTGCCGGCGATCGTCTGCCGGTTCGCCGAACAGACGAGCAAGGGACTGATGTGGCGGGACATCGGCCTCGGGGAGTGGCTCTTCGATCTCGACGACGAGAACGATGTTCGCCGCACACCAGACGCAGTGGTGGAGATGGCGAAAAACCCGGTCGCATCGCGACAACTGGCAGCCAAGGCCCATCGTTTCGTGTTGGGGCGGCAGCAGGCAGCGATGCAGACCATCGCGAAAGTGCTGGCTGATAACGTGCTGGCTGATGAGGATGATCATCGTCACAATGAGGCAGTCAACACACCGGGCACGGCAGCATCATGACCACGACTCCGCATCACCTTAGGCTCGTCAGTCTCGGCCTTGCGATCTGGATGTGCGCGGCGGCGGCATGCGCCGGCGGCGATGCCGACCGCGAAAAACGGGTCGCCACTGTGACG
>CAMCQY010000166.1 GCA_945877135.1 Candidatus Kuenenia stuttgartensis
GCCAACCGGTCGATCACCGTCACCACCCGCTCGACGACGAGGCCGAATTCGTGCACCCGGTCGATCGCGAGCAGCGACGAACCGCCCGTCGTGGTCACGTCCTCCACGATCACCACCCGCTGGCCCGGCTCCACCGGCCCCTCCACATACTTCTTCGTGCCGTGGTCCTTTGGCTCCTTGCGGACCATGAACCCTTTGAGCGGCAGCCCTTCGACACCCGCCATCGTGATCACGGCACTGGTGATCGGGTCGGCGCCGATTGACATGCCGCCCACGGCCGCCGGCAGGGGGCCGAGCGATCGCAGGCGTTCGAGGATCGCTCGTCCCACGAGCATGGCGCCGTGGGCGTCGAGCACCACCTGCTTGGCGTCGAGATAAAAGCTCGCCTCGCGGCCCGAGGCAAGCCGGAAGCTGCCTCGTTTCAGGGCCTTGGCCTCGACGAGGCCGATGAGTTCGCGGATGACGGGCGATGCAGTGGCTGTCTGGTGGGGAGTGTTCATACCGAATCACTATATAACAGGAGAGAGACTTTTTGACTCCCCGACGCATGGTCTTAGAATTCGGGGGTGTTTTTCTCGGCCCAGCGCTTTCAAGGCCAGCGATGCGTCACCGACGGGTGGTTTCCCCGATCCAACTCGTCCCCAGCCATCGCTGTCTGGCATGGCGGGCATGCCATGCATGGCTCGTGTGTGTCGCTGCGCTGGTGGCGGCCTTCGTGCCGGTCCGGGCGGCCGTCGCGGTGGAGGCCGTGGCCGTCGAGGTGAGGCTGCCGATCACCGGCACCCGCGATACCCAGGTGGAAGCGGCCATCCTGCGGCAACTCGATCGTCTCAAGCGTGGCAACGAACGCGGTGTGCTCGTGCTGCGATTCGATCCGGCCGAGGATGGGCGGAGCGGGGGGAGTGATTTCGGCCGGTCGCTCGAACTGGCGAGGTTCCTCTGCGATGGCCGGCTCGCCGGGATCAAGACGGTGGCCTTTCTGCCCGCCGGCGCCACCGGCCACGCCGTGCTCGTGGCGTTGGCCTGTGAGGAGATCGTGATGGCCGCCGACGCCGTGCTCGGCCCGGCCAACGCCGATGAGCCGGCGGTTGATGACGCGATGCGGGCGGCCTACGTGCAGATGGCGACCCGTCGGCGGACGGTGCCGCCGGCCGTGGCGGTGGCACTGCTCGATCCGGCAGCCACGGTGACCCGCGTCTCCACCGACGATGGTGAGCAGTTCGTCGCCGCTCGGGACGTGGAGGCGATCAGGCAGAAGTCTGCGGTGCTCGACGTCGAAGAACTCACGCCCGTGCCGCTGGCCCTCACCGGCCGCCGGGCCCGCGAACTCGGCTTCGTGCGGATGCTCGCGAAGACGCCGGCCGACCTGGCGAGGAGCCTGGGGGTCGATGAACGTGTGCTCGCCATCGATCCGTCGCTCGACGGCGGCTGGAAGGCGGCGCAGATCGTGCTCGCCGGGCCGATCACAGCCGACTCTGTGGCGCGGGCGCGGCAGCAGATCGAGCGGGCCGTCGCCGATGGCGTCAACTTCCTCTGCCTCCGTGTCGATTCGGCTGGCGGCAGTCCCGAGCAGAGTCTCGTGCTCGCCAATCGTTTGGCCGCCCTCGATCCGGCGCGGGTGCGGACGGTGGCCTATGTGCCCAGGCAGGCCCGCGGCGATGCGGCGCTTGTGGCGCTGGCCTGCGACGAACTCGTGATGCATCCTGACGCCGTGCTGGGGGGCGAGGGAGATGCCGCCATCGGTGGCCGACAGGCAGCCGCAGTAGCCGCCTCATGGCGGGAGGGGGTGGCCAAACAGCGGGAGCGAGCCTGGTCGCTCCCCGTGGCGGCGGTCGTGCCTGGCGTTGTCGTGGAGCAGGCGACCCAGCAGGGAACAGGCCGTGTCGAATATTTTTCGCAGGAAGAACTGGCGGCGCGGGACGATCGCGATTCATGGACCGTCGGGGCGAAAGTTGGCACCGGGCCAATTCAGCTCACCGGCCGTTCGGCGGAATCGCTCGGGCTGGTGACTCACGCGGTGGATGGCTTTGACGGGCTCGTGAAGGCCTACGGGCTCACCGGCGACATCGCGCTCTCCGAGCCCGGTTGGGCTGATCGGCTGCTCGACGCGCTTGCCAGCCCTGGGCTGGCCTGGCTGCTCCTTCTGATCGGCGGTGCCGGGCTCTACATCGAGCTTCACACGCCCGGCTTCGGACTCGGCGGCTTCGTGTCGATGGTGGCATTCATCGTCTACTTCTGGAGCCAATACCTGCACGGCACGAGCGGCTGGCTGGAGGTGATGCTGTTTCTGGCCGGGCTCTTCTGCCTGGCGGCCGAGATCTTCGTGCTGCCCGGCTTCGGCGTGCTCGGCCTGGGCGGGGGCGTGCTCCTGATCGCATCGCTGGTGCTGGCAAGTCAGTCGTTCGTGCTACCGGCCAACGACTACCAGATCCGGCAGCTGCAGTGGTCGCTCCTGGGAATTCTGGGAGCCGCCGTCGGCGTGTCGCTCCTCGGGGTGCTTCTGCGGCGGTGGCTACCCTCCACGCCCGTGCTGCGGAACGTGCTGCTCGAGCCGCCGGCCGTAGCCGACGACACGCTCGAGGAAGAGGGCCTCGAGGCGCTCGTCGGCATGGAAGGCATGACGACCACGAGGCTCGCCCCTGCGGGCAAGGCGCGGATCGATGGCCGGGTTCGCGAGGTGACCAGCGACGATTCCCTTGTCGAGCCGGGCACCGCTGTTCGTGTCGTCGATGTCCGCGGTGGACGCCTGCTCGTGGAGCCACTCGCGCGGCCGAGTGCGTCGCTATGATCTCGCTGCTGTGGGTCACCGCGCTCCTGCTCCTGGGCCTTGGCGTGATGGCGCTCGAGGTGTTCGTGCCGTCGGGCGGCATTCTCGGCTTCGTGAGCATCGCGGCCCTTGTCGCCGGCGTCGCGACGGCCTTTTTGGAGCAGGGGGCCGCGGCCGGCATGGCGAGTCTGGCGGTGGTCGTGCTGGCGGTGCCCGCGGTGTTGGCGTTGGCGTTTCGCTGGTTTCCCGAGACGCCGCTGGGCCGGCGCGTGCTGCCACCGGCGCCCGAAAGCGCGGATGTGTTGCCCGATCTGGAGCGGCGGCGGCATGTCCGCGAACTGGTGGGGCACACGGGTCGCGCCGTGACCGAACTGCTGCCATGGGGTCGCGTGGAAATTGATGGCGAAACAGTGGACGCCATGAGCGAGGGCGGGCCGATCGAGGCCGAGGCCGCCATCGAGGCGGTCGGCGTGCAGGGAACCGCCCTGGTCGTACGGCCCGCGGCGTCGCGGCCCGCGGCGCCGGTGCTGCCGATTCCTCCGGTCGCAAGGGCAGCAGCGGGAAATCAGCCCGTAAACGGCGAATCCGCCCTCTCTCCAACGCTTGAGAATTTTGAGTTTGACGGGCTCGACCCCCCGAGCGCTTGACCGCAGCCCACCCCGGAACAACGCTACAGTCAGTTGCGTCCCATCCCCGTGAACGTCCGTTGGAGCGTCCTCGATGCTGCCCCTGATCCTGATCGCCCTGGGAATTTTCGCCTTCCTTGTGGTCTTCGCGATGCTCGCGCGATACCTGCGGCTCTGGCTGCAGTCGTATGCATCGAGCGCCGGGATCGGGCTCTTCGACCTGGTCGCGATGAGCTTCAAGAAGGTCAGCCCGACGGTGATCGTGCGGAGCAAGATCATGGCGGTCCAGGCCGGGCTTGGGGATTCCAGCGGCATCACCAAGCAGGCGCTCGAGGCACACTACCTCGCCGGCGGCCGGGTGCCGCTGGTCGTGCAGGCGTTGATCGCCGCCAACAAGGCGAAGATCAAAGAACTCGACTGGAAACTCGCCACCGCCATCGACCTGGCTGGCCGCGACGTCCGTGAAGCGGTGCAGACGAGCGTGTATCCGAAGGTCATCGATTGCCCCGGCAAGAACAGCGGCCGCGAAACGCTCGACGCCGTGGCGAAGAACGGCGTGCAGTTGAAGGTGAGGGCCCGCGTGACCGTTCGCACGAACCTCAATCAGCTCATCGGTGGAGCGATGGAGGAGACGATCATCGCGCGGGTCGGCGAGGGGATCGTGTCGGCGATCGGTGCGGCAGAGCGCCACACCGATGTGCTCGAAAACCCCGACATGATCTCGAAGACCGTGCTCGCGCGGCGGCTCGATTCCAACACCGCCTTCGAGATCGTCTCGATCGACATCGCCGACATCGACGTCGGCTCCAACATCGGCGCACGGCTGCAGGCCGACCAGGCCGAGGCCGACACCCGCGTGGCCCGCGCCAACGCCGAGGGCCGCCGAGCGATGGCCGTCGCCAAGGAGCAGGAGATGATCGCCAGCATCGAGGAGAGCAGGGCGGCGCTCGTCGAGGCGGAGTCGGCCGTGCCGAAGGCGGTCGCCGAATCGCTCACCTCGGGCCAACTCGGCATCTTCGACTACTACAAACTCCGAAATCTCCAGGCCGACACCGACATGCGGCGGACGATCGCCACCGGCACGACGCCCGGCACCGCCGCGGTGCAATGACCATGCAGATCCCCCTCGCCACCTGGGTGCTGTTTGCCGCCGGGTTCGACTGGCTCGAGGCACTGCTGCCGTTTCTGTTCGTCGCGTTTTGGATCGTCTCGCAGGTGTTCGCGGTCTTTCGCCGGCTGCAGGGGGGCGGGCAGCAGCAGCCACAGCCTCCGCGGCCACGGTTCGACCCAGCCCGCGACCGGCCCCGGCCGCCACAGCCAGCGGCCGAGGGTGCCGGGGACCTGCGGAGCGATCTCGAGAAGCAGATCGCAGAGTTTCTCCGCGAGGCGACCGGCGAGAAGCGGCCGCAGCCAGCACCCAGGAATGTGAAGCCGGTCAGGCCGGTCGAATCCGTACGGCCGCAGCCGCCGCAACTCCCGCGACCGGACCTCCGAGCCGAAACCGTGCGTCGTGATCCGCCGACACCGAGGGCTGCGGCTCCGGGCAAGCGTGAGCAGAAGAAGGCTGTCGCTCCACGTGATCTCGCCGTCCGTCCGCCCGAGATGACTCCGCAGCCACAACAGCCGCAGACCGAGTCGGTGGCCCGGCATGTTCAGGATGCTTTTTCGCACGAACTGACGCATCTGCGGGGAACGATCAGAGAAGATGACGCCCAGCAGGGCGGTGGCACCCAACGGCCGGCACCGACCCAGGCGGAAGAGCTGGTGCACCTGCTCCGCAGTCCGGCCACGATCCGGCAGGTGGTCCTGCTCCGCGAGATTCTCGATCGCCCGGTAGACCGCTGGTGAGGCTGTCCGCATTCCCTTGCTTGCGCTGCGGGCTTGGATGAAGAGCGGGGCTTGGATGATGACGGGCTTCGCATACAAGCCCGAAGCGCAAGCGAGAGAAATCCGCGTTGCGTGATCCGTGGCTGGTGAGGCTGTCCGCATTCCCTTGCTTGCGCTGCGGGCTTGGATGGAGAGCGGGGCTTGGACGGTGACGGGCTTCCCATACAAGCCCGAAGCGCAAGCGAGAGGAATCCGCGTTGCGTGATCCGTGAGCGGAGGGCTGCGTGCCATCAGCGGGTGCTGGCGCTCGCTTCGCTAGCACTGGCGACACCGTCGCCGCAGTCTGCCTGGATCGCCCCGTCACGGTCGAAACACCACGAAAGTGGGGTGTCTGGGCGACTGGCATGGCCCGATTTCCCGGCCTTCTCGCGCGGCAAAAATCGCGGCTTGAGCCTCGGCCCCGGGTGGTCTACAAGACCCTTCGAGGGTTCGCTTCGGTGCGGCCCCTTGCAGCGCGTAGACGAGGTGCCCAAGCCTCGTCTACGCGCCTGTTTTTTCAGGGATGAAACTCGTGGACATCTGCCGCACGTTCATCGGTTTCCTGGCATTCATTCCGGCGATCACCTGCGCCGCGGTCGCGGCCGCCGAGAGCCAGCCCGGCCCGTTTCCTGCCACCGTGCGGGTGCTGGCCGACCACACCTATCTCCGCGCCGGTCCGGGAGACGACTTCTATCCGACCGAGCGACTCGTGGCCGGCGCCGCGGTCGAAGTCTGGGCCGTTGATCCGTCGGGCTATGTCGCCGTCCGGCCCGTAGAGGGCAGCTTCAGCTGGCTGCGGGCGTGTGATGTCGATCCGGTCTCCAGCTTCGGCGATCCGCCGGCCGGCCCGGCCCCCGGTCGGAGCGTCGGCGTCATCGTGACCGACGGCGCCGTGTCGCGGGTAGGTTCACAGCTCAACGACCTTCGGCATGTCGCGCAGGTGAGCCTGGAAGCGGGCGAACGTGTGCAGGTGATCGACGAGGTGCGGATCGCGGCGGGTCGTCACGCAGGACTATGGGTAAGGATCGAACCGCCTGCGGGTGAATTCCGCTGGGCGTGGCTGGGCGATCTGGAGACACCTCCTGGCATCGTGCCACCCACATCGGCTGTCGCCAGCACTGGAGCCGCCATCGGAGATACGCGCGACGGCAACGCCGTGTCGATCGGCGAAGCGATGGCGGCGATCAAGGATGCGAGCATCGCCGTCGCGCAGGCGGTGAACGATGCCGGACCGCCAACCGGAGGCACGCAAGCCTTAGACACGCAGCTAGCGACGAGCAGTGGTGCGCCGTTAGGGATTGGTGCTGTGGCGGCCCCGCCCCAGCCGCTTGGATTCATGCCCTCGGCACGTCGCCTCTTCGCCGGCTGGCTGCCCCGCGGCACGAGCGTGTTCGATCCAGCCACGCCCGTGACTCCCGTCGCCGTGACGGGAGGTGCAGCCGTGTCGGGCGACGAACTGGCGGACATCGATCTCG
>CAMCQY010000167.1 GCA_945877135.1 Candidatus Kuenenia stuttgartensis
CTGAAGGTCACGGCCAACGGCTCCGTGACGAGCCCGGTGACCCGCGGCGTATGGATCAACGAGAGGATCCTCGGCAACCACATCCCGCCGCCCCCCTCCGGTGTGCCCGCGATCGATCCCGACACGCGTGGTGCCACGACGATCCGCGAGCAGCTCGTGAAGCACCGAGCGGATGAGAGGTGCGCCGGCTGCCATGCGAAGATCGACCCCCCTGGCTTCGCCCTGGAGAGCTTCGACGTGATCGGTGGCGAGCGCGACCGGTATCGCTCGCTCCACGAGGGGAACACGCTCATGGCCTTCAACTTCGCCTCCGGTTGGGATCCTCGCGTCCGTCTCAACCTACCCGTGGACCCGTCGGGGCAGATGCCTTCCGGCGAGCGGTTCGACGGCATCGCGAGCTTTCAGGCCGTCGTGCTGGCGAAGCCCGAAGCCCTGGCCGCAAACATGGTTCGGCAGTTTCTCATGTACGGCACGGGCTCGGGGAGCCATTATTCCGACCGCCGCGAAATCGACCGTATCGTCGCGGAGGCCCGCGCGAGTGATTACGGGATTCGGTCGCTCATCGACGGAATCGTGCAGAGCGAGTTGTTTTTGACGAAGTGAGATGCAGGTCTCCCGGCTTCCCCCGGGGCTTCCTGTCTGGGCAAGAAGCCTAGAGCGGTAGCGACGGAACATGCCACCACCGATCCACAATCACGCGCGGCTGCAAATTGCTTACGTTTTTCTGGGCCGTCACGGACGCCCAAGAGTCGGTTGCTACCATGGAACCGCATATTCGGGTTTTCTCCCTGCGATGGAGCCAGTCATGCCATTGACGTTGCAATCGTTTCTCCGCGTGCCGGTCGTCCTTTGCTTTGCTCTCGCGAGCTTTGCATCGCATCTCGGCGGGGCCACAGCCGACGAGCCGGGATGGGTGGAAATCTTCGACGGCAAGACTCTCGGCGGCTGGACGCAGCGGAATGGCACGGCGACCTACGCCGTGGTCGACGGCACGATCGTCGGTACGACGGCGGAAGGCAGCCCGAATTCGTTTCTCTGCTTCGACAAGGACTACGGCGACTTCGAGCTCGCCCTTGAGACGAAGGTCGATGACCGGCTCAACGCGGGAGTGCAGATTCGGTCGAAGACCGACGGCAATCCGCAAGGCCACGTCAACGGCCCGCAGGTGGAGGTCGCCGCGGCTGGGCCGAACGGATCAGTCGCCGGCTACGTCTACGGCGAGTCGGCCGGCGGCTGGATGACGCCCGACGCCGCCCGCATCCCGCACAAGCACTTCAAGAATGGCGAGTGGAACACCTACCGTGTGCTGGCCACGGGCCCGCGGATCCAGACCTGGATCAACGGCGAGCAGGTCGGCGACCTCGTCCACGAAGACCGCTACAAATCGCATCCGAAGGGCTTCATCGGCCTGCAGGTGCATGGCATCGGCAAGGGCAGCGGCCCCTTCCGGGTGGCTTACCGCGGGATCAAGGTCCGCGAGGTCAGTGCCGACGAAGCCGCGAAGGTCGCCGCCGCCGCTCCGGCGGCCAAGGCCGACGGCTTCATCGACCTCTACAACGGCAAGGATCTCACCGGCTGGGAGACCACCGGCAACTGGCTCCCGCAGCCCGATGGATCGCTGCTCCTTCAGCAGCGGCCGGGCGAGACGGGATACTCGCGGTTCGACGCTTATCTCTGGACGAAGGAGAAATACAAAGACTTCGTCCTGGAGCTTGAATACACCTATCCGCCCGCCGGCAACTCGGGGCTCTATTTCCGAGTACCCGACCGCAAGAACCCGGTGGCCACGGGCATCGAGATTCAGATCCTCGACTGCTCGAAGAAGCCGGCCGACCAGCCGCTCAGCCCGCACGACCACGGCGGGGTGCTCTATCACCAGGCGGCCTCGATGAACATGTCGAAGGCGCCGGGCGAGTGGAACCGGATGATCCTCACCGCTCAGGGGCCGCGTGTCCAGGTGGAGCTCAATGGCGAAAAGATCATCGACACGAAGATCGATGAGGGCAAGCTGAGGAACCGTCCGCCGGAGGGCTACATCGGCCTCCAGGATCACGGCGAACCGCACTCGCTGCGGTTCCGCAACATCCGCATCAAGCCGCTATAGCCCGCTGGGCGAGGAGAAGGACCATGAGACAGACCGTGGGTATGCTCGTGGCGACGGTAGCGCTGGCGGCCAACGCCGCGTGCGGCGGCGACGTGTCGTCGCCCGATCCGGCGCTCGCCGTGACCGTTCTCGATTCGGCGCCCACCGAGTCGTTCCTCGCCATCAAGGCGGACACGACGGGCCGGCTGTTCGTCGGCGGCCGTGAGGCGATCTTTGTCTACGAGCCGAACGGGCAGGGGGGATACTCGCCGCGGGTGCAGCTGCTCACGCTGCCCAACCACACCTGGGTGCACGACATCGAGATCCGCGGCGACGACCTCTACTTTCTCACGGTGAATGGCCTCTACCTCCTGCCGCAGGGCCGCGTGAAGCGCGAGGGGCTCGTGCCGCAGCGGCTCGTGTGGGGCGTGCCGCGGGGCCATGTGCACCAGCAATTCCACGGGATGGCCCAGGGGCCGGATGGCGACCTTTACCTCGCGATGGGCGATCCGCTCTGGTACTACGGCAACTTCGCCCGGCCCGACCACTGGGGCCACTGGACCTTTTACAGTCGGCGGCCCGGGACGATGGCCGACGGCAAGGTCGCTCTCGCCGAGGCAGATCCCAACAGCGCCGAGGGCTGGGCAAAAAAGCCCTACGTCGGTGCAGGTTCAGTTTTTCGCTGTCGCCCCGATGGCAGCGGCCTCGAGGCGGTCGCCGGCGGCCTACGGAACGACTGCGGGCTGGCCTTCGATCGCGACTGGAACCTCTTCACCGCCGACAACGACCACGAGTCGATGCCGGGCAGTTATGTGCCGGGCCGCATCGCGCACGTCACGCCCCAGGCATACTTCAGCTGGCCGCGTGGCTGGATTCCTGAGAAGACGCCGGACCGGCTCGATCTCCTGGCGACGATGAACCCAAATCTCGGCCGGTTCGTGCCGGTGGACGTTGAGTGTTACGACGACACGCACCTGCCGGAGCGGTATCGCAACTCCCTGCTCGTGGCCCGCTGGTGTAGCAGGCAGGTGACGTTCTGCTCGCTCGAGCACGCCGGCGCGACGTTTCGCTGCGAGGAAGGCGAACTCATCGCCGGCGTGGACCTCGCGCGGCCGGTGCATGTGGAGGTGGGCCGCGGGGGACGCGTGTTTACGAGCGTCTGCTACATGGCGCACAACGAGGGATCGCCCGTCTACAAGAGCGAACTGGTGATGGTAACGCGGGCCGATGATCCGGCCGATCATCCCTTCGAGGCCTACGACGCCCCGACGGTGACCGCCGACCGCCTCTTTGCCGAGCTTGCCGATCCATCGCTCTCGCGCCGCAAACTCGCGCACGTGGAATTGCTGCGTCGCAGCGACATTCCCGAGGCGACACTACTAGAACGCCTCGACCGCGCGGCGCCGGCCGCCGTCGAGCGGCCGAACCTGCTCTGGCTCGTGGCGATGAAGGCAGCCGAGCCGGTGGCCAAGGAGCGGCTCACTCGCGCTTTCGCTGACGCCGACGCTCGAGTCAGGCTGCAGGCCGTGCGGGCATTCACGGAGCGGTTTCCGGGATCGGTCCGCGACACCGCCGCGCTGCTCGCCGCCCCCGATCCGCAGGTGCGGCATGCCGCGGTCGTGGCCTGCTTCGACGCCGAGGGGCTGCTCGAAAAGGACGACGCCCTGCGCGACACGATTCTGAGCGGCCCAGCCAGCGAGAGCGACACCTATCTGCGGCAGGCAGCCACGATCCTGCTCGCCCGGCAGTGCCCGGCGGCGCAGATCTCCGGCTGGATGCAGTCGTCGAGTGCCGCCACGCGGTTGGCGGCCGTGCTTGCCGCGGGCTTCCGGCTCACGCTGCCGGAGGATGACGTCGCACCGGCCGAAGGGCTGCCGCTCGCGCCATGGAAGAACACACAAGTGGACTACGCCGACGCGAAGATCACCCTGGACAAGCTCGGCCGGATGGGCACGTTTACGGTGGCCGAGCATTGGCAGGCGGCACCGCACTCGCCCGAGCAGGAGGCCCTGTTTGGAATGCTGCAGGCCGCGCTCGCCGACGGCGACGAGCGGGTGCGGCTGCAGGCCGCCTCGTTTTTGTTTCTGCTCGAAGACTCCCGCACCGAGCCTGCGATCGCCCGCGTGCGGGAGGAGGCGTGGATGGCCCGTTTGGCCCGAACGGAGCCTGTGCACATCACGGCGGCATGGATGATCGGGCCGGCGGACGATGCGGCGATGGGCGGCTGGGACAAGCCGCATGACCTCGAGCGGCAGTTCAATCCGCAGACTACGGCGCCTGCGCCGGGCGGCGGCAAGGCCGCGTGGCGAAAGGCCGAGGCCGGCACCGACGGCGGGTTTGCGCTGCCAAGTGAGGCCGCGTCTGATGCGACGTCAACCTATCTCTTCATGCGGCTAGAGTCGCCCGCGCCGCAGCCTGTCCAGCTCGTGGTCGACGCGAATGCCGTCGCGATCGTCACGCTCAACGGACAGCGGCTGCGAATCACCGAAGCGGCGACTCCCGCGAACGGCGACACGATCGCGACGACGCTCAAGCAGGGCGGCAACGATCTGTGGATTCGCGTGCGCGGGGCGGCCTCGCCGGGGCGGCTTGCGCTGCGGATACGATCGCTCGAAAAGATCATCGCCGATCTGCCGGAGCCGCTCACGGGCATGTCGCTCGCGGAGCGGCTCGCGGCCAACGGAGGCAAGCCGGTCGATCCGGCGAAGCTGCTCGCGCTCGACTGGAAGGCCGAGGCGGCCCGCGGCAATCCGCTCCGCGGCAAGCGACTCTTTGCGGCCGAGGGCCTCGGCTGCGCGAAGTGCCATGCGATGTCGCCCGATGCGTCGGGCAATGGGGGGCCGAGCCTTGCGGCGGCGGGCCGCCGATTCACGGTGGACCACATCGTGGAGTCGGTGCTGACACCGAGCAAGACGATCGCCCCGATCTTCAAGGCCACGACCGTGGTCACGAACGACGGCCGCAGCCAGACGGGTCTCGTCGTCGGCGAGACCGGCGAAGCGATCGAGTTGCTCTTGGCCGACGCATCGCAGGCGAAGATCCCGCTGGCCGACATCGACGAGCGGATTCAGCAGGACGTGTCGCCGATGCCCGCCGGCCTCGTGCAGACGGTCGACGAGATGCGCGATATCGTCGCGTACCTGATGCAGTCGGCCCGGTAAAAAGCCGTGTCCAACACGGCGTCCGCGGTGAGACTGGTCCACAGCTTCTTGATGACAAGGACACAATGGGTCGGTCGCGGTTTCATGGGATGGCGCTCGGGGGTTCTTTGAAAAAATGAACGATGAATGCCTCGGAAAACAGTTGACTAGGCTGACTAGGCGGGCTATTATTGTCGCATGAAAAGCGTGAGCACCTACGAAGCCAAGGCCCATCTTTCCCGGTTGATCGCCGAGGTGCAGAGGACGGGCAAGCCATTGACGATCTGTCGAAACAATCGCCCAGTGGTTGACATCGTGCCCCACCAAGAGAGCCATGATCCTCTCGATCAGGCGCCGCAGCTGAAAGGCGCGCGGTTTCTGGGTGATCCGTGTGCGCCGGCATCTGTGGAAGACTGGCCGGAGTCGGCCCGCTGATGCTGCTGCTCGACACGCATGCCCTGGTGTGGCTCGCATCGGACCAGGAGCAGCTTACCGATCGCGGGAGAGCCCTGATCCGTGAGTCCGCCGGCAGACTCTTCATGTCGGCGATTTCGAGTTTGGAAATCGCGATGCTCGTCAAACGCAGCCGCCTGCAACTGCCGTTGCCGCCCGAGCAGTTCGTCGCCGAGAGCATGCAGCACCACGGCATCAACGAGATTCCCGTGGATTCAGCGATCGCCCTCGCGGCGGCCGCACTGCCCGACATCCACAACGATCCGTTTGATCGCATCCTCGCCGCGACGGCGATCGTGCAACGGCTCGACCTGCTTTCCAAGGACACAGTGCTGCCCCGCTATCCCGGTCTTCGTGTCATCTGGTAGCCCGCGGCGGCACGCGAAGAAAGTGACCTGCCCCCCTTAAACGGCACCGCCTCCAGAGAGAGAATCTTGGGGTGGAGCAAACCAAGGGAGGCAACCAAATGCCACGCGGAAAAAAGGAACTGGCTGAGCAGATCACACCTGAGCTTCGAGAGGTCGAGGTTGAGGTGGGGAGAGGCAAGACCGTATTGGAGGTGGTCAAGAAGATCGGGGTGACGGAGCAGACCTTCTATCGCTGGAAGAAGAAGTTCGGTGGGCTTCGGATCGACCAGGCGAAGCGTCTGAAGGACCTTGAGAAGGAGAACGCCCGGCTGAAGCGGCTCCTTGCTGATGCGGAACTCGACGCTTGCGTTTCGAGAGGATGCATCGGGACGCCCTTGGGCGGCGCAGCTCAACTTCTGAGCCCGGCGAAGCGGCGGCGAGCGGTCGAGCACGTCAGAGGTGTTCTTGGCCGTGATCGACTGAGCGAACGCCGGGCATGTCGAGTGCTGGGGCAACATCGGAACACGCAGCGTCGGCAACGCCACGTTCCAGATGATGAGCCCCGTCTTGTGACGCGGATCGTATGGCTGGCCTGCGAGTATGGCCGCTACGGATACCGCAGAATTACGGGCCTATTGCACTGGGAGGGATGGCGGGTGAACCACAAGCGC
>CAMCQY010000168.1 GCA_945877135.1 Candidatus Kuenenia stuttgartensis
GATCGTGACGAGCGCCACCTACCGGCAGTCGGGCGCCGTCGATGACGACCGGCGGAAGAAGGATCCCGACAACCAACTCCTCTGGCATCGCCGGCCCACGCGGCTCGAAGGCGAGGTGATCCGCGACGCGCTCCTCGCGGCATCCGGCCGGCTCGATGCGACGATGTATGGCCGGAGCCTCGTCGGCGCAGGCTCCCCGCGACGCAGCATCTATATCCGGGTGAAGCGCAGCGAGCCGGAGCCGTTCCTGCGGGTCTTCGACCAGCCGGAGCCGATCCAGTCGGTGGGATCGCGTGGCATCGCGACCGTGCCGACGCAGGCGCTCACGATGATGAACTCCCCGCTCGTCCGTACGGCTGCCGAAGGGCTGGCGGAGCGGGCCCGCATGGCCGTAGGCGACACGGAGCAGTCTGTGATCGAATACTGTTTTACCGTCGCCTTGTCGCGGAAGCCCTCTGCCGACGAGGTCGCGCGATTCACCAGCTTCCTCGCGGCCCGCGAACAGGCCGCCGGCGGCGACGAGGCCCAGCGGAAGGCAGCCCTCGCCGACGCCTGCCACCTCATGCTCTGCCTCAACGAGTTCATCTATGTTGACTGATCCAATGCGGTCGACTGACCAGACACCATCGATCGGTGAACTGCTGCTGCCCGCCCGGCGGCGGTTTCTGCGCGAGTCCGGGCTCGGCTTCGGGTCGCTGGCGCTGGCGTCGCTGCTCGGTCAGGATGCCATCGGCAATACGTCCGGTGGTGCGACCGCCGGTGCCGCGGGGAGCATGTTGCCGCACCATGCCCCGAAGGCAAAACGGGTGATCTGGCTCTTCATGACGGGCGCGCCGTCGCAGGTGGATACCTGGGACTACAAGCCGGAGCTGCAGGCCCGAAACGGCGAGCCGCTGCCCGGGGCCGACAGCCAGGTGGGCTTCTTCCAGACCAGCGGCAAATGCCTCGCGAGCCCGTTCAAGTGGGCTCAGCACGGCCAGTCGGGCACGTGGGTGAGCGATCTTTTCCCCCACCTCTCGCAGCACGTGGACGACATGTGCTTCATCCACTCGATGCACCTGCGGGCCAACAACCACGCCCCGGCGGCGATGGAGCTGATGGGCGGGTTCAGCCGGCCCGGCATGCCGAGCATGGGGGCCTGGCTCGACTACGGCCTCGGCTCGATGAACGAGAATCTCCCCAGCTTTGTCGTCATGCACGAGCGGAAGCCGCGTGGCGACGACCAGATCTGGTCGGCCGGCTTCCTGCCGAAGAACCATCAGGCGCTCGCGATCGATGCCCGCCGTCCGGTTGCGATCGACAACCTCTCGCTGCGGCAGGGGCACAGCCTCGAATCGCAGCGGGCAGAGCTCGACCTGCTCGCCGCGGTCAATGCGGCCCATGCGGCCGGCCGTCCGACGCAGGCCGATCTGGCGGCGCGGATCACGAGCTTCGAACTGGCCTACCGGATGCAGACGGCCGCGCCGGAGGCGATCGACCTGGCGCAGGAGTCGAAGGCCACGCACGACCTCTACGGCACCGAAGACCCCAAGTGCAAGGTGTTCGCGAAGCAGTGCCTCACGGCCCGCCGGCTGCTCGAACGGGGCGTGCGGTTCGTGCAGATCTTCGCGGGCCGCGGCGTGGGCGGGGATGGCAGCGTGGACGACGTGCCGTGGGACGGCCACAGCAACATCGAGACCAACCACCGCGAATGCGGCCTCGCCACCGACCGGCCCGCCGCCGCGCTCCTGGCGGATCTGAAAGCACGCGGCCTGCTCGAAGACACGCTCGTGATCTGGGGCGGAGAGTTCGGCCGCACGAGCGATTCGCAAGGAGGCAAGGGCCGCGACCACAACCCCGGCGGCTTCACGCTCTGGATGGCCGGCGGCGGCGTGAAGGGCGGATTTCATTACGGCTCGACCGATCCCTTCGGCTACAAGGCGATCGAGAACAAGGTGCACGTCAACGACCTGCACGCGACGCTGCTGCATCTGCTCGGCATCGACCACGAAAAGCTCACCTATCGACACAACGGCCGGAATTTCCGGCTGACGGACGTCGGCGGCCACGTCATCTCCGACGTCATCGCCTGAGTAAAATGGGGACGGGAGCGATTTTCCCCAGAACTGCCCTCGATTCGCGTTGCATTCCGATGACCCGAAAATAGCTCCCGTCCCCATTTTAGCCATGCCGTCATATTTCCGGTATAAATGACGGCATGCTGCATAAACAGTCCTACGACCGTATTCTCTCGGCCCCCTCGGGGCAGAGTTTCTTTCTCTTTGGCATGCGAGGGGCGGGAAAAAGCACGTGGGCGAAGCGGGTGCTGCCAACGGCGCGACGGATTGATCTGTTGGACGAGGGGCTCTTTCAGGCCTATCTGCGGGAGCCCAGCCTGTTTGCCAACGAACTGCGAACACTCCCCCGCGGGGCAACGGTCGTTGTGGATGAGATTCAGCGGCTGCCGTCGCTGCTCAACGAGGTGCACCGCTTCATCGAAGACCAGCGGATGCGGTTTGTTCTCTTGGGGTCGAGCGCCCGCAAACTGAAACAGGCGGGCACCAACCTGCTGGCGGGGAGGGCGTTGCACAGGCAGATGTTTCCGCTCCTCCCGCAGGAGTTGGGTCGAGACTTCAATCTGGCCGAGGTGCTCCGCCACGGAAGCCTGCCGGTGATCTGGGCCGCTCCCGATAGACGGGAGGCGCTCGAGTCGTATGTGCAGATGTATCTCAAGGAGGAGATTCAGGCCGAGTCGCTCGTCCGCAACCTGCCCGGCTTCGCCCGTTTCCTCCCGGTGGCGGCGGTCTTCCATGGGCAGGTGCTCTCCGTCGCGGGGCTCGCCCGCGACGCCGGAGTGGCCCGCACGACCGTCGACGGCTACCTCGGCATCCTCGCCGACACGCATCTTGCCTGGCTGCTGCCGGCATTCGAGGCGAAGCTGCGGGTGAAGGAACGACGCCATCCGAAGCTCTATTGGTCCGACAGTGGCGTCGTGCGGGCGGTCAGGCGGGAGTTTCATCCCCCCACATCCGCCGAGCGGGGTGCGCTTTTCGAGGGCTGGATCGGCCAGTTGCTCCGCGCGTATGGCGAGCCCGCCAGTGGCACCGGCCATCCCTTCGACGGCCTCTGGTATTGGGCGCCGACGGAGGGCCAGATCGAAGTTGATTTCCTGATCAAGTTGGGGAAGCGATACGTCGCCATCGAGGCGAAGGCGAAGACGTCGCTCGCTTCCAAGGATTTCGCCGGGCTGCGGGCCATCCACGGCCTCGCGGGGCTCGACCGCCGGCTGATCGTCTATCTCGGTGATCGACCCCAGCGCACCGAAGACGGCATCGATGTGCTGCCACTGGAAGGATTCCTCGCCGCGCTCGAGGAGCGCAGCCTCTGGTGACGAGCGGAAATATCGCGAAACAACTGCCGGACTGTTCTCCCCCGCCAGCAGTTGACGCGTTATGTATACGGCTGTATAGTCCTCGCGGAACACGCATCCGCATGCCCCTGAGGACCTTCGCCATGCTCGCACGACTCCAGACCTTTTCGCTGCTCGGGATCGACGCGGTGCCCGTGGACGTGGAGGTGGACGTCTCGACGGGTGCCCTGCCCTCGACCGTGCTCGTCGGCCTGCCCGATCCCGCCATCCGCGAGAGTACCCACCGCGTGGCACGGGCGATGGTCAACTCGGGCTTCAATCGACCCAACGACAGGATCGTGATCAACCTCGCCCCGGCAGAGATGCCGAAGCAGGCGGCCACGTTCGACCTGCCGATCACGCTCGGCATCCTCGCCGGCAGCGGACAGTTTTCCTCGGAGCGTTTCCAAGACTATGCGGTGGTGGGCGAACTCTCGCTCGAGGGTTCGACACGGCCGACGCGGGGTGCCCTCTCGGTGGCCATCTCCGCGGCGCGGCAGAAACAGCTCCGTGGGCTGGTCGTGCCGACGGCGAGCGCCACGGAGGCCGCAGTCGTGGAGGACATCGAGATCATTCCCGTTTCCTCGCTCACCGAGGCGGTGCAGTTTTTCGCAGGCGACCTCAACATTCCCCGCTGTCCGCCCCGCGTCACCGAATGGTTTGACCGCTTCGCCGCCTACGACGTCGACTTTGCCGACGTCCGTGGCCAAGAGGCCGCCAAACGGGCCGTCTGCGTGGCCGCGGCAGGGGGCCATAACTGCTTGATGGTTGGGCCGCCCGGTGGCGGCAAGACGATGCTCGCCAAGCGGATCCCGACGATCCTGCCGCCGCTCTCGGCTGCTGAGTCGATCGAGACGACTCGTATTTACAGTGCGCTCGGGCTCCTGTCCGCCGGCCAGCCACTCTTGGCTACGCGTCCCTTCCGCGCCCCGCACCACACGATCTCGGAGGCCGGCCTGATCGGCGGCCGATCGATACCGATGCCGGGTGAGATCAGCCTCGCGCATAACGGAGTCCTTTTTTTGGACGAGCTCCCAGAGTTCAACCGTCGCACGCTCGAGGTGCTCAGGCAGCCGCTTGAGGATGGCTTCGTGTCGATCAGCCGGGCCAAGGGGAGCACGCGGTTTCCGGCCGACTTCATGATGGTGGCAGCCTTCAATCCCTGCCCATGCGGCTATCGCGGCGATCCCCGGCGGCAGTGCCAGTGCACTGCGCCGCAAGTGGAACGCTACATGAGCAAGATCTCCGGGCCGCTGCTCGATCGGATCGACATCCATCTGGAGGTGCCGGCAGTGCCGTTTCGGGAACTCTCGGCCAGCCGGGCTGGCACCTCAAGCAGCCAGATGCGGGAGGCCGTGATGGCGGCCCGCATCCGACAGGCGGAGCGGTTCGCCGGCCTGCCGGTGCGATCCAACGCGAGGATGACGAGCCGGCAGGTTCGGGAGTTCTGCCCGCTCGAGCCAGCGGCTGCGGAGCTGGTCAAGGCGGCAGTGAGCGACCTGGGCCTCTCGGCCCGCGCCCACGACAAGGTGCTCCGGGTCGCCCGCACGATCGCCGACCTCGATGCCGCGGCAACAATCGGCTGTGCCCATGTAAGCGAGGCAATCAATTACCGTGTGCTCGACCGCGGACTGTGGAACTGAGCACGTCAACTGCCACCGCCGCTCGACACCGAGGGGAGCCTTCTGCGACACTCTCGACATGATTCCGTCCCGATCGATCCACGATACCATCGCTTTCGACCGGCCCGCCGGCCTTCCGCGGCGGCGGCTGCTCACCATCGCCGTGGCCCTTGCGTGCCTTGGTGTCCTTGCGCTCGCGGTTGACCTCGACGTCGCCCGCTGGTGCAAAGCGGGACACATTCCCAAGGAGATCATGCGGTTCCTCAATTTCTCCGAGGTCTTTGGCCACGGGATCGGCGTGGCCACCATCCTGCTGGCCGCCGCCGTGCTTGATCCAACGCTCATGGGCCGTCGTGCCGTGCCGCGGTTTGGCAGTCTGCCGTTTAGCCGTGATCTGGGGTGGATGGTCGTGACAGCATTCGCGGGCGGGATCGCGGCAAACGTTATCAAGGCCACGCTGGTCGATCGGGTCCGCCCGCGGGCCGCCGATCTCGCTGCGGCGGCCTCGTCGCTCGCCACGTTTGGCGACTCCTTGGCTGCTAACATTGCCAGCCACAGCGATATCAATAGTTTTCCATCCGGTCACGCCGCCACGGCCGCAGGGCTCGCGGCAGCGTTGGCGTGGAAATATCCTCGCGGCACCTGGTTCTTCGTCGCGATGGCCGCGGCCGCAGCAGCCCAGCGGGTTGCGAGTTTGGCCCACTATCCCAGCGACGTTTTTATGGGTGCGACGGTCGGGCTTCTCAGTGCCGCATTTTTGCCCGGCACGAAATCGACCCACGCCACCTTGGCCAGTGGTCAATCGGACGGCCCGCTCAACACGGTCCGCTGAAGACGGCCGCGCACGGCTTGACGCGCACGGCTTGAGTTGCAGTCACGCAATAGGCTGTTTTAGCGCGGGAAAGTAGTTTCTGGGCCGGCTTCGTGCTACGATAGGTCGCATCGGAGCACGCTCCGGTTCATACCTGCTGGTTTCCCTCCCTTCGTTCGCCACCGGACACGAATCCGAGATTCACGCATGCCAGCCCCGAAAAAAGCACGCAAGATAGCCGTCGGCAAGTCAACGGATGCGACGCCTACGGATGTCGCCACAGCGGCCGCTGCCAGTTCGGAGAAGCCGGCCGGCAAGCGGGTGCTGCTCGTCGATGATGACACGGAGATCGTGGAGTCGATGCGAACCGTGCTCGAATCACGCGGCTACGAGATCCTGATCGCCCGCGACGGCAACCAAGGCCTGATGATGGCGGAAAAGGACGAGCCTGATCTCGTCGTGCTGGACATGATGATGCCCAAGCGAAGCGGCTTCCTGGTTCTGGAGAAACTGCGACGGAGCCGCCCGGTGCCGATGAAGGTGATCATGATCACGGCCAACGAGGGCAGTCGGCACAAGGCGTATGCCGAGATGCTGGGCGTGGACGACTACATCCGCAAGCCATTCGCGATGGATCGGCTGTTGGCGAGCATCGACAAACTGCTGTCGTAAATCGGGACTGGCGTCCGCATAGCTCTTGCTTGCGCTGCGGGCTTGGATGGATGG
>CAMCQY010000169.1 GCA_945877135.1 Candidatus Kuenenia stuttgartensis
TACACGCGACGGCTCGGCATCCTGCCGACCGTCGCTTGGCCGACCTCCGTCGGCTGGTGCTTACACGGCCCTCCGGGCCTAGCGTTCATAGGTACGATGTTTCCGTGAGGGGCTGCCCATGTCCCGAGAGCCGGCGTTGCTGACCAGCGCAGGCAGGATGCCGGAGCGCAGTCAGCATCGAGTGAGCGCAGGGCAGGATGCCCGTAGCGAACGTCCGGCGACGGGGCATGGGCAGCCCCGAACCGTGGCAAAAGTTTCATTTCCGTGCCTCGCGCAGCCGCGGGTCGGTCACTTCCTGCAGTCCCTCGCCGATGAGGTTGTAGGCGAGCACGGTCAGAAAAATGGCCACGCCGGGAAACACCACCAACCACCACATCGAGAGGTTGCTGCGGGCGTCGTTCAACAGCGAGCCCCAGCTGGCGGCGGGCGGCGGCGGGCCGAAGCCGAGAAACGACAGCGAACTCTCCGTGAGGATCGCCGAGGCGATACCGAACGTGATCGGCACGAGCACGGGGGCCAGGGCGTTGGGGAGAATGTGCCGCAGCATGATCCGCACCGGCCCGGCGCCTGTAGCCCGGGCGGCGGTCACGAATTCGCTCTGCCGCAGCCTGAGGAACTCGCCGCGAGTGAGGCGGGCGATGCCCGTCCAGCCGGTCGCGCCGATGATGGCCATCGTCTTCCAGATCGTCGGTTTTTCCACGATCGCGATCACCGCCAGAATGAGCACGAGCGTCGGCACGCACATCACGATCTCGGTGATGCGGCTGGTGAGCATGTCGATCCAGCCGCCGAAGTAGCCGCCGAGCGCCCCAACGATGATGCCGATCGTGCCCGCCAGCCCCATCGACACCACGCCCACCAAGAGCGCGATCGTCGTGCCGTGCACCATCTTGGCAAATACGTCCACCCCATACTGGTCGGTGCCGAAGAGATTGATGCCGTTGGGGCGGCCCTCGTCCTTCGCCGGATTGGCGGGCCGGCCCGGCCACTCGTTGTCACGGACGGCGCGGTGCGGGTCCTGGAAGACAAGCGGCCAGATCGCCCAGCTATTGGGATCCTTTTCCTTGAGGTTCCGCGGATAGGTGCCCCGGAAGCGATCCTTAGCGAAGATCGTCGGCTCGAGTCGGCGGTCGAAGTAGCCGAGGCAGGGGGCGTAGATGCGGCCCTTGTAGCGGCAGAGCACCGGCTTCGTGCCCGCGATGGCGGGGGCCAACAGCGCCACCGCCGCCAGCAGCGTCACGAACACGAGCGCCGCCATCGCCAGCGGTTTGCGTCGAAACCGCGCCCAGGCGTCGGCCCAGAAGCCGAGTGACTGGAAACCCCGCGACTGATGTCGTGATTGGCTGTCGGTCATGGCAGCGGCGTCCTCATTCCACGCTCACCCGCGGATCGACCAGACAGTAGAGCAGGTCGGCCAGCAGCTGGCCGACCAGTGTGAGCACGCTGAACATCAGCGTCAGCCCCATGATCGTCGGATAGTCGCGCTCGCGGATGCTCTCGAAGAAGAGCCGCCCCATGCCGGGCCAGGTGAAGATCTGCTCGATGATCACCGAGCCGCCGATCAGCCCGGGTAGCGAGAGGCCCAGCAGCGTGACCAGCGGAATGAGCGTGTTGCGGAAGGCATGATGGAAGAGCACCCGGCCGGGCCCGGCCCCCTTGGCCCGCGCCGTGCGGATGTAGTCCTGCCGGACCGCCTCCTCCATATTGGCTTTGATGAAGCGGCTGTCGTAGGCGAGGCTCACGTAGGTCTGGCAGGTGACCGGCAGGATCGCGTGACGGGCAATGTCGGCAGCCCGCGCGGCCCAGCTGGCGTCGGCGGGCAGATCGCTCATGCCGAAGAGTGGAAGCTCCCAGGCGGTGCCCCGCAGCCAGACGGAAAACACGATCTGCAGGAAGAGCGCTGCCACGAACGTGGGGAATGAATAAAGCACGTAGAGCAGGAGGCTCGTCGCCCGTTCGTCGGCCATGCCGCTACGGGCCGAGGCATAGAGCCCCAGCGGCACTCCCAGCAGCCAGGCAAGCAGGAGTGCGGTGCCCGAGACCAGAAACGTCGGACCGATCCGCTCACCGATGAGCGTCGTCACCGGCTGCTTCCGCGAGAAGGAGCGGCCGAGGTCGCCACGGACGACGTTGCCGAGCCAGCGGAGATAGCCTTCGTGCCACGGCCGGTCGAGGCCGTAGATTCGCTTCATCCGCTCCTGGTCCTCGGGGTTGAGCTTGCGGCTCGGATCGCTTTCTCCCATCTGCACCGTCAGCGGCGTGCCTGGCATGTTCCGCGCCAGTCCATAGACGATGAACGTGATCGCCACGAGCGTGAGCATTCCGAGCAGCAACCGGCGCAGGAGGTAGGTGGCCATCGATCACTCCTGCCTGGGCATCCACAGACTGCCAAAGCCTGGCGAATAGTTGTAGGGGCCGCGGGGGCTGAACACGTAGCCCCGGAGATCCTTCGAGAAGCCGTAGAAGCTGTTCCGCCAGTAGAGCCAGGTGTAGGGCTGGTCGTCGTAGAGGATCTCCTGGATGCGACCGTATTTCTCTGCCCGCTTGCTGCGGTCGAGCTCGCGGCGGCCCTCGGCGAAGAGCCGATCCACCTCGGGATTGGAGTAGCTGACGAAGTTGCGTCCGGCCCCCGTGGCCCAGATGTTTTCCGACGAATCGGGATCGGTGCCGGAGCCCCAGCCGCCGAAGTAGGCCTGAAACTTCTTCTTCTGCGTGAGGTCTTGGATCACCGTGGCCTCGGTTGGCCGCACGTTCATCCGCACACCCACCTGCTCGAGGCTCTCCTTCAGAAGCGTGCAGATCGCGATCCGCAGCGGCTGCTGGTTGACGAGCATCGAAAACTCGAAGGGCACGAGCCGGCCGTTGATCTCCTTGTCGCGGATGCCGTCGTTGTCGTGGTCGATCCAGCCCGCTTCGTCGAGCAGCGCCTCGGCCTTGTCGAGGTCCTGCTGGTAGGGCTGCAGCTTCTTCTTGGGCGCCATCCAGGAGTCGTCGGGAAAGTTGCCGGCGGCCGGTTTGTAGAGGCCGTAACAGAGCTTCTCGAGCATCCCGTCGTGGTCGAAGGCATAGCTCATGGCGCGGCGCACGCGGCGGTCGGCAAAAAACGGGCTGTCAATGTTCCACCCGAAGTGGAAGCTCACCCACTCCGAGGCCGTTACCTTGGTGGTGGTGGCATAGAAATCGTCGCCGGTCGTCTGCGTCGTCCACTGTTCGGGCGTGAGCGGCAGTTCATCGATCTCGCCTGCCTTGAGAGCCAGAAGCGACGTATTGGGATCCTCGATGATGCGGAAGCGAACCTCCTTGAAGAAGGGTTCCTCGCGAACCTTCCGGCCGCCGACCTGCGACCAGTTGGCCCGCCGCCGCAGCACGATCTGCTGCCCGCGCTTGCGCTCCACGATCTCATAGGGCCCTCCCGAGACGGGCGACTCCTCGAGCTTGATGTGCTCGGGGCTCTCCTTGAGTGTCGGGTCGTCCTCCCAGGTCTTTTCATAGACGTGCTTGGGCAGCACCGGGAAGTTGATGTTCCAGACGTTCGTGGCCAGCGGTTCCTTGTGGAAGAAGACGATGGTGCGGTCGTCGTAGGCATGCACCCACCGCATCTGATCGGTGCCGCTCCGCACGGCCGGCACCGGCACTCGCCCGTCCATGATCACCTGATAGGTGAAGGCGATGTCGTGGGCCGTGATCGGCTCGCCGTCGCTCCAGACGAGATCGTCCCGCAGGACCACCTTGTCGAGCAATCCGTTGGCGCTCGTCTGCCAGCTCACCACCGTCTCGGCCGAGGCGAAGGGCTCCAGATCGCGGCCGAAGGAGAAGAGCCCGAAGCCGGTGAGACCGAGGATGTCGAACTCGGCCGACGTGCTGATCATGATCGGGTTCGTGCTGCCAAGGTCGCCCGCCACGTGCCGGTCGATCCGCGCGGAGAGGTCGGCGGCCCCATCATCCGGCAGGCGGCCGAGCGTCGAGAGAATCTGCTTGTTGATGGCCGACGAGGTGTTGCGAAGAGACAGGGCCTCAGCCACCGGACCGGACGGTGGCTCCTTCGCCTGCTGCTCGCGGAGGATCACGAGCCCGTCACGGACCGGGCGGTCGATCCAGCCAGAGTCGCCGTTGAGCGATTCGAGCGGCGGCGGGTCGAACGGTTCGAGAGCCTGGTCCTGCGAGGTGCCCGCGGAGGCGACGGCAGCCGCCTGGCCACCGGTCGTTTCCGGCAGCGCCTTCGCTGGGAGTTCCTCTGCGCGGCGGCCGCAGGCTGAAAGCATCACCGCAAGCGCCACCAAGCACACCCGACCAGACATGATCACCCGGCCCGGCATGGCCGCAGAAGCGAAAATGGCTCGAGAAGCGAGAAAGGCCGAATCGTTCCATCGACGCATGCAACGCCTCCTGAGTCCGGGGCGATCCTTACTGGAGAGCCCGCCAGAACCGCGATGCTACGGGCGGTGCATCGCAACGGTCAACGTCCGCTCCCGCCCTGAGTCAGGCGTCGATCTTCACCGACACCGAGGCCGTCACGGCGGAAAACGCCGCTCCATCCCATGCCCGCACCGTAAACGCCGGCCGAACGCCGACGGCACCGGCTGGAGGAATCCAGCGGAGCTTCTGCCCAGGGGAGAGCAGGCGCTGCGCGGCCGGCGCGCCAACCACGGTCGACACGCCCCGCCACCGGCGCCCGTCCCACTTCTGCAAAACGCCGCTGCGGATCGCCTCGACGCGAAACGAGATCACGGCCGAGTCGACGTCCGCCGCGGTCAAACGCCCGCTGAGCGTGTCATGCGTGATTTCGAACGGCGTGTTGCGGACGGCACCGGTGAATGCCACCACGGCGGCCAGCGTCGGTGCGTCGTTGACGGGCGTCACCCGGATGGCACGATTCGCCGAGACCGTGGCGGCGGCGTCGCTGGCCTCCACCAGAAGCGATCGGACGGCGACATCGTTCAGCGGCGGAGCGTAGCTGATGCGGCCAAGCTGCGAAAAGTAGGCGGACACCGCGGTGGGAGTGCCGGTAAATGACCGTGACAGCGGCGTTCCCGCCACCGCCACTCCAAGGGCCGGTGAGGCGACGATCGCTCCGGCGTCGACCGACAGCCTGACGGTGACCCGCGATGAGTCGATGTCGGTGACGACCGGCATCGCGGCCGGCCAGACGAGGTTGCCCGGCACATCCTCCCGCACCACGAAGCCCAGCGGCGCCCGGAGCACCGGGGGGTCGTTCACGGCCGCGATCGTCACCGGCACATTCACCGTTCTCGACAGCCGCAGGGTAACGGGCCCCTCGGCGATCGTGACCACGAGCGTCCGCGGACCGGTGGCGTTGGCCGCCGGCGCGTAGCTGATCCGGGATGGGTCGGATGAGAAGAAGGCGTTGAGATTGGCGAGCGTGCCGGTGAACGTGCGGGCCGTGCCCACTCCCCCCACCACCACGCCGCCGCCGCTGGCCGCGCGAATCGAACCATCGGCGATCCGCAGCGTGACGGTCATGATCGTCGCAGCCGGGGAATCGGCGTCCGAGAAGGGCGTGCCGGGGAATGGCAGCAGTCCGGGCGTGTCTTCGGTGAAGAAGAAGCCGCTCGGCGCCGCGATCCGGGGCGGCGTCCGCGGCTCGACGACGTTGAGCACGTTGACCCGCGCGTCGAGCGTCGCCGAGCGGACCGGCGTGCCGGCGTCGGCGGCCATCACCCGGAAGAAATAGGCGTTCTTGGCCTCGAAGTTGGCGGGCGCCCTGAGTCGCACCTTGCCGCTCGTGGGCTCGATCGTGACCAGGTCGGCGTCGTCGCCCAGGCCGCCGACGATCGAATACGTGATCACGTTGCCCGGCGCGTCGTCGGCGTCGGTGGCCGTCGCGGTGTAGACGATGGTCTCGAGGGGCGCATTTTCGCTGACTGCCCCCGTGAACCCGCCGCCGAAGACCGGAGTGAAGTCGTTATTGACCGCCTGGATCGTGGCGAAGTTGCGGGCGGCCTCCACGTTGGGCGTGCCGCCGCCGGCCACCGCCGCGATGATCTCTGCGGTGGCGTCGAGGTAGGTGAGCGAGTTGGCTCCGCCGCCGCCGTCGAGCGTCCCGGGAAAGGTCACCGCCGGCCCGGTCATCTCGAAGGCGTCGGCCGCCTGCCCGCCCACCACCTCCTCGATCGCATCGCCGGCATGGATCGCCAGATCGCCGGCGCCGGTCGTGGCGGTCACGCTCCCGAGTCGCACGACCAGCGGCACCGTGACGGCCGAGAAATCCATCGTGTCGCGGCCCTCGAGCGGGGACTCGACGACCGTGTCGATGCCGAACGCGTCGCTGAAGAGGTAGCGGTCGTTGCCCGCACCGCCTCGCAGGGTGTCGACCCCCGGGCCGCCCGCGAGCCGGTCGGCCCCGAAGCCGCCCAGGATCGTGTCGGCCCCGGCGTCGCCGTCGAGCCGGTCGTCCTGCAGAGAACCCTCGAGCCGATCCCCGCCGTCGCCCCCCTCGAACCAGACCGGCAGCGCGCCGGCCACGAGGCGGTCGTCCCGCGTGCCGCCGATCACGTGCCGCAGGTTGACGACGCCCCCGGTGCCC
>CAMCQY010000170.1 GCA_945877135.1 Candidatus Kuenenia stuttgartensis
TCGTCGCCGAGCTGCGGGTCGGCGGTGACGGTGATCTCGGCCCCGTGGCCGGCCTGCGTGTGTTGGCCGGGGGTGATCGAGACGGGGATCCGCACGAGGTTTAAGGCGTAGCCGGGAGAATCGGCGATGTCGTCGCCTTCGTTGATCCGCCGGAGTTCGTGGAGGTGGTTGAGATATCGGGAGAGGTGGTCGAGGTGGATCGTCGGCTCGAGGCTGATGGCGTTTGCGTTGGCGAGGCCGAAGTCGGCGAAGGGCTGGGCGGTGGCGGCGAAGGGGGGCGTGCGGGCGATCACCATCTCGGCGGGCGAGCCGCCGCCGACCGGGTTGGAGATGAGGTTTGTGACGCTGGCCGTCGCATCGACGGGCCGGGTCGTGGTGCCGCGGCCGGTGGGAGCGGGGGCGTCGCTCAGGCTGAGGGCGAGCCCCAGGAAGGCCTGGTCGCTGCGGCGAAGGCTGGCGTTGCTGAGTTCCTGAAAGCCCCCGAGTTTGGCCCGCAGTTGCTCCTCGTATTCGTAGCGGGCCCGGGTGAGCCGGTTCTGGCCCCAGACGTCGGGATGCTTGGCCACGATCGAGCCGTGGGCGTTGATGTGGGCCTGGAGCCAGTCGATCTCGTCGGCCAGCCGATCGACAACGTCGTCCTTGCAGGCCGGCGGTTTCTTGCGGTGCAGGGCCCGCACCGGCGTGGTGAGGCTGTGGAGGATGCCCCCGAGTTCGCCTGCGGTGGTGGTCGGGGCGACGGTGCTGCCGGCGAGCAGAATTGCCACGCAGACCAGCTTCGAGACGGGCGTTCTCATTGGTTGCGATCGCTCCCCTGGATTGGTATCGTCTCGCTCATAGGAAGGCCTTCTTTCTAGGGGGCACTCATGCGATCGTCACCGTGGGATGAACCTGCCCAATCGAGAGCGTTGGGGCGGGTTTTTTTGCCCAGCTTTTCCGGCTTGAACCACCATTGGGAGGGGTTTGTCGTGCGTCATCCGATTCAGTGCATCATCCCGCCCTACATGCTCGAGCGGCTGGCGCGGTCGGCGAATGTGAAGGTTCGTGATCAGGCGATTGCGGGGCTGTCGCAGGCGGCCGCGGTGCGGGCGGTGCGGGCCTTTGCCCAGCGGGTGCCGGGCATGATGGCGGTGCCGTCGCCGGCGGCGTCAAAAAACCGGCTCATCTACGATGCCCGCAAGAAGGACAGGCTGCCGGGCAAGCTCGTGCGGAGCGAGGGGGAGAAGAAGTCGGCCGACGTGGCGGTGAATGAGGCGTATGACTTCTCAGGCGACACCTACGACTTCTATCGCGAGGTGTTTGGTCGCAACTCGCTCGACGATGCCGGCATGACGCTGATTTCGAGCGTGCACGTGGGTGAGTCGGACGGCTCGGGGAAATACCAGCCGATGGACAACGCCTTCTGGGATGGTGGCCAGATGGCGTATGGGGATGGCGACGGCCAGATCTTTCAGCGGTTCACGCGGTCGCTCGATGTGGTGGCCCACGAACTCACCCATGGAGTGCAGTCGTTCACGAGCAATCTCGAGTATCGCGGCCAGTCGGGGGCGCTCAATGAGCATTTTTCGGATGTGTTTGGGGTGCTCGTGCGGCAGTGGCGGCGGGGGGAGACGGCCGAGAAGGCGAGCTGGCTGATCGGCAGCGAGGTGTTGGTGGCGGCACCGACGCGGCGAGGGATCCGCGATATGGAAAACCCCGGCACGGCCTATGAAAACGATCCCGACCTCGGCACCGACCCGCAGCCCTCCCACATGAAACACATCTCCACAAGCGGGGCCGACCATGGCGGCGTGCACCTCAATTCGGGCATTCCCAATCGGGCCTTTGCCCTCACGGCCAAGGCCCTGGGGGGCAATGCCTGGGAGACGGCGGGGCGGATCTGGTTTGACGCGATGTTGCAGCTCTCGCGGCACAGTGAGTTCAAGGACATGGCCTCGATCACGGTGCAGATCGCCGGGGATTCGACCCGTTTCGGCAAGGACGTGAAGAAGGTGGTGCAGGAGTCGTGGAAGAAGGTGGGGCTGTAGGGATGGCCGTTCCATCCCATACAAGCCCTGAGCGCAAGCGACGGGATCTGCCCGTATTCACGCGGCCGGTGCCACGAGACGCCCTTCGACAATGATCCACACCCCTTCGCGGCGTGCCAATTCAGCCGAGATGGAGCCGATCGCGTCGCAGGCGACGAATGGCTGCGAACGCTCGCCAACTTTCCGAAGCACAGCTGCCCGACGGGCAGCACGCAGCACATCGTCGTTATCGGCTGTGAACGACACCTCGCCGACGAGATAGATCCTCTCGTCATCGATGACCCCGCTGGCAATGAGGTCGGCTCGGCGGAGCTGGTCGAGATCCTCGGCGCTCAGTTCACGAATCGCCGGCCGGTCTTCGAGAGACTCGATCAAATCCATCGGGCCGACAACACGGCATCGCTTGATCTGGCGGCCCACGTAGGCCGGCAGGCGGTTGCCAACGACCCATTCGAGTGCCCAGCCAGCTGTTTTATCGGTGCGAATGTGAAGCGTGCGAACCGTGTCGGCCAGGTCTGCCACGGTGTGTGTAAGGTCGCGAAGCTCAGCGCTCGTGAGCTTCTGCTGCTCCGCCAGTTCACGAACTTCGGCACTGGTCAGCTTCTGCTGCTCGGCCAAGTCTGCCACGGTGTGTGTAAGGTCGCGAAGCTCGGCGCTGGTGAGCTTCTGCTGCTCGGCTAAGTCTGCCACGGTGTGTGAAAGGTCACGAAGCTCGGCACTGGTGAGCTTCTGCTGCTCGGCCAGGTCGCGAACTTCGGCACTCGTCAGCTTCTGCTGCTCCGCCAGCGCGGTCATGGCCACGCTCAGATCGTGCATGTCGGATCGCGTTGCAAGCGCGTCGTGTGCTGTAACGACACACCGTGCGAGCACTTCGGCCTGGGGAACGGTGAACACTTTCACCAGTTCATCGCGAATGGATTCGGCGAGCATGTGATTTGCCTCCGTGGCGTGAGTGTACGCATGTGTATGCTTGTGTCAAGGGCCACCGTGCTCCCCATCCAAGCCCGCTCCCCATCCAAGCCCGCAGCGCAAGCGAGGGAATGCGGCCCGCCCACCCCCAGCGGCCGCACGTGTTCAACTCCAAGCCCGCAGCGAAAGGAATTGCATGCCTTTGTGGACGTCTGTATATTAAATGAAATCCGCGTCGCGACCAGAACTCAGCCCACGGCCGTTGAGGCATCCATGAATCCCCAGTTGCAGGTTCTGACTTTTGAGGTGACCGTCGCGCCAGGGCAGCGGCTCGCGCTTCCAGAGGAAGCAGTGCAGGAATTGGGAGCTGGCCGCTGGTTGGTCTCCATTCAGCGGTCTGAAAGCCTTGAGCGTTCGGCGGAATCGGGCGTCAGGGCTGTCGTCCGCGATCACGAGGCTTTCCTAAAGTCTTATGCCGACGAGGATGAGTCGCTGTATGACGACTGTAAGGCCGGGTGATTTCTACGTAGCGGACATCCCATTTACGAATGGGATGGCGTCCAAGAAGCGGCCGGTATTTGTGCTGTGGCTCGAGGGCGATGACGCCGTCGTCGCCTCGGTGACCACGGCGGCACCGCGGTCGGTAACCGACGTGCTGATTCATGCGTGGTCGGCTGCCGGCTTGCGGAAGCCTTCCGCAGTGAGATTGTCGCGGTTGGATTGCCTGGAGCAGTCGCTCTTGATTGCGAGGCTAGGCGCGGTGTCCGAGGACGATGCCAGCCGACTCAAGGTCGCCTGGCGGGATCACATTCGGCTGCAGTTTTAGGCAACAAGCGGCGCATAAGCCGTCCAGTGCCCTCCCCATCCAAGCCCGCAGCGCAAGCGAGGGAATGCGGCCCGCCCACCCCCAACGGCCACACGTGTTCAACGCGCCGTCTGGCTCACGCGGCTTCGACGAGTTGGTAGACCTTCCCCCGGGTCTTGAGCCAGTCGATGTCGCCGGCGAGGGCCCGTTCATGCACTTCGCGAAGGAGCTCGATGGTTTCCGATTCGTAGCAAGGTTCGCTTGGATCTTCGGCAGGGATAACCTGCTCGACATCAACCGCCACGATCAACCGATCTGTCTGGATCAGTCGCGTCCGCTTCACTCGTTGGCCTGGTATACGCATGCTTCAGCCCTCTTCAGAGGGTTCGTTGTCATTCAAAAGATAAACGGTGACGAGTTTGGCAACGCCAGTGTGTCGGAGATGGCTCCATATCGCGGTGCAATCCCGGCCGTCGGGAAGCGGAACGCGAACCTCCACGGCTGGATTTGGTCGTGCGGTTCGCCGTTCGGCAAGTAGCTTCGCGTCAGGCATCCCGGCAATCACCTGCCACTCCATGATACCCCGTTCAAGGAGCCGTTCCGAGGCATGTTCGCCGACGACATAGCTGCCGCGATCAATAAGCCCGCAGATTTCGGAAAAAAGGGAAGGCACGGCGATACCAGCGGAAGACCGTACGGAAGGAACATAAGTACAGTATATTCCCTTGTGTACCGTGGCAATAATCGAAGGAGCGTGAAATGAAAAGTGCCTATCTCAATGTCACGTATCGCCATGGCCGCCCGATCGCGGCGTATTATCATTTGCCGAGGCGTGCAGGAGATGTGGTAGCGACAACAGACGAGGTGGGTGAAGGCATGCTCGTCGACTATGCAGCGGACGGTCGCCCCGTCGGGATTGAGATCACCGAGCCGACACTGTTGAAACCCGTCGATTTTGATCGGCTTCTTTCGTCGCTTGGGTGTGAACCTGCTGCTCGCGAGGACCTCGCTCCGCTCGTCGCGGCCTGATTGCTCAGTGCGAAGAGACGTGGCTTGTGGTTTGCGATCCCCCGGCTTCCGCCGGGGGCTTTTATTGGCACGTGGTGCCCGCCCCATCCAAGCCCGCAGCGCAAGCAAGGGAATGCGGGTTGCCTGACGGGTTGGGGCGCGGATTCCTCTCGCTCGCGCTTCGGGCTTGCATGGGACGGGAGCGAGGACAGTGTCCCCTACGCCGCCCCGCCCTCCGTTGCGTGATCACGCCGCGTTGTGGAGAAACGTGGCCAGAGCTGACAGGAGACGTTTGTGGCGAGCCTCCGTCACCGATTCGATGCGGCCCTTGAATCGCGATGCCGGCAGTAAGGCGAGATACGCTGCCCGGATCAGCGATGTCGCCTTCAGCCCGGTGGCCTCGAAATCCCCGTCGGACGCTGACACGATCTCGTCGAGGTTAGGAATTGCATTGCCAATCTGCGTCGTGATCCCGCACACGAGGAAGTCGGCGAAGGGCGGCACACGGCAGAGAAACAGGACGGGGCGGGCCTTTTGAGATCCGTCCGCTTGCGGCATGATTGTCAGCAGCACATCGCCGGGAGTCATGGCACCAGATCCGCCTCGGAATACACGGGTTCATCGTCGCCGTAGGCTCGTTCCAAGCTTTCCTCGGCGAGGGTGGCCCACTCACCAGCGAGTTGGTCATGAGACCGTGCTGGTGGATTGCCTGCGATCGCCGCGATGAGGATCGCCTGCTCGGGCTTATCCAAGCTTGATGCGGCTTCGATGAGTTCGGTGAGCGACAGTTTTTGAATCATGGGAGGATCGCCCGTGGTCGCCACATCACCTGTTCAGAATTATAGGTATGAGTCCGATTCGATGCAACCCGCCCCTCGTGGCGGCAAGTTTTTAACTTGTCCGTGTCTGCTGCTCACGCGTTCCGCGTTGGCCCGATCGCGATGACGTCTTCCACGCCGTCGGCTGCTGCGCTGCTGCGGCGGATCGCGATCATCCAACGGCCGGTGTCGGGGCCGCATTTCCATGTGCCCCACATGCGGCCTTCGCCGTCGTAGTGGCCGTCGTAGATGACGTCGTGCTTGCCGACGTAGGTCTTCTGGAGTGAGACTCCGCCGCCGGCGGTGATCACGCCTTCGAGCACGAATGGCCCGATGATGTCGTCGCCCGAGCCTTCGATCCTGGGGGGCGAGAAGGCGAGCCGCAGGTGGTCCATCGGCCGGCGGCCAAACCAGCGTTGCTCCCACCAGCCTTCGCAGGGGGTGGCCCGCGGATTGGAATGAGCCGTCATGGAAAGGCTCCTGTGAGCGCGGCGGGCGTCAATCCGCCGGCGGGGCTGCGATGGCTCCGTCGGCCCGTGCGCAGAGCCGCTGGTGGAGGGTGGGGTCGATGGTGTAGCTGAGCGTGCGGACGCTGCCGTCGCCGAACGCAGCGTTCCAAACGCTCAAGTGGGCCGAACCGAAGGCGGTGGGGTGAAGGCCTCGCTGCCGGTCCGGAGTGGGGGGCTCGACGCCCCAGCGAACGTTGCCCGCCGAATAGCCGGCGAGCATCGGCCCATTGTCGCCTGGGTCGGTGCCACTCTCGTAGTCATCGGCCGAAACATATTTCTCGCCCAGAAGATACACGTTGGAGAGCCCGTCAAACACGCTGGCGGCCTGGAGGCGGCTCATCCTGAAGGTGAGTCCGTCCTGAAGGTCGGGGATGCCGTTGTCGCTACGAAGGACTTTTTCAGCCAGGGGCTGTTTTCGCCAGGTTTCGCCTTCGGC
>CAMCQY010000171.1 GCA_945877135.1 Candidatus Kuenenia stuttgartensis
AAATACCACGTGGGGGCGACCGTCCGCGGAGTGGTAAGCCGGATCGCCCAGTTTGGTGCCTTCGTGAAGCTCGAGCCGGGCGTCGAGGGGCTCGTGCATGTGTCGGAACTGGCGAATCGTCACGTCCGCAGCGTGGGCGACGTCGTGAAAGAGGGCGAGTCGGTGGAGTGCCGCGTGCTCTCCATCGATCCCGAAGAACAGCGGATGTCGCTCTCTATCAAGGCGCTGGTGGCGCCGTCGGCCGCAGTCGCTGGCGATGATGCAGCTGATGAGGACGCTACCGCTGAGGAAGCACCAGCCGCGCCGGTTGTGAAGAAACACTCAGGCGTGCTGAAGGGCGGCACGGGCCGCGTTGGCAGCAAGTCTGCCGGCGAGAAGTTCGGCTTGAAGTGGTAGCGAGGGCGCCGGGGCTGCCCACGCCCTGTCGCCGGACGTTCGCTACGGGCATCCTGCCCTTCGCTCACTCGATGCTGACTGCGCTTCGGCATCCTGCCTGCGCTTGTCAGCAACGCCGGCTCTCAGGGCATGGGCAACCCCTCGTCCAAGCCGTCTCCATCCAAGCCCCCGGCGGAAGCCGGGGGACTCCGGGTGTGAAGACCATCCCGCGTGCCATGCCAATCCGGGATAAGCCCAACGACCCGGTGTCCCCGGACTTCCGTCCGGGGCTTTTTCAAGAACCAGCTCATCGGAGCGAGTGAAGCTACCGCGGTTCGATCTTCTTCTTGCCCATCCATGGCACGAGCGCGTCGGGGACGACGATCGAGCCGTCGGAGCACTGATAGTTCTCCAGGATGGCGATGATCGCGCGACTGATCGCGATCGCCGTACCGTTGAGCGTGTGAACGTAGGAGGTGCCCTTCTCGCCCGGTTTGCGATACCGCACGGCCAGCCGCCGCGCCTGGTAGTCGGTGCAGTTGGAGGTGCTCGTCACCTCGCCCCACTCCCCATCTTCGCCGCGGCCCGGCATCCAGGCCTCGAGGTCGAACTTCCGGTAGGCGGGGCCGCCGAGATCGCCGCTGGCGGTGTCGATGACGCGGTACGGGATGCCCAGTCCGTCGAACAGTTCGCACTCCAGATCGAGCAGATAGTTGTGCATGTCATCGCTCTGGTCCGGCAGCGTGTAGGCAAACATCTCGATCTTCGTGAACTGGTGCACGCGGTAGAGGCCGCGGGTGGCCCGGCCGTGAGCGCCGGCCTCCGTGCGGAAGCAGTGGCTGATGCCGCAGAGCTTGAGCGGCAGCTCGTCGGCCTCGAAGATACGCTCGTGCATGGCGCCGCCGAGCGTGATCTCGGCGGTAGCGATGAGCGACAGATCGCTGCCGGTGACCGAGTAAATCTGCGTCTCGGGGCCGCGGGGCATGAAGCCGGTGCCCTCGAGAATGCTGTCTCGCGCAAGGTCGGGCGTGGTCATCACCGTGAAGTGCTCACGCATCAGCAGATCGACCGCATACCGCTGCAGTGCCAACTCCAGGAGGACGGCATCATTGGTCAGAAAATAAAAGCCGTGGCCGGCCACCTTCGCGCCCGCCTCGAAGTCGAAAAGCTTGAGCTGGCTGCCGAGCTCGACGTGATCACGCGGCTTGAAGTCGAAGCCGGCGACGGGCGTCCGCCCCAGGCGGATCTCAACGGCGGCATCTTCGCCGCCGACCGGTGCGGCGGGGTGGGTGAGGTTGGGGATCGCCCGCAGGATCTCGTCCGATTCCTGAACGATCTCGGCCAGCTTCCCCTCGAGGGCGGAGACCTCCTCGCGGAGCCGACGGCCTTCCCCCTTGCGGGCCTCGCGTTCGGCGGCGTCGGCAGCCGTGGCGATCGACTTGCTCACCTGGCCGGCCTGTTGGTTCAGCCGGTCGATGTCGGCCTGCATCTGCCGCCGCAGGCGGTCGAGTTCGGCAAATCGGGCCACATCGGCGGACGAGCCCCGCTGGCGGCAGTTGGTGGCGACGAGATCCACATTGTCGGCGACGAAACGGCGGTCGAGCACGGCGGCGTATCTCCGTGGGAATCCGCGGGGCGACAGCCACCGGGGAGGGTCACACCTTATACTCTGGAACCGTTCCTGTCAGGCTGTTCCCGTCGGCCCGTTGACGGGGTCTGCAAACCCGCCGGAGTCTAACCATTCATGACCGCCGCTGCCGCCGTGGAGCCCGTCGAGGAGGCCCCTGCTACCGCCCCTGCCAAGACCGAGAAAAGCGACAGCCGTCCCAAGAAGCAGCCGCGGTATCACGTCGTGCTCTGGAACGACAACGATCACACCTACCAGTACGTGGTCGCGATGCTTCAGAAGCTCTTCGGGCATCCGCCGGAGAAGGGCTACCTGCTGGCGAAGGAGGTCGACTCCCAGGGTCGCGTGATCGTGCTGACGACCACGAAGGAGCACGCGGAGCTGAAGCGGGATCAGATCCACGCCTTCGGCGCCGACCGGCTGCTGGCCCGCTGCAAGGGCGCGATGTCGGCCTCGATCGAGCCCGAGCCAGAATAAAAGCCGCCCGCAAACCAGTGCCGGTCGCCGGCGGACGCCTCAGTTGCCACCGATCCGTGCCGCCAATTCCTCGAGCGGCACACCTTTCGTCTCGGGAACCATGGCGATCACCCAGACGAGCTGCAGCACCATCATGCCGCAGAAGAAGGCGAACACCATCGCGGGTGGAAAGAGGGTCACCAACGTCGGGAAGACGGTCGTCAGCAACGCGGCCATGATCCAGTGGGTGGCGCAGCCGATCGCCTGACCGGTGGCCCGGAACCGGTCGGGAAAAATCTCCGCGATGAAGACCCAGATCACCGCACCCTGGCCCACCGCGTGCGAAGCGATGAAGACGAACAGGCACCAGGGCACGATCCACGATACGCCGTTGGCGAACGCCCAGGCACACAGCCCCAGCGACAGGACGTAGCCGATCGACCCGATGATCAGCAGCGTGCGCCGACCGAGACGGTCGATGAGCCACAGACCGACGAACGTGAACATGAGATTCGTGATCCCGATGCCGATCGACTGCAGCATCGCCGCCTTTTCACCAAGTCCGGCCATCTCGAAGATTCGCGGCGCGAAATAGAGCACCGCGTTGATGCCGGACAACTGGTTGAACAACGCAATGAGGAAGGCCAGGAGGATGGGCCGGCGCAGACTGGCCGCGTCCGCCTCCGAGGCCGATTCCCGGCCGCCCTGCGCCGACGCGGGGGCAGAAGCCGCAATGATCCGATCGGCCGACGCGGTGAGTTCGGCGGGAGTCGCATCCGGCGTCATGCTGGCCAGCACGGCCAACGCCCGTTGGCGGCCATCCTCGCCACCGGTCAGCAGGAGCCACCGCGGGCTCTCGGGGATCGCGAGGCAGGCGAGCGTGTACAAGAACGCCGGGAATGCCTCGGCACCGAGCATCCATCGCCAGTCGTTCGGAACGCCCTCCAGCAGATAATTGGAGAGAAAGGCGGCGAGGATGCCCAGCACGATGTTGAACTGGAACATCCCGGTCAGCCGGCCGCGTGCTGTCGGGGGCGAGATCTCGGAGATGTAGAGCGGCGCTGCCACCGTGGAGATGCCCACGCCCAGCCCCCCGATGAACCGGGCGATGATAAACGACCAGACATCGGTGGCCAGCCCGCTCCAGACTGCCGACACGAAGTAGAGGATCCCGATCCAGAAGAGCGTCGGCCTGCGGCCCCAGCGGTCGGTCGGCCAGCCGCCGAGCATCGCGCCGATCACCGTGCCATAGAGGGCCGAAGCCATCGCCACGCCGTGCATCCCCGGACTCAGTCGCCAAAGATCCTGGATCGTCCGTTCGGCGCCGGAGATCACGACGGTGTCGAAACCGAAGAGAAAGCCGGCCAGCGACGACACGACCGACCAGATGACGATATTCGGATTCATAAGGATGGTGTCCTGCGGACGACACGAGCGATCCATCAAGGAACTTCCGCCGCCGGTCGCGGATCGTACCACACCTTCCAGGCGTCGGCCACGCCGCTCTATCAAAACGCAGATGCCGACGAACCATCGAGCCGGTAGACATCATGTCGCCGGGCCGTCCTCCACCGCACCGCGTCGTGCCTCTGTTCACATCGCTTGCATTCGAGTCCATCATGCGATTGCTCCTTCATGCATCACTCGTGGCCTCTTTCGCGTTTCTCGCCGTCGCCTCCGTTGCTCGGGCTGCTGAGCCGATGAAGGAGATGCCGTACCTCGCGCTCTACCGCGACGTCGTCCTCGACGCGATGAAGCGGCAGCCAGCCCGCACGACCAAGCCTGCCGACATGATCGGCATCGCGTATGCAGCCTGGCTGGTCGGCGAACACACGACGGAATCGCATTTTCGCGATTACTCCCTCGCGGAATACGATCGGCTGCTTGCCCTCGAAAAGGCCCGCGAGGATCGCGACTTCCACCTCACACGTCCGTTCGGTCTGCTCACGCTCGCCCTCGCCGATGCGAACGAACTCACCGGCGACCGGCGGGCCGAGGCGCGGCGACGGGCGGAGTCGTTTCTCTCATGGTTCGTGAAAAAGTATGCCGCGGAAGAGAGGTGGTTCGACTGCAACATCGCGCTGGCTGACACGGTCGCGGCCGACTGTCTCGCCCGCGCCTTCGCGCATGATCCTGCCCTGCCGCACGCCGACGTCAGGCGACTCGTCGATCGGCTTGGCGCCCGCATCGTTGCCACTGGAGATCTCAACGAAAACGCCAGCAACTACTCGAGCCTCGGTATCTGCTTCTTCATCGAGCTTGCGCGGCTCGAAGGCTGGCTCGATGACGTGGCACAATCGGAGCACTTCCGCACCATGTTCGTCCGAATGCGGGACATCGTGTCGCCGGCCGGTTCGATCCCGGAATATGGCGACGGCTATTTCCGGGCCCGCGAGCCACGGCTCGACTTCGTGCTGCTGCTGGAGACCGCGGCGCGGCTCTATGACGACGGCTCGTTCCAAACCGTGGCCCGGCGGCTCGTGCCGATGTTGGCCGCCGGCATCGATGCCGATTCGTTCCCCAGGGCATTCGCCCTGCTCTCGCTCGACCCTTTCACGCCGTCCCGGGCATCCACGCCACCCGTCTCGGTCGTGCAATACCGGCGAACGCCCGGCCCACCGGCCGCGACCGTAGCCGACAAACTCATCCTGCGCACGGGCACCGCTCCCGGCAGCGCGATGATCATGCTCGATCTCTATGCCGACGGCAGCCACGCCCATCGCTACAAACGACCGTCGATCGGCTACTACGAGTCGGCCGGCGTGCCGCTGTTCCACAACATCGGCCGACGCGGCACGAACTCCGGCCAATGCGGCAACAGCTTCTGGGTATTCCCCGATCCAGAGTTGTTTCCCGGACATCCCCGGGCGGATGCCTGGAATTCGATGTCGATTCCTGCCACCTACCTGGCGGCCGGCCCGCAGCCCGGGCAGCGAACCGTGTCGGATGGGCTCGTGTTCCGCACGTTTCGCACGCCCGGCCTCGAAACCGTCTGGTTCGACAATCTGCGGCTCGAGGGCCCGGCCGGCACGGTCCTGCTCGACGGATTCGAGTCACCCGCGTCGTGGCACGGCAATATCGCCAAGAAGCCGGGGGTCCGGCTCCGCACCAGCGAAGACCACACCGAGGGCGAGGGCTCACAGGAGGTGAATCTCGGCATTTTCGGAGACCAGTTCTGCACCCGGATCCTGGAGCAGAAAACCAGCCGCGGCATGTCGTTCGCCGTCGCGGACTACGAGACGGTGCGTTTCGATTACAAGTTCCATGGCCGTCCGCCCCACGCGAATCTCAGAGGGCTGTTCGCCGACTGGATCGATCTTGGCGACCATCCGTTGCACTGCACGGTCGCCTCCGCCCGCGTCGAGCAATCGACCGCCGACGCCGTGGGGGACCTCGAGTTCACCGACTACATCACCCAAGGCAGTCGCCTCAACCGGCGGATCGGCCTCGTCGATGGCGGAGGCCTGGTGGCGGTCGATCGATTCACCCCTGGGCCGCGGACAGCGGGATCGGCCGCCGGCCAGTTGTGGCAACTCTACGAGATCGGCCACCGAGGACCCGACTGGTTCGCATCCGTCTCCGACGGGGCCTACCGACAGGCGGACGGATCGGTGTCCGAACGGCGGATGCTCGTGAAGTTCATGACGGGTGATGAGATCACGATCCACGAGGAACGGGTCGTTCCCGGCGCGATGCACGCTCCGCGTGCCGATGGCACGAAATACACTTCGTACCACACCGTCGCGTCGCGGCGTCTCGTCGGCACCACGCCGATGACCGCGGCCATGG
>CAMCQY010000172.1 GCA_945877135.1 Candidatus Kuenenia stuttgartensis
ACGATCAGCGTGGCCTCCCAGCCGCCGGCAGTTTGAACCACAGACAGTTCATGCTGGGTGATCGCCTTGATCTCGTGGGCCAACGTGTGACGGGCCGGGTCGTAAGGCTCGCCGTGAGCGGTGGCGTGGAGTCCGGTGGCGTCGATCGACACGTCAAATTCGCAGAAGAGCATACGGCGGAGTTCGAAGGTGGCGTGCAGTTCACTGATCCAGTCGAAGAGCAGCCAGGTGGGGTCGGTGCCGGCCACGTCGAATCGCGCAGCATGGTCGGGCCGGCGCCGAATCTGGGCGAGGTCGCCGGCGATGATCTCGAACAGGCCGCGGGCGGCGTCGGCCATCAGCCGTTCGAGCGTCGGCGCGGTCGCCCGCAGCCCCAGGTCGGCGGTGTGTTCGAAGATCTCGTGCATGCGTGTGGCCCTTGACAATCGTGAATGGCAGCGGCGTGCGAGCAGGTTCTTGTCACCTCTCCGGCCGGGGGGTACCCTCCGTGCGTTGGGCAGCACTCAGCAGGCATGCATGATGACACACAGAGCCAAGCCCGGCCTGACGCTCGTCGAGGTGTTGGTCGTTATCGCCATAATAGGCACGCTCGTTGGCTTGCTGCTGCCAGCGGTGCAGGCCTCACGCGAGTCTGCCCGGCAGACGCAATGCAGCAACAATCTCAAACAGTTGGGATTGGCGGTTCATGGATTTCATGATGTCCGCGGCGAGTTTCCGCTGGCAAGGCAGGCCACGCGAACGGCTCTCGGCCCATCCAGCATGGCCGTCTTGCCCAAGCACTTGGTGGGAGTCGCGGACGACCCAGTCACGTTTCCGATGCAGTCGGAACAGGTGGGCAGTTGGCTGTTGCGGATCCAGCCGTTCATGGAGTCAAGGGAGATCATCGCTCTGTGGAGCCAGCCCACCACCATTGACGAGGCATATGCGATGTTCTGGAAGGTGAGCGGCATTCGGATGCCATCGTACCTCTGCCCTTCTGACGCTCAGGCCGTGAAAGGCGTCACCCCTTGGGGGTACGGGATGACGAGTTATCTGGCCGTGAGCGGTAACGATGAGTTCATCGATGACGACGGCCATGCGAGCAATGCCCGCAACGGCGTGTTCCCCACCCAGAATTGGTCTTGGTCGCCGCGACCGAGAGTCTCGATGAAGAAAATCACCAACGGACTGAGCAAGGTCGCCATCGTCGGCGAACGGCCTCCATCGTCAGCGTTGTATTACGGACGCTGGAACATGACTGACTTTGACACCGTCATGGGTAACCCAAACATGGAGTTCTCCGCCGTCGCAACAGGGATGAACGGTGAGCCCTGCCCGTCACCTGGCTACTATCGGGCGGACGTTCCCGAAAATCCATGCGCGGCGACACACTTCTGGAGTTTTCATCCGGGTGGTGGCAGGTGGCTCCAGGCGGATGGTGCGGTGACATTTATCGGCTACGAAGCCGGCACGACGGTGTTGCCGGTGATGTCGAGTATCGATGGTTCAGGAGCCGGCGGCCAGACGGTGTCGGCGCAGCCATGAGGTTTATCAATCCATCGGGCATTCCCTGGGATGAATATCTCGGGATGCACCTGCGGGAGATCACCGCGGCACTGGTGCTCGCGGTGATGCTGCTGTGCGCGTTGTCATTCGTGGAGTTTCCCGGTGGCACGACGCTGACTGGAACTGTCACATCCCAAGGGAAGCCAGTCGTTTTTGGGACGGTCACCGTACTCACCGCTGATAACCGCACGTTCTTCGTGCCAATACGTGCGGATGGCACCTATACCCTCAAGGGACTGCCAACAGGCGTTGCGAAGGTGGCCGTATCGAGTCCAAATCCGCGGCCCGTCACCGAACCGCAGGCCGTTGCGAAGGACGCGTCTCGAAACCCATCAGGGCCGCATCGCACGCCTCCTCGTGGCGGCGCCACATCAGGCCGGCCGGCTACCAACCCCGGGCAAGGCGAGGCCATCGAGGGAGTATCGATTGCTGCGACAAGCGACCGAGGGCCGGCAGTCCCTGGTCAGGAGCGGCTTCACCCGCAGAAAGAGGGCTGGTTTCGGATACCAGGCCGGTATGCGAGTCCTGCCACCTCGGGGCTCGGTACGGAGGTTGTGCGCGGCCGCACGACATTGAACCTGTCGCTTGACTGATGGCTCTTCGTTCGGGCAGCATGACCAGCCACGCAGGCCCGACATACGATTAAACGGCCTCTCACACTCCGGAGAATCCTGTCATGTCGCAACGTTGCGTCATTCTGAACGTGTCGATGATGTTTCGCTTTAGTGTCGTGCTCCTACTCGGACTGCTGCCTGGAATGGGCGAAGCCGACCAACTGAGCGCCGCCGAGCCCACGCCGTCACGAGCAGGCATGGCATCGCCGCGGTCTGGCACGACCAACCCGTTTGGCTCCGGTACCATGACGCACCGTTCCGATGGCACGAGCAGCCGGACACGGCCTTTTGGCTCGGGTTCCCTCACGACGGAGCGTGGCCGGGACGGCAGGACCGTCACGGGCCACACGCAAAAGTTTGGCAGCGGCACGATCACCCGCTGGTCTGACGGCACCACCACCGAGACCCGGCCGTTTGGTTCCGGCACTCTCACCACGGAGCGTGGTCGCAACGGCGAGACAGTGACCGGTCACACCCAGAAATTCGGATCGGGCACGATCACGAATAGGTCCGATGGCTCGAGCAGCAGGAGCCAGCCATTCGGGAGCGGCACGCTCCAGCGGGATCAGCCAGGCCGCAGTAGGGGCGCCGGCGGCGGGAAGTAACTGCTGGCGGGATTCAGCCATACAACTCTGAGCAACTCTGCACGACTTGTTCTCCCCGCCCCATTAGGGGTACGATCACCCCTGATAACGATGGTTCCTTCTGGTCGTGATGCATCCCAGCAGCAAGTCTGCGACAACCCGCAGGGCGTTTCTGCAGGCCTCGCCGATGAAAATCTTCGCGGCACCCTTCAGGATCACGTCATGGACATGATCCCTTCACAGAAACAAGCCCTGAGCGAGAAGTGGATGATCGGCCGATACATCGGGGGCTTCCGCATTGATCGCCTGGTGTGCGACCGGGGCCTGGGCGCTGTCTATGAAGGAGTCCAGGAATGGCCACCACTATCCGTCGTGATCAAGGTCTTGCGTATCGATTGCTCCCCGGAGATGGCCCGTAGTTACGACCGCCGCTGGAAATTGGTGCAGACTCTGCACCATCCACGAATTGCCGCAACTTTGTCCGCGGGCGTCGAGCCATGGGCCGGACGCAATGTTCCCTTTCAGGTGATGGAGCATGTGACCAATGCGATTCCGCTCCGCCGCTATGTCATTTCCCGCCGGCTCTCCGTCCAACAGATTCTTTCCCTGTTCCAGGAAGTGTGCGACGCAGTCGCTGCCGGCCATCGACAGGGCGTGTTTCACGGATATCTCACGCCCCAAAAAGTGTTGATCGATCCATCGGGCAGCCCAAAAGTGGTCGACTACTGCAATTTCTTGCTGACGTCCGGTGGTTGCGACTCGATACCGCCTGCGACCAGTAGCAAACCATCGCTCGTTGACATCGGGCACATGAGTCCGGAGCAGTATACGATGCCCGCGTCCGCAATCGATGCGCGGGCCGACGTGTACTCACTCGGTGCCTTGCTCTACGAATCACTGACCGGCCTGCCTCCATACGATGTGGGTAATCGGTCGACTTCGGAGGCCGCTGATCTCATTCGCCGCACTCGGCCCATGTCGCCGAGGAGATGCAATGAAAAGGTATCTCCTGCCGTCGCGGAAATGCTCGGCCACTGCCTGAAGAAAAAGCGATCCGAACGCCTCGCCAGCGCTGAGGAACTCGTGTCTGCTCTCAATGATATTCTGAGCGACCGGCGGCACGGTGTCCGCAGATCGCATAACCATGGCCGGATTCCTGCATCCCAGTCCGCATTTACCAGCAAAGCCGTCTCCGCCGTCGCACTCAAGGCAAAAACCACACTCTCATCGCTGCTGCGGCATGTTGTCCCCTCGGTTCGCCACAATCGGAGCAGCGTCTTCCAGTCCACATTGCCGTGGATCAGCCTCCTCGTCGTTGGCTGGGCGTTTTTGTGGATCGTGGCGGAGATCGCACGAGAAGCACTGATTCCGAATTCGGTGGACGTCGACGCTCGCCGCACCACAACGCAAGTCTCCCCGCCCCCGCGCCAAGAGGAGTCGGGGTTGGCTGGCGACAGCCCGTTGGGCAGTATCTCCGTGCCATAGCCCTGATGCTTTGTTTGACTTTCGATGGAGTGAACGGTGAAACGTTCTGAACGGATTTTGAAGGGGCGCTATCACCTGATTGCAGAACTTGCCTCAGGTGGCATGGGCATCACCTACCGCGCGTGGGACGTCGTCGCTGGTAGACCCGTCGTTGTCAAAATGCCCAGACCGGAAAAGCAACACGACCCAATTCTTCTCGCCCGCTTCATGAGAGAGATCGAGGCGATGAGAACGGTGCCTCATCCGTCCATCGTGCCGATCACCGACGCTGGAAGCGATCAGGGACTGCCTTTCGCTGTGATGACGTTTCTGCCGGGCGGCTCTCTTGCGGACTATCGACGACGTGGCGAGACCGGCATTGGTTCCCGCAATCCGCCCGGAATGCTTTTCTGCTGGCTTCGGGAGGTCGCGACTGCCCTGGATCACATCCATGACCGTGGAATGATCCATCGCGACATTAAGCCTGGAAATATTTTTTTGGACGGCTTCTTGAGGCCGTTTCTCGGTGACTTTGGGATTGCGAAATTCGTCATCGATGGGTCAGCAGGCTCTTCGACCGAGCAAACCCTCACGGCAGCGACCGCTGCCATCGGCACGCTGGAATACATGGCACCGGAAGTTTTCCGCCCCAAGCCGCTGATTCATGGCCGCGGCGATCAATATGCACTGGCTGTCACGGTCTACGAGATGCTCTCGGGCGACAAGCCTTTCGATGGCAGGACGGCTCACCTCATCGTGGAGCATGTGTCTGCGCCGGTGCCTCCTCTCGACGAGCGATGCCCAAACCTGCCACGCAGCGCGTACGAGGCCGTGCATCGAGCTCTGTCAAAAGACCCTGATCAGCGGTTTCCTTCCTGCGCAGAGTTTGCAGCGGCCGTATTGCGGGACATTGAGCCACTGACACCGGAACCGGGAGTCGTGCGGCTTCTTTGTCCGCGCTGCAAAAACATCTTGAAACTGCAACAGCAGGCGGCTGGCCGGGCTGGGCGGTGTCCGAAATGTCAGTCGCCGATAGACGTCGCGAGCGACCTGGGAAGTTTGTGGCTCAAGAGCGAACGGCGCATGAGTCACACCGAGGCACCCTCCGGAGATCCAGAGACTGAGGCAGCGACGAACGAAGGACCTGGTGAGGATTCGCATGACCGCGGGGATCGCGTCCGGGGAGGGTATGGCTGGATCATCACGGCAGGAATCCTCGTGCTGGCACACGTGGCGGGGAATCTAGCGCAGGTGCCAATCATTCTCCAGTCTGGCATCGCCGTAGCAGCGATTGCTTCCTACGCGGCACTGAGGAAGGCGGGGGCGCGGACGCAGTCATTGAACGGCCGGAGTGCGACAGTCAACCAGCCCCGTACCGATCCTCTTTCGGTCTCGCCGGCGAAGAAGGCAAAAGCGGAGAGCACCGACCGTGACCATCTCAACCTTGACCATCTCAACCTTGACCATCTGTTGCCTCAGAAGGCGAGAAGCAACTCCATCGACATGCGATTCGTGATGTGCCACGGCGGTAATTTCCTCATGGGCGATGCCGAAGGTGCGGCAGACGAAACCCCTCATCGCATCACTCTTTCGCAACCGTTCTTCATTGGCGAGTTTCCCGTCACATACGGTCAGTGGTGTCGCGTGATGGAGGAAAAACCAGATCCTCAGCGGGACACAAACACCCCTATGATTCGGGTGTCGTGGGATCACGCGATGGATTTCTGTCGTCGCCTGACACGGTTCCCGCAAGAACTGGATGCCGGCAGGACATATCGCCTACCGTCCGAGGCGGAATGGGAATATGCCTGTCGGGCAGGGTCCACCACGACCTATCCATGGGGCGACGATCGAAAACAGATCGCAGACCACTGCTGGTACGTTGCCAACGCTGGTGGCAGACCTCAACAAGTTGGCCAGAAAACGGCGAATCAATGGGGTGTTTCTGACATGCTCGGGAACGTGTGGGAATGGTGCAGCGATTGGTACGCTGAGGACTTCTACCTCTGTTCGCCGC